>CABUDQ010000088.1 GCA_902490365.1 uncultured Collinsella sp. | reverse complement strand
CCCGCGACCCCAACCTTGGCAAGGTTGTGCTCTACCAACTGAGCCATGTCCGCTTACGAGGATTAATCTTACGTGATACCCGCATCCTATGCAAGAACTTTTTTTTGAAAAGTTTTGCGACGCCCTCTCGAACCTCGCGAAGACATCAGCCACCACGGAAAGCGCGAGCAAACGCAAACTCGCCGCAAGAGGCCCCCTACAACTCAGCGAGCATGATCCAGGCAGAGCTGTCCTGCGCAAGTCTGCCGTCTGCAAGCGGTGATGAGGTGAGCAGGACCTTGCCCGCCGGCAGCTCCACGGGTGCTGCACCGAAGTTCGTCACACACGCCCAGCCGTTGTCGCGGCGATAGGCGATGACGCCGCCCTCAGCGCCCTCGGCACCATCCGCAAGGCCGGTGCGCCCGTCAAGATCGAGCCACGCAAGATCGTTAGCGCACCCGCGCAGCTTGCGCCGCAGCCAGAGGGCGTCACGATAGAGCGCAAGCATCGATGTCGGGTCCGCCTCTTCCCTATCGGCAGCGTAATCGGAAAACCATGCAGGCTGCGGCAGATGGGGCGCCGCATCGGCGTCCATCGGCGAAAATCCAAACGATCCGCCCTGCGCGGGATCGTCCGTCGCCACCCACGGCAGGGGCACACGACAGCCGTCGCGCCCCTTCTCGCGCTTCGATCCGTGCGTATTGGTCGCAGTGGGATCTTCGAGTGCAGCCCACGGGATGTCAGCCACCTCAAAAAGGCCGAGCTCCTCACCCTGATACACGTATGCCGAGCCCGGAAGCGCCAGCTCAAGCAAAAGGGCCGCCCGCGCGCGGCGCTCGCCGAGTTCACGGTCCTCGTCATAAGACGACCCGTCGCGTAAGAGCCAGTCGAGCGCAATCTGGTGGTAGCGCGTCGCCTTGATCTGCGGCAGGGCGAAGCGCGTCGCCACACGAGGCACGTCGTGGTTGGAAAGTACCCAGGTCGAGGCGGAATCGGATTCGATGGCTGCCTTCAAGCCCTCCTCGATTGCAGCGTGCATGTCATCATAGGTCCAAGTGGCCTTGGCGAACTCAAAGTTAAATGTCTGGCCAAGCTCGCTGGGGCGCGCGTAGAGATACTGGCGCTCGGGCAGCACCCACGCCTCGGCAACAGCGCTGCGCGGCGGATTATAGCGGTCGAACACGCGGCGCCACTCGCGATAGATCTCGTGAACCTCGTTGCGATCCCACAGCGGATGGGTGCCGTCGTCAACCATGTCATCGCCCTCGGCGAGATGCCACTGGTCGAGATCATCGCGGTCGAGATCCTTGGCGAGACCGTGCGCCACATCAATGCGAAAGCCATCGACGCCTCGATCGCTCCAAAACGCCAGGACGTCGCAAAAGAACGCGCGAACCTCGGGGCATGACCAGTCAAAGTCCGGCTGCTCGGGCGTAAACATGTGCAGATACCACTGACCGTCCGCAACACGCGTCCAGGCGGGGCCGCCAAAGTTGGCATTCCAATTGGTGGGAGGCA
Organism: uncultured Collinsella sp.; assembly: GCA_902490365.1. GTDB lineage: Bacteria > Actinomycetota > Coriobacteriia > Coriobacteriales > Coriobacteriaceae > Collinsella. The sequence goes on along the minus strand of CABUDQ010000088.1, from coordinate 823 downwards.
GCTCGCCATGCTCGCCGCGACCATCACGGAAGATATAGCGGGCGCGCTCGGGCGATCCGGGGCCGGCGGCAAGAGCGGCTTTGAACCAGGGGTGCTGGTTGGACGAATGGTTGGGCACGATGTCGACGATGACCTTGATGCCGCGCGCGTGAGCCGCGGCGATCATGTCATCGAAGTCGTCAAGCGAGCCGAGACGTTGGTCGACATCGCAGTAGTCCGCCACGTCATAGCCGCCATCGACAAGAGGCGATGGGTAAAACGGGCTCAGCCAGATGGCCTCGATACCCAGCCGCTCAAGATAGTCCATCTGCTGGGTAATGCCCGCGATATCGCCCAAACCCGAACCAGTCGAGTCCTTAAACGAGCGCGGGTAAATCTGATAGATCGCGGCATCGGACATCCATGAGTGCGAGGAGGACTTTTCTGTAGCCATGGGGTGTGTCTCCCTTGCAACGAGGTTTTGTGAGATGCCCACGATGATACGCCCAAAGCTGACATTCACGGCAATCAACGCCGCAGCCACGCCCCAAACGCTCGCCCCCTCTCGGGCTCGAGCCTCCTGGGACGAATCGATCGATTAGTGAAAAGAACGGAAGACTTACTCCCCCGGCCACGACAGCGAGCGGGCTCCGGGTGCCCCAGGTTGCCGCGAAAGAGGAGGGAAGCGTACTTTATGTACGCGACCGACGATTGAGGGGCAAGATGGGGTGCCCGGGGCCCGCGCAGCGTCAACAAAAAACGCGGTTCGTTAGAACCGCGTAAGATAGTTGGAGCGGACAACGGGGCTCGAACCCGCGACCCCAACCTTGGCAAGGTTGTGCTC
>CABUDQ010000087.1 GCA_902490365.1 uncultured Collinsella sp. | reverse complement strand
AGGATACGTTTTATTGTAGGACGGGCACAGCGCGGACGGGCCAACCATCTACGCCTCAAACGGCACCGTTGGGCGCCGCACACGCGATGGCCCCAAGGCCTAGTTGTCGATAATCGATGCAATTTGGTGCAGGTCGTCGGCAAAGTAGATGCCGGCCTGACGCTGCGAGCTCGATAGGCCTTTATCGATCATGTGCTCGAGCAACGACCTAAGGTCGTTGTAGTAACCGTCCAAGTTGTACAGGATGCACGGCGCGCTCAGATGTCCCAACGACACGGCCGACATGACCTCGGCAATCTCCTCGAGCGTGCCCGTACCGCCCGGAAAGGCGACGAACGCATCGCCGAGCTCGATCATCTTGGCCTTACGCTCGGCCATGTCGCTCGTCACGATCAGGTCATCGATACCATCGTGCTGAAACTCGGCCTCGATAAAAAAGCTCGGCTCAACACCGGTCACGCGCCCGCCGGCATCGAGCACGCTATCGGCGAGCGCGCCCATCAGTCCCGACTTGGACCCGCCGTATACCAGCGCGTGGCCGTTGGAGCCAATCCATGTGCCGAGCTGCCGCACCGCAGGCAGAAACGCCGGGTCGTTACCGACGCTGGCGCCCAGGTATACCGTAATATTCATATTTTTGTCCCCCTCATCGTGACGCGCGGCGCCCGCCCTAGCGTTGGCGTCGGCGATATTCGCGCACGCGGCGCGACAGGTCGGCGAGCTCATCGCGATCGAGCTCTTCCAGGTGCTCAAGATCGTCCATAAAGCGCGCCATGGTGTCCTTTTGGCGCATCTTGATGAGCGTATTGCAGTAGTTCACCGCCACGCCCGTGAGCATGGCGATGTAGAAGATGCTGATGACGCTCAAAACGACGGTGATAGCGCGGGCAACCGGCGTTTCGGCCGGGATATCGCCAAAGCCGATCGTCGATACGGTCTCAAAGCTAAACCAGAGGCCATCGCCAAACGTAAGGGTCGCAGGGTCGGACAGCCAGACGGCCGTCGAGCACAGCAGGTAGAAGATAAGGAACAGGCCGGTGATGCGCGCAAAGCCAGCCTGGCGCAACACGTCGGCAAGCGTCCTCAACTTGTTCATCGCGACCCCTTTTCCCAGACGCCCCATCACGTTGCTCGGTATTGTCGCACATCCGGCACTTGGGGACGTTCCTTTTGTGTCAAACAGATTGGGAACGTCCCTAAGTGCCAACTCCGGCAAAGAGTGTCCCCAGCGACTAGTCGTTTAAGAACGTCCCCAATGACTACCCATCTGCCGGGTGTTAGGGTGGCTGAGCTGGTATCCTTATGCGGTATTATCTCAACTCGATAGGATTGTCTGTGAAACCTTCCGCCGTCCTTCGCTTAGCTCTATATCGCACCCTAGCCGTCGCGCTTGCTGCGCTCACACTACTGAGCGCCGTCATGCCCACCCCGGCCTTTGCCGCCGACTCCGACCAGCAGGTCAAGACGGTCCGCGTCGGCTGGCTTGTCAACAACGAGGGGTTCCAGGAAGGCACACCGGGCGAGCGCCTCTCGGGATGGGGTTACGAGTACCTCCAGACCCTCTCGTACTACACCCCTGGCTGGCAGTACGAATACGTGTCCGGCACCTTCACCGAGCTCATGGACATGCTCGAGAAGGGCGAAATCGACCTCATGCCCAACATCTCGCATTCAGTAGAACGCGAGCAAAAGTTACTCTTTTCCTCAAACCCCGAGGGCACCGAGCGCTACTACATCTACGCCAAGCCCGATCGCGACGATCTGGCCAAGGGTGACCCCCAGGCACTCCAAGGCCTCACCATCGGCTGCAACTCTGGCGTTATGCAAACCTTCGTCGGCCAGCAGTGGCTCGCCAACGAAGGCGTCACCTGTACCTATAAAGAAATCGACACCGGCGGCGCCCTCTTTGAGGCACTTTCAGACGGCGAGGTCGACGCCGTCATCATGAACGACACCATTTCGTCGCCCGATGCGTCGCCCATGTTCTACGTAGGCTCGAGCGACTACTATTTTGCCGTTCCCAAAAGCCGCCCCGATCTGATGAACGACATCAACTCGGCCATGGCGGCAATCAACCGCACCAACCCGCGCTACAACGACGAAGTCAAATCCAACTACTCGGCGCAAAATAGCGGATCCGCATCACTTACCAACTCCGAACGGTCGTGGCTCAAGGCCAATAACAACACGCTTACACTTGGTTATCTCAACAACAATCTCCCCTTCTGCAACCAAGATGCAAACGGAGAAATGGAAGGGTCACTCGTCTCACTCGTTACGACGCTCCACGACAAATTTGGCATTACCGTACACACGCTCGCTTTTTCAAGCAACCAGCAAATGATGGAAGCGCTCTCAAAGGGAAATATCGACATCGCCCTACCGGCATTTCGCGACTACTGGCTTGCCGAGCAAATGGGGACCGTTCAATCGATTTCGATGGGAACGATCTCTCTTACCGCCATCCACGCCACCAGCGATCTCAACAAGGATCTCCGTAATATCTGTTGCACGGGGTTTTCCATCGTCAACCGCAGCGAATTAAAAACTATGTTTCCAAATGCAAATGTAACCGAGTATCCGTCTGCAGACGACATGCTTTCT
>CABUDQ010000086.1 GCA_902490365.1 uncultured Collinsella sp. | reverse complement strand
CAGCGCCACCAAAACGATGCCCAGCCGCTCACGTCCGAGCAGCTCGAGGCTGAGGTCGACGAGACCCTCGACGCCCTTAAGCAGCGCGACAAGCTCGACAGCAGCCGCGAGGTCGCCCCGCTCGTGCCCGCCGAGGACGCCGTGCACGTCGACTCCACCGCCCACACCATCGATGAGGTCGTCTCGATAATCGAGGACCTCATCAACCAAAGGAGGTAGCCCATGCGCCTGTTTAAGCAGACGCCCGAGGACTATTACAACGCCCCCTACGCCGAGTTTCCAGCGCTCATCCGCGGCACCGTCGTCGTAGTCATGGCCATCCTTTGGGCCTTCTCCAAGCTCATGTGGCGCTGGAAGGTCGAGGACGCTGACCTGCTGTTTGAGCGCCAGGAAGGCCGCGGCAGCGTGGTCATCTGCAACCACACCTCTATGGCCGAGCTCTTGGCCGTGGAGACGGCGCTGTTCTTTGGGGGCCGCCGTATCCGTCCCATCTTTAAGTCCGAGTTCGCCAAGAGCAAGATCGTACGCTGGGCCTTTAGCCGCGTGGGCGGCATTCCCGTGGAGCGCGGCACCGCCGACATGAAGTGCCTGCGCGCCGCCCAGCATGCGCTGCAGCGCGGCGAGGACGTCCTGATCTTCCCCGAGGGCACGCGCATCCGCTCGCGCGAGATCAAGCCCGAGGTCCACGGCGGTTTTGCGCTCATCGCTCAGATGGGCAAGTCACCTGTGAACCCGCTCGCCATCTGCGGCTGGTCTGATATCACGCCCGCGGGCAAAAAGCTCATGCGTCCCAAGAAGTGCTGGATTCGTGCCGGCAAGGCCGTCTCGTTTTCCGATGCACCGGCCGGGCTTAAGCGCAAGGAGCGCCTGGCCTGGTTTGAGTCCGAGGCCATGAACCGCGTCTACGCCATGCGAGACGAGCTGTGCGCCGAGCATCCGGGCAGGTTCTAGCCATGAGCGAGAACGTGACGAACGCTGCCGTGACCGCGTCCGACCAGGACGGCGCGCCCACCATCGAGATCGCCGCCCACGCCGGCACTTGCTACGGCGTGCAGCGCGCGCTCGACATGGCATTGGCCGCCGCGCCGCAGGCAGGGGAGAGCGCTCAGGTCCACACGCTGGGTCCGCTCATCCATAACCCCATCGTGGTGCGCGAGCTCGCCGAGGCAGGCGTCGGTCTGGCTGAGACCCTAGACGATGCCGCATCGGGCACCGTGATCATCCGCGCTCACGGCGTGGTGCCGCAGGTGATCGATGCCGCTCGCGAGCGTGACCTTACTGTGGTCGACGCCACCTGCCCGTACGTGAAGAAGGTCCATGTGGCGGCCGAGCGCCTGGTGCGCGAGGGCTACCGCGTGATCGTCGTGGGCGAGCCGGGTCACCCCGAAGTCGAGGGCATCCTGGGCCATGCCGGCGATGACGCGCAGGTCGTGAGCTGCGCTGCCGATGCGGACGCGCTGTCGCTCAAGGGTAAAGTGGGCTTGGTTGTGCAGACCACCCAGACTGCGCAGAACTTGGCCGAGGTCGTGGCTGCTATCACCCCGCGCGTGCAGGAGCTGCGCGTGATCAACACCATCTGCGCCGCCACGAGTGAGCGTCAACAGGCAGCAGCCACACTTGCCAACCGCTGCGACTGCATGGTCATCGTGGGCGGCAAGAACTCGGGCAACACCCGCCGCCTGGCGCAGATTTGCGCAGACGCCTGCGAGCGCACGTATCACATCGAGGAAGCTTCTGAGCTCCAAGCCGCGTGGTTTACCGACGCTCACCACATCGGCATCACCGCCGGAGCCTCCACCCCGCAAGAACACATCGAGCGCGCCGTCGAGCGCATCAAGGAGCTTTGCCGCTAACCATGGACCAGACCGTACCCGCATACGCCGCCGAGGTGGCCGATTACGGGCGCAGCCGCGACCCCGAGCCGGGTGAGGGCGCGCTCGTAAAGAACGTGCGTCCCGAATCGCCCGCGTGGGATGTGGGTATCGAGCCGGGCATGCGCGTGCTCACGGTCAACGGTGAGGCGCTCACCGACATGATCGTTTGGCTCTGGGAGGCCGACGATGATACCGTCGACCTCGAGGTTTTCGACCCGCGCGACGGCACCGTCACCCCCGTCGAGCTCGACCGCTTTCCCGGCGAGGATTGGGGTTTGGAGTTCGATGGTCCCATCTTCGACGGCATGCGTACCTGCGTCAACGCCTGCGTGTTCTGCTTTATGACCATGCTCCCCAAGGGCGGCCGCTCCACGCTCTATATTCGCGACGACGACTATCGCCTAAGCTTTTTGCAAGGCAACTTTGTCACGCTTACGAACCTCACCGACGAGGACGTGCAAAACGTCATCCAGCGCAACATGAGTCCCATGAACGTGTCGGTCCACGCTGTGAGCCCCGACGTCCGCCGTCGTATGATGGGCCGTAACGCCCAGCGAGGCATGGACGTACTCGAGACCATCATGGCCGCCGGCATCGAGATTCACGCGCAGATCGTGTTGTGCCCCGGCATGAACGACGGCGAGGAGCTGGAAAAGACCCTGCGCTTTTGCGAGGAGCACGAGCAAATCACAAGCCTGGGCATTGTGCCGCTTGGTTTTACCAAACACCAAAACCGCTTTAGCTGGTCATACAGCGACAAGCCCGAACTGGCGCGCGAGACCATTGCCATGATCCGTCCCTACCAGGATCGTGCCTACGAAC
>CABUDQ010000085.1 GCA_902490365.1 uncultured Collinsella sp. | reverse complement strand
CTCGAGGACCTCAGCCGGTTCGCAGTCAAAGAGGTTGCGGTCGAGCACACAGATATCAGCCTGTTTGCCGCATGCGAGCGTACCGATGCGATCCTCGGCATGCATGGCGTAGGCGCTGCCGTAGGTGTAGGCGCGCAGGGCCTCGGCCATGGTAATGCGCTCCTGGGGGAACCAGCCCTCGGGGTTGGAGCCGTCCTCGAGCATGCGGAAGACCGCGCCGTACACCTCCTCCATGGGCTCCAAGCCCACAACGGGGAAGTCGCTGCCCAAGTGCACCACGGCACCGCTGGCAAGCAGGCTGTGCAGGGGCCACGAAAGCGCTGCACGCTCGGGGCCCACGGCATCGTCCTTGGCAAGGTCAGCCATATCGAGCAGCATGTGCCACGGTTGCATGCCGGGGCATATACCAAGCTCCGCGTAGCGCGGCAGATCCTCGGGCTGAACCGTCTCGTTGTGCTCCATGGAGTGGCGGCAACCCCGCTTACCATGCAAGCGCTCGCCCTCCTCAAAGCAATCAAGCACAAAACGCACCGAGCGATCGCCGATCGTATGGACGCGCGTGTCAACGCCCCATTCCTGCGCCCTGACAATGGCGGCACGGATGCGCTCTGGATCCTCCGCGGGCTCACCGCAGGTATCGGGCGCATTGCTATAGGGTTCAAGCATCCAAGCGGTGTGGTCGGAGCACACGCCATCAAGAAACTGCTTAAAGCCGTGCCACTCGACCTGCGTACCCGAGAAGGCGTATTTCTCCTTGATCTGCTCGAGCGTTAAGGACTCGTTTTCGAACAGATCGGTGTACAGGAACACGCGCAGTGGCAAGTCGCCCTTGGCATTAAGACCTGCCAACACCGCATACGGGTTTTCCATGCTCACAAACGTAGGATTGACCATGCCGACCGTAGTGATTCCCAGGGCATTGGCGCGCCGGGCGGTTTTTGCAAACGACGCGTCAACAACCTCGGGCGCTGGGTCGTAGACCTCGTCCATAAAGAAGACGCCGGCGTTGTTGGAAAACACGCCCGTCAGATTGCCCTCGGCATCCTTAAGGATCTTGCCGCCTGCGGGATCGGGCGTCTGCGAAGTTACTCCCACCTTGTTGATGGCGCAGGTATTGGCACTAAAGGTATGCAGGTCAACCTGCTGCAGAAAGACCGGGCGGTCCGAGATGTACTCATCGATCATCGCGGCTGTGGGCATCTCGGGGACATCCCACTGGAACTGGATAATCTGGCAGCCCAGAATCCACTCGTTATCGGGATGGTCGGCCGCAAACGCCACGACACGTTCCATCGCCATCTCAAAACTGGTGCAGTCGATGAGGTTGACGGCAAAATCGGGGTCGGTCATAAACGCGCCCTGGGCAAAATGCGTGTGCGAGTCGATCAGGCCGGGCATGACGAGCTGGTCGCCAAAGTCGCGCACCTCGGTATCGGGACCGATAAACGGTGCCAGGTGAGCATCGTCACCGCAGGCAACAATCTTATCACCGCGCACGGCAACGCCGCCCTTAAACGGCTCGAGCCCATCGCCGGTAAAGACGGCGTTGCTCTTGATAACTACATCAGCCTTGTCCATGTGAGCCTCCTCAGGCATCTTTGGTTGCAACGCGGACGCACCGCCCGCGTGGGCACTCGGTTGGGAGCGTAGCGCTCCCGCATCGGCGCGTGCCTACAAGCCGTGCTCGGACGTCTGTCCCACGTCCGCGGCTTCGCGCTACACCCATTGATACACAGGGGCAAATCCGTGCCAAGGCCAGGGACCGCAAACGGTCAGTTTAAGCAGGTTTACACGCTTTACCTGCAGGTTTATTGTCTGAGATTATTACCGCGTCATTACGCCCAACGGCGTGCCCGCCCACACGGCAAGACCCGCATGCAAGAAAGAATAGGACTAGGAACGCCAAAAGGCATCTATGAGGTCATCTCGGTTGGAGACGCCGCTTTTAACGTAGATGCGATGCAAGTGTGCCTTGACCGTGCCAGGGCTGATGACCAACTCGCTGGCGATGTTTTGGGCGTCGTTGCCCTTCAGCACCAGCGTGAGCACTTCCTGCTCACGTCGCGACAGCTTGTGGGCATCGGCATAGATCACCACACGCGATGCGAGGTCGTCCCCAGAGCTTGCGCTCTGGGCCGCCACGTCCTCATCGGCACGCGGATGACGGGCATACACACGCAGGATATGGCTAAACTGGCAAAAGAGTTGGACCGCACATACCACGAGCAGCACGTTTTCGGAGATATTGCGCTCGGACAGATACCACAAAAAGAGGCTGATGACGGGGTTTTGAGAGTCGGGGCGGCAGAGCAAAATCATGTAGGTGTCCTCGGCGATTACGCAAAACGCAAGAACGAGTGCCACCTTCCAAAAGAGCTTTGAGCGGTCGAGGTCGAGTTTCTCAACACGCGTGGCCCTGTGCCGGTAATGCCAGGCGGCATAGGCAAGACATCCTACATTGCCCAGGTCACGCGTGAGCCAAAAGAGATACTGCTGCATCTCTCCGGCAGCACCGCTGCGAGGCACCAGCAGCAATTGCAAGATTGAAAACGGCACGATAGCAAGTCCGAGCATGCGCGACGTCGGCCTTTTGCGCAAGCGCGCAAACATCCATAGCACCACGCAGGCATAGATGGCAATACCAAGCACGCAGCGCAGCAAGGGGTGCTGCAGCGGCTCGCTAAAGGTAACGGCGTAGTCGTATTTGAGCCGATTGTACTCGTCAAAAAAGATGACCGACATATCGAGCATATAGAGCAAAAAACCCGCCGCGGCCACGAGGCTGTCGCGACGGCGCGTCATGAGCCAAACCACCAATGCCACGGCACTGGTCACCAGAGCCACACCCATGATAATCGTGGTGTAGATATAGAACGCGAAACTCATGTCCCATTACAGTCTGAAATAGGCCATCGATAAATTTCGATGGCGAGCATTCGGCGC
>CABUDQ010000084.1 GCA_902490365.1 uncultured Collinsella sp. | reverse complement strand
CATCACCCAGTACGCTGGCCAGCCTGCTGCCGATGTGTTCCGCAACCGCCTGAACGCGCTCGGCATTCCCGCCAAGCTGCACTATCCCATCGAGGGGTATCCGCACGATGTCGATCTGATCGTGTCCGACGATGGCTACGGCAAGAACGAGTTTGTCGAGACCACCCGTCCGCTCGTCGTCGTGACGGCGCCCGGCCCTGGCTCGGGCAAGCTCGCCACTTGCCTCTCGCAGCTGTATCACGAGCATAAGCACGGTACCGCCGCCGGCTATGCCAAATTCGAGACCTTCCCGGTTTGGAATCTGCCCCTTACGCATCCGGTCAATATTGCCTACGAGGCCGCCACGGCTGACCTCGACGATGCCAATATCATCGATTCGTTCCACCTTGAGGCCTACAACAAGACCACGGTCAACTACAACCGCGACGTTGAGGCCTTCCCGGTAGTCCGTGCCCTGATGGAAAAGATCCTGGGCAAGAGCCCCTACCAGAGCCCTACGGACATGGGCGTCAATATGGTTGGCTTTGCCATCACCGATGACGATGCCTGCCGCGACGCTTCCAAGATGGAGATCGTCCGCCGCTACTTTACCGCGGTCGAAAATGTGCGCCGTACCGGCGTGGGCGATGAGCAAGTCGACCGTCTCAAGATTATTATGAAGAAAGCCGGCATCGATAAGAACTACTCACCGGCACGCTCGGCGGCCCTCACCAGGGAACAGCTGACGGGTGGTCCCGTGGGTGCCATGGTCATGCCCGATGGCTCCGTGGTGACCGGTAAGACCTCCACGCGCCTGGGCGCTGCAAGTTCGCTCATTATGAACGCCCTCAAGCATGTCTCGGGCGTCGACCTTGAGCTCGAGGTCATTAGCGATGAGGCGATCGAGCCCATCAGCAAGCTCAAGACGCATTTCCTGGGTAGCAAAAACCCGCGCCTCCACACCGACGAGACGCTTATGGCGCTGTCGATCACCTCGGCCACGAGTGAGACGGCCGCTCGCGTCCTTTCGGGCCTGGAGCAGTTGCGCGGTTGCGATGCCTTCTTTAGCGTGATCATCTCGCCGACGGACGAGACGGTACTGCGCAAACTGGGTATCAACGTGTGCTGCGAGCCCAAGTTTGAGCGCCGCGGTTTCTTCCATCGCTAAGTTTGAAGCACCGCGGTAATTGCATTGCAGTTTGGCCGTATCGGGTTAGCGCCCGGTACGGCTTTTTGATCAATAAAGTGCCTATTTCGGCGAAAAATAGCCGTTTACCTGCCTAGAAACAATTTGAGCGGTATACAATAACCGTAACTGTTTCATCCTTAGCGGGATGCCGCATGATGGATATTACCTGCCATCGTGAGGTGTGTCGGTCGCGCACGGCGCGTTAGATGCTCGTGCTCGGTTTGAGGAGGCTGCTATGGCGGGCAAGGGTCGTGCGAGTGTCAACGATATGAAGCGTGTCGAGGTGCTGGTGTTGATGGAGATCGACCAGCAAACCGAAGACAATGGCGGGCCGTATGGTTTCTCGCGCAAAACGCTTGCCGAGCGCGTGGGGGTTTCGCCGTATCGTGCCCGCGCCGCAATCGATCGCTTGGATTCCGAAGGCATGATTGATGTCGTCTCGCGTTATAGCGACGACGGCGGTCAGCTTGCAAATGGCATTTGCCTCACCGAACGTGGCGAGTGGTATCTTGAGGGCGTCCGTACCGGCATGCTCGTTCAAGAAATGCTTGAGGACGAGGTTGCTGATCGATAGCAGCATGTAACCCTTGCCATAGCGACGCCGCCTGGGAAACCGGGCGGCGTTTTGTTTCAAGATTGAGAAATGCAATCGCACGCGAGAAAAATTGCGGACGGTCCGCGGCGCGAGTATTACAATGAAGACCCGTAAGATGTGGATAAACAACTTCTACGGGAAGCGCAGGTAACTCAATATGACCAAGCATGTGTTCGTAACCGGTGGCGTGGTTTCGTCCCTGGGCAAGGGTATCACCGCGGCCTCGCTGGGCCGTCTGCTCAAGTCGCGTGGCTACAAAGTAACGATGCAGAAGGCCGACCCGTATCTGAACGTCGACCCCGGTACCATGAGCCCGTTCCAGCATGGTGAGGTCTTTGTAACCGAGGATGGTTACGAGTCCGACCTGGACCTGGGTCATTACGAGCGCTTTATTGATGAGAACCTGACCCGCGATTCCAACTTTACGACCGGTGCCATCTACAAAAGCCTCATCGCCCGCGAGCGTCGCGGCGACTTTTTGGGCGGTACCGTGCAGGTGATTCCTCACGTCACCAATGCCATTAAGGATAAGTTCCGCCGCATCGAGGAGCAGACCGGCTCCGATGTAGTCATCACCGAGCTGGGCGGCACGATCGGCGACATCGAGTCCCAACCGTTTGTCGAGGCCATTCGTCAGTACCGCAAGGAGGCCGGCCCCGAGAACGTCTGCTGCATCCACGTGTCGCTCGTTCCCTATATCGCCGCCGCCCACGAGGTCAAGACCAAGCCCACGCAGCATTCCGTCAAGGAGCTCCGCAGCTTTGGCATCCAGCCCGATATTATCGTGTTGCGCTCCGACCACCATATCGATGACGCTATCCGCGGGAAGATCGCAAGCTTCTGCGACGTCGACACCGATTGCGTCTTTACCAACGAGGACTGCGCGAGCATTTACGATGTTCCGCAGCTGCTTGCCGAGCAGGACTTTGACCTGCGCATTTGCGAGCGCCTGGGTCTGGACCCGCGTGAGCGCGACATGAGCGAGTGGAATGAGTTCCTGCGCAAACAGAATCACGCCAACCATCACGCCGACAAGGTGAAGATCGCCGTCGTGGGTAAGTACACGCAGCTGCCCGATGCGTACCTGTCGGTTATCGAGGCCCTGCACCATGCGGGCGTCTTCTACGATCGCCATGTGGACGTCCAGCTAGTCGACGGCGAGAGCCTCGATGAGCAGAATGTCTCCGAGGTTCTAGGCGACGCCTCGGGCATCCTGGTCCCCGGCGGCTTTGGCAAGCGCGCCCTGGAGGGCAAGATCCTCGCGGCCGAGTTTGCCCGTGAGCACAAGATTCCGTATCTGGGCATTTGCCTG
>CABUDQ010000083.1 GCA_902490365.1 uncultured Collinsella sp. | reverse complement strand
GGGCGGCAGCGGCAAACACGAGGAAGCCGAGCTTGCCGCGGTCGTCGTCACCGTAGCCGGCGGACTCGGCGATGACCGAGACGACGGCGAGGATGAGGAAGGCGCGGGGGAACGGATGCGGGATCAGCAGCGACAGCACAAAGGTGAGCGCGAAGATTGAGATGATGAGCGACTTGGCATCGCGCACGAACTTGAGCATAAACGCATAGGCGATGCGCTCGCCCAGGCCCGACTCCTTGACCGCGCTGGCGATGAGGTAGGCGCCGATGACGAGCCACATGGTGGCTTTGGTCCACGAGCTAAACGTGGAGGCGACCGTCGCCGAGATGCTCGCGGCACCCGTGTCGTCCACGCACACCTTGAACAGAACGAGCAGCGCGCAATAGAGCAGGCCCACAAAGCCCGGCTGTGCCACGCCACACGCCCAGAACACCACCGTGGCGAGCGTCAACGCCAGACAGGTCTGACCGCCGACCGTAAGCTCGACCGTCGAGCTCAGCTCCGCCAAAGGAAGAAACTTCACCAGCAAAAAGACAACGATACCCAGCACAAAGCCAATTTCGCGCTTGGTGATCTTAAACGCCTTCTTTTCCGCTTCCATCTCCCCACCTTTCTTGTTGGGGGCGCTCCGGATTCGCGGCCACGTTGCCACTTAAAAAGGGGCGCCCGTTATCGGACACCCCTTACGTTGCGCTGTGTTGTGGCAATACAGTCAAGCGGGATTTTTGGATGAGAAGCGATCCTCTGGACAAAAAGCGTCACAACATTCGACGCTTTTCCTCGTTTTCGAGATTTTCATCAAATGTTGTGACGGTTTGGATGTGGCAAAGGGACTGTCTTTTTTCACATAGCGAGGGCTGCGCGGATGGAGGGAACCTCCAGAGCCTCGCGGAGCCAGGGGGCCAGCTGCTCGGGGTGACCCTGCAGGTAGCCTTTAAGCTCGGACGGGGCCACGCGGCGCACTTCCGAGATCTCCTCTTGGTTGATATGCAGCTCGCCCGGCTCAACATGGGCAAGGTAGACCTCGCACCATTCGCACTCGCAGCGGCCGTCGCCGTGGTCCTCGCGGTAGACGATATGGCCCAGATGTTTGAGATCGCCCGGCTCGCGCGCGACGCCGAGCTCCTCGCCCATGCGACGTGCCGTGGCGGCCGCGACGTCTTCCCCGGGGAGCGGATGGCCGGCGCAACCGTCGGCAAGCACCCCACCCCAAAGGCGCTTGAGCTTGCTGCGACGACAGAGCAGCAGGCGCGCGTCTTCGCCCCGGCCCTCAACTAGAAGCGTCAGAAAAGCCTGGTGCAGAATGCCCTCCCCCGTATGGGCCTCGATGCGATCGACGGGGCCAAGTACCTCGCCGGTCGCGGTATCGACCGCCACGACCTCGGCGCCCGCACCGCCCTCGTCCCAGCCGGCGCGCAGGATGCGGGCTGCGGCTGCCTCGAGCGCGGCGATGAGTTCCTTGGTGGTGTCGAGCACGCGCTGCAGATCGTCTGCGCTCGCCCGCTCGACATGAAAGCCCGTGCTTGCAACTACCGGCACATTGAACCTGGTCGCCAGCGCCGCCGCGATATCGTGCGCCGGGATCTCATCTCGATGGCACGGAACGGCCAGGATGCTCACCGTCGCCGTACGGCCGGGCTCGGGGCGCGGAATGGCCTGCGCCGTAGCGCCCAGGTGCGCGAACTCCGGCGAGCAGGCGTACACCGCCATGCCTCGCGGCGTCACCGTCAGCTGGGCCTCGAGCGCAAACTTGCCCTCGCCCACTGCAACCTTTGTCGTGTGCATACCCATGGGATCTCCTGTCGCCCTCGATGTACCTGAGACCATCTTCGCCTGTATTGCGACTATACAGGCAAGCGCAGCCTGCGACAAAGGGGGCAGGCACCTGACACATTCTGTTAGAGTTGCAGGGATTGAATCCCGCTCATTCATGCGACATTGGAGTGACAACCTTGACCGCCGCAACCACGTCTAAAAGTAAGCCAACCGCCGCCGCGCTCTCTCCCGCGCGCACCAAGCTCTGCCTGGCGCTGCTTGTGCTGTTGGGATTCTCGCTCGGCTGCTCCGAGTTCGTGGTCATCGGCATCGAAAGCGACTTGGCGACGGAACTCGGCATACCGCTTGCCACTGCGGGCCAGCTCATCAGCGTTTTTGCACTGGTCTACGCCATCGCGACGCCGGCGCTTGCGCTCAGCACGGGGCGTTTTCGCCGCTACCAGCTGCTCGTGTGCTACAGCATCGTCTTTGTGCTCGGCAACCTGGTCATGGCGTTGGCGCCCAACTTCCAGGTACTGTTTATCTCGCGCATTGTCCTGGGCTCTGTCTCGGGTGCGCTGCTCGCCGTGGGTGTGACGTACATCCCCGAGCTGCTGTCCCCGCAGCAAACTTCGCTTGCCATCTCGGTGGTATATGGTGCGTTTTCCGTGGCAATGGTCTTTGTCACTTCGATCGGCAAGTTCGTGGCCGACACGCTCGACTGGCACGTTGCCATGTACGGCACGCTGGCCTTTGCCGTTCTGATCTGCGGAGCGCTCGTGGCATTTATGCCGCGCGCCGGACAAACCGACGAGCCTGCCACCTTTCGCGAGCAGGCGGGTCTGCTGCGCGAGCCGAGCATCATCACCGGCATGCTCATCTTTTTGTTTGGCGTGGGGTCGGTCTATGTGTTCTACGGCTACGTGACGCCTTATCTTGAGCAGGTGCTGGGCATGGGCACCGTTCAGGCGAGCACCACGCTTATGGCCTACGGCGTGTTCTGCCTGATCTCGAACATCCTGGGCGGATGGATCGACGCACGTTTTGGCATGAAGGCACTGCTTGTGACGTTTGTGCTGCAGGCTGCGGCGCTGCTCGGGCTGTTTGCCGTGGGCGGCACCATGCCGCTCGCGCTGGTCTTTGTCTTTAGCTTGGCGCTGCTCATGTACCTGTTCTCGGTGTCGTGCATCACGCACTTTATGGACGTGGCACGCAGCCGCCATCCCAAGTCGATGGTACTCGCAAGTTCGGTTGAGCCCATGGCGTTTAACGTCGGCATCTCGTTTGGCACCGCGGTAGGCGGAGCCGTGGTGAGCAGCATTGGCATTGCACACGTGGGCGCCGTGGGCGCCGCGTTCTCGCTTGTGGCCTGGATGCTCACGCTGGTGACGATTAAGTTGGCTCGCTGGGAGCGCAGGCGGGCAAGGGCGTAGAGCGAGGTTCCCTCTAAAACGTCTATCGTTCCAGTCGCGACGCTTACCTGACGACAGGCTAAGCCAGCCCCTTTAGCTGTGGTTCGATCTCATGTACTTCGAATGCACGATTTTCCAGTTTTCGTGTATCCGAAGTACACGAAATGTGCGCGGGGCACCTCAAAGGCGGCGGCAGACGCATTGTCTGCCGCCGCCTTTTATACTGGATTTTATAGATATGCGAGTCGTTTACTCCATACCCAGCAGCTCGCGCATCTGAGTTGCGTAGTTA
>CABUDQ010000082.1 GCA_902490365.1 uncultured Collinsella sp. | reverse complement strand
GCGGCGTTACCTCAGCTGGATAGAGGGTCTGACTACGAATCAGAACGTCATAGGTTCGAATCCTATACGCCGCACCAATCGAACTTGAAGCCTCCGGCAACGGGGGCTTTTCTTTTATGGCAACACCGCATGGATTCGAACCTCGGTCGAGGCGCGAGCGTTAAGAAAACGCGGAGCGTTTTTAGCGAGCGGGCGAGTCCGCCGGCAGGCGGGCGAAGCCGGTGCGGATCCGCGCAGCGGATGCGCGGAATCCTATACGCCGCACCAATTGAATTTTAAAGCCTCCGGTAACGGAGGCTTTTCTTATATCGCGATGCGTCGAAGACCGCATCAAGTGGTCAAAATGAGTAAAAATCAAATTCAATAACTTTTTTTGAAAAACGCTTGACGATTATTCAGTCTATGTGCATAATAATCAACAAGTCGCGGCGTTACCTCAGCTGGATAGAGGGTCTGACTACGAATCAGAACGTCATAGGTTCGAATCCTATACGCCGCACCAATCGAACTTGAAGCCTCCGGCAACGGGGGCTTTTCTTTTATGGCAACACCGCATGGATTCGAACCTCGGTCGAGGCGCGAGCGTTAAGAAAACGCGGAGCGTTTTTAGCGAGCGGGCGAGTCCGCCGGCAGGCGGGCGAAGCCGGTGCGGATCCGCGCAGCGGATGCGCGGAATCCTATACGCCGCACCATTTGAGATTAAAGCTCCCGGCAACGGGGGCTTTTCTTTTACGTAAGCACTGCATGGATTCGAACCTCGGTCGAGGCGCGAGCGTGAAGCGGACGATTTCTTATCGACTCGTGTAAGATTTCGAGTAAGCGCCTCGGTGAATCCGCGGCGTGCTCTTTCTCCAAACGACCGATCAGGGTGATATTTCGTGGCAGAGCGTCCGACATACAAGCTCAGGTTTCTCGATCCCAAAAAGCGCTTTCCGGCAATGCCCGAGCAGCCTGCGGGACGCTCGTATGGCGTTGTCTGGAAAGTCTTTGGCGAGGACCCTAAAGAGTCATGCTATGTCGTCGAATTCGTCGGCAAAAGCCACATATCGCTCTTGGGCTACGTGAGCGTTTCGGGCGAGGTATACAAGGTGGACCGTCCCGTTAGCGAGGTGCCATTGCCTGATGGGCCCGACATGCAACTGGTCCTTGACGAGTCCAACCCCAGCATTGGCGAGATTACGGTGAGGGACAGCGACGGCACCATGCGTCCCCAAGCACGAGTCAACGGCTCTCCCGAAGGTACCATGCGCGAGCAATCCGATCATGAGACGTGGAATTCGACTCGCAGCCTTCGCTACGGCGAGTTTATGGCCTCGATGTTTTTACGCTACGTGATATTTGCCGATTCCGAAAATGTTGCCGCAAATACGCCAGACGCTGACAGGCTCGACGAAGGAATGAAAAATGCCGTCGACAAAATAAAGCTTGTAAAACTCTCCGAGCCGGTTGAGGTGCTTCTGGGCTTTGACTCCACGCCGCTCCCCGATGCCATCGAGACGTTGCTTTATCGCATCGACCACACAGATAATCCGAGTGGTATCGAGCGCTATGCCGCTGCCTTGATGGGCGAGGTCAACCTGCCGCGCCTGCGCACCATCGCGGCAAAGACCGAAATGAGCCTAGCGCGCATCGACCGCTCAAAGCTGTTCTATCTCAATTTTGATCGTAGCCTGCTGGACCAGGACGAGATTGACACGCTGCTTGCCATCGAGTGCCGTCTCAACCGCCTCTCCGGCATCCTCGAGCGCATCGGAGCTGGATTAGGCCCTGCGGCCTCGTCTCCAAGCCTTGAGGGCTGCGCGCTCTTTGATTTGTGGCTTATCGCCAAGACGACCAACGATGTTCCGCGTCTGCTCGAAACACTGTCGAACGACAACCCGTGGGCAAAACCTGGCACGGTCGCGTGCCAGCCGGGCGGAGAGTGGGACGTGCGTACCCGCTTCGCGCGTATTGTCGAGGCGCTTAACGTGGTCACACGGCTCGACTATACCTATCGGGCAAACGTTGCCGAGGGGATTATGCTCGTTCGGTTTGGGCGCTCTGTTGTGGATGCCATGCCACAACGTGAATACGATGCCCAGGATGACGTCTGGCGCGAGTTGGACGAGGACGTGCGCGCGATTTGGGCCGCCGAGCACGACGCGCGCGTGGCACTCACGCTGGCGGCGGCTTGCTTTGCCGCAGGTGCCTGCATTACGCGCTGCTACGTTCAGATTGCGGCTCCCGACGGCGAGCAGGGCGAGCGCGTTGTTAAAACGTACTCCTTTGGCCGTGCGGCTTATCTGGCCGATTGCGTGCCTGTCGCCAAGGATCTTGAGAGCATGGACATGGACGATATGCCGTGCAAGCGTGTGCTTGAGGCGTATGAGTCAACAGCTCCGGCGACGATTGAGCCTGCGGAGGTTCATGCTCGTCCGCGTGATGACCATCGCGCGCTGCCGCCGGCGCTGCGCGATCTGCTGCTTGCCGATACGGCTGACGAGTTGGAGGTCATGGAAGAGGACGACGACCCATACGTGGCCCGTGTTGTTGAATTGCGCGAGCAGGCAAAAGTCGACCGTACAGGTGCTTTTGAAGGCTTTTCCCGTCTTGTCGAGGAGTTGGAGGCCAAGTGCGCCGTCGCCGAGCTTTTGGCGACAGGTCCGGTTCAAACGCAGTTTTGCGATAACCAGCTGGTGCGCATGGTGCTACCGGTGTTGGAAGAAGACCGCTCTGTGCGAATCCTTCGTGCGCCCGATGCGCTGTACTTTGCCCAGCACGAGATCTGCAGCTTTTACGCCGAGCAAGAGGACTTTGAACGAGCGCTGCCCGAGGTGCGCCATCTTTACGATCTGGCGCGCTCGTCCATGCAATCGCACTTTGCGCTCATTAACGTGCTTGCACGTCTGGAACGCTTTGACGAGATTATCGAGGTGGCGCGCCACGGCCTACGTATTGCCAGCGATCGTTCTGCAATCGGCTACCTGTTCTATCGCCTGGCGTTTGCCTATTGGAATTGCGATCAGCTCGACCTGGCGCTGGCTTGTTACCGTCTGGTGCCGCGCGGTGAGGAATCGGGCAGCAGCGCGCTGGAAGAAATGCAGGGCCTTATGAACGAGATGGGCGTCAGCGAGCCTCCGACGTTCGAGGAAGCGGTCGAGACCATCCGCAAGGCTGAACTCGAGTTGCCGCCAGTGTCCGCCGTGACGAATCAGCTTGCAGATGCCGCTGTGCAACTGGTCGACAACGGCTTCTTTTTCCTGGCACGCGGTTGCATCTTCCAAATGTGGCGCACCATGGGCAACGACGAGCTCGGCTCCCTTAACCGCTCGCTGGGGTAGGCGCGGCATAGAAGGGCTGGACCGCGCTTGTCATCCCATTTGCTCACCATGCCGACAAAACGAAGGGGCTACTGCTACCGGCGGTACTGGGAACATTTGCGTATAGATAAGGTATAACGAATTAAGTCGTAACGAATTAAAGTACGAATTACTGTATCGAGCAGGTTGTCGACAAATTGAATGGAGCTATTTGTATTGGCTCAGGTGGGTGGCTCCAGCAGGACCGGTAAGGTCAAAAGCGGCTGGTTGATTTCCGATCTCAGCCGAACACATTGAGCAAATAGGCCATTCCCGCAGTT
>CABUDQ010000081.1 GCA_902490365.1 uncultured Collinsella sp. | reverse complement strand
TGGTAGCGCGCCTGCTTTGGGAGCAGGATGTCGCAGGTTCAAATCCTGTCGTCCCGACCATATCTTGCGGGCGTAGTTCAATGGTAGAACCCCAGCCTTCCAAGCTGATGACGCGGGTTCGATTCCCGTCGCCCGCTCCATAAGAATTGTTTTAACGGCTTTGGTTTCCTTTGGGAATCAGAGCTGTTTTCGTTTACGCGCCGGGCGACGGGAATCGAACCCGTCAGGGTGCTGCGCTGAGAAAATGCGTGAGCATTTTCTCAGCGCAGCACGCAAGGGCCGAAGGCCCGCAGCGAAACAAGGATTTGCGAAGCAAATCCTTGGACTTCCCGTCGCCCGCTCCAAGCTATATAATCGCAGGCCAATATGCTAATTTGGCTCGCGTTTATTTTTATACCGTCCGACCTCGCGGGTAAATGAACCAGGAGCGTTTGTCCCAAATCGTAAGAAAGTAGTGATTGCCATGGCGCAGAGTAAGGCAGAATATCCCACCCCCGATTGCCTGGCGCCCGCCGCGATCGAGGCCAAGACTGAGGCCGCCGGCGTTACCAAGGCTAACCTGCCGGTCTCGAAGGCCTTTTTGCTCGCTATGTTCGCCGGTGCGTTCATCGCCTTTGGCGGCCTGTTCTTCACGGTCTTTCTGAGCGATGCGTCCCTTGGCTGGGGCGCTCAGCGCTTTGTGGGTGGCCTTGCTTTTTGCCTGGGGCTGGTGCTCGTGCTTATTTGCGGCGCGGAGCTGTTTACCGGCAACTCGCTTATGGTCTGCGCGCTTAAGAGCAACAAGATCACGCTCGTCCAGATGCTCAAGGCTTGGGCTATTGTGTGGATCGGCAATTTTGCCGGCGCCCTGTTCGTTGTCTTTTTGATTTACATGGCAGCTATTTACAAGCTCAACGGCGAGGCCGTCGCCAACGCCATGGTGAGCGTCGCCGCCGGTAAGGTTACGATCGACGCCGTTACCATCTTCTTCCGCGGCATTCTGTGCAACATCTTTGTCTGCCTGGCCGTATGGATCGGCACTGCCGGCAAGACCGTGGTCGATAAGGTCGTGGGCATTTTGCTGCCCATTGCCGCCTTTGTGGCCTGCGGTTTTGAGCACTGCGTTGCCAACATGTACTTTTTGCCCATGGGTATTTTGATGCACTCCTGCGGCTATGGAGCCGATGTCGCTGGCGCCGATGCCCTCAACGCTGCCGGGTTGGCGCTCAACCTTACGGTCGCCACGCTGGGCAATATCGTGGGTGGCGCCCTGATCGTGGCGCTGGGCTACTGGTTTATCTACGCCAATAAGAAGGCCTAAAGCCACCAAGCCATAACCGACCAAAAAGGGACAGGTTTATTTTGGCAGGTTTTAGACGAGGCGCTTCGACGTCTTGTCACGAGCTGCCATAATGGACCTGTCCCTTTTGCGTGCGCGCCGGTATTTATTTGCCCGATGACGATCGCGGGGGACCAGCTTTTTATTGAACATGTCGAAAGGCTTTTCATGAGCGACTGCGAATCCATGTCTGCCGAGGTGCGCGGCCGCCTGCGTTCCATTCCCGCCGTTCACGAGCTGCTTGCCGAGTGGCCGGTCATGAAGGCTGCTGGCGATGCAGGCGACACGATGGTACGCGAGGCGATTGACGCCGAGCTCGATGCCGAGCGCGCGGCGATTCGCTCCGGCGCCCCTGCAAGGAACAAGCGCGAGCTCGCCTTGGCAATTGAGCAGCGGACCCATCGCCTGTCGCTGCCGACCCTGCGCCCTGCCGTCAACGCGACGGGCGTTGTGATTCACACCAATCTGGGCCGCGCTCCGCTCGCTCCCGCGGCGGTGCAGGCGGTGACCGATGTCGCCCGAGGCTACAGCACGCTTGAGTATGACGTCTCAACCTGCGCTCGCGGGGGCCGCAAAGAGCATGCCGCGCGTCTGCTGCGCACGCTCACGGGGGCGCAGGACGCCTTAGTTGTCAACAACAATGCCGCCGCGGTGCTGTTGGTGCTTGCCGCGCATGCCTTCGGCAAAGAGGTCATCGTGAGCCGCGGCGAGCTTGTCGAGGTGGGCGGCAGCTTCCGCATCCCCGACATCATGGCGGCTTCGGGTGCCAAGCTTGTCGAGGTTGGCTCTACCAACCGCACACATCTGGACGATTATCGAAGCGCCATTACGCCCAACACGGCGATGATCTTGAAAGTTCATCCTTCTAATTACCGTATCGAGGGCTTCCACGAGGAGGTTTCCGCGGCGGAGCTTTCCGCGCTGGCGCATGAGCACGGGCTGTTGCTGTACGAGGATCAGGGCTCGGGCGCTTTGCTTGCAGACGGGGTGCTCGCCGATGCGGGGGAGAAGCCCACGTCCGCCTCGCTTTGCGCCGGCGTTGACGTCGTCTCGTGCTCGGGTGACAAGCTGCTCGGCGCCTCGCAGGCAGGCATTATTCTCGGCAGCGCCCAAGTAATCGCCGCCTGTGCCTCGCATCCTCTTATGCGCGCGCTTCGCCCTGGCAAGCTCACGCTCGCGGCGCTCGAGGCCACTTTGCGACTGTATGTGACCGGTCCCGATGCGGCGCATCGGGAGATCCCGGTACTCAACATGCTTTCCGGCGCGCCGGCTCCGCTCGAGCGCCAGGCCAAGCGCCTGCACGACCGCATGCTGCGCAAGCTTCGCGAGGCTCAGTGCGAGGAGGCCGTGGAGCTGCAGGTTGTCGAGGGCGCCTCTACTCCCGGCGGCGGATCGCTGCCGACTGTCGAGCTCCCTACATTTTGCGTTGTCGTCTGTCCCGTCGATGGGCGTCTATCCGCCGATGGCCTAAAGCGCGCTATGGTACAGGAGCCCGATACGCCGGTTGTGACACGCGTGCGCCACGACCAGGTGCTGTTTGACGTTCGCACGCTTTTGCACGATACCGACCTTGATCTGTGCGCGTCCGCGTTGGCCGATGCCGTGCGGGCGGGTTTGCATCGATGAGTGCGCGCGAGCTTGTCGAGTGTCCCGTTGTCGTTGGAACGGCAGGACACGTCGACCACGGAAAGTCGGCCCTTATCGAGGCGCTGACTGGCAAAAATCCCGACCGTCTGGAGGTCGAGCGCCGCCGAGGCATGACCACGGAGCTCGGTTTTGGCGAGCTCGAGCTTCCCGGCGGCAAGCTTGTCGGCTTGGTCGATGTGCCCGGGCACGCGCACTATCTGCGCGCCATGGTGCAGGGCGCCACCGGCGTGGACGTTGCGTTGCTGGTTGTTTCTGCCGTTGAGGGCGTGATGCCGCAGACGCGAGAGCACGTTCACGTGCTGGAGCTGTTGGGCGTGAGGCACCTCGTGGTGGCGCTCACGATGCGCGATCTGGCCGATGACGAGACGGCAGAGCTCGCCGAGCTCGACGTGATGGACTTCCTCGGCGATACCGTCTTTGCCGATGCGCCCGTGGTACCCGTTTCCTCGCGCACGGGCGTGGGCATCGAGGACGTTCGCCTTGCCCTCGATGCCGCCATCGACTCTTTCCTGGCCGATGCCGCATCCCGCCCGGTGCGCCCCGGTCTGGCCCCGCGCCTGCCCATCGACCGCTGCTTCACCATCAAGGGATCCGGGACGGTCGTCACGGGCACGCTTCACGATGCCCCCGTAGCGGTGGGCGACGAGCTCGTCTCGAGTCCCGCGGGCGTGCGCTGCCGCGTGCGTGCGATTCAGGTGCACGGCGATACCCCTCGGGCGTTGCCCGGACAGCGCGCGGCGCTCAACATCGTGGGCGACGGTGCGGGCGACCTTCCGCGTGGCGAGGTCCTCTGCGGGTCTGGTGCCGAGGGCTCGACGCTCAGGCTCATCGCCCGCTTCACGTATCTGGGGCGCGAGGGCACCAAGCCCGCGCCCTTCGAGTCCGGTACGCGCGTTCATGTGATGGCGGGTACGGCGGAGGTCCTTGGCCGTATCATGCTCATGGAGGGTGAGGGACCCATTGAGGCTGGCGAGACCCGCATCGTGCAGGTCCGTCTGGAGGAGCGCCTTCCCGTGCGATCGGGCAACGGCCTCATTGTGCTCGCGTTCTCGCCGGTGGTGCTTATCGGCGGCGGTCGTGTTCTTCTTTCGCGGTGCCG
>CABUDQ010000080.1 GCA_902490365.1 uncultured Collinsella sp. | reverse complement strand
CCCTCATTTCTAATGTCCGAGAAATGAGGGGGCGGTTCAATTTCGGGACGGGGATTAAATAATCATTCAGAAATGATTTTTTAATCCCCGTCCCAGAAAAATCATCGGGCGTGGTCTTGGGCAAACGGTCTAGTTACGCTTGAGGTGGACGACGGTTTCGCAGTGGAAGGTTTGCGGGAATAGGTCGACCGGCGTGATCTTCACGGGGGAGAAGGTGCCTTCCTCGACAAAGCGCTTGAGGTCGCGTGCCAGGGTGGCCGGATCACAACTCACATAGGCGACATCGCGAGCGCTCGTGCTGGCGATGAGGTCGATGGCCTCGGGCGCCAGGCCAGCGCGTGGCGGGTCGACCACCAGGACATCGGCATCCTGGTCGGGGAACTCGCGCACGGCATCGCCGCCGATGACGTCGACGTTATCGAGCTTGTTGATCTCCAGGTTACGGCGTAGATCGCGCACGGCCGGGCCGTAGGCCTCGACGGCGGCGACGTAATCGCAGCGGCGGGCGAGCGGCAGGGTAAAGGTGCCGGCACCGCAGTACAGGTCCACGGCCAGCTCGTCTTCCTGCGGGTCGAGGGCGTCCATAACGAGCTCAATCAAAATCTCGGCGCCCTTGGTATTGACCTGGAAAAACGACGGGGCAGATAAGCGCATCTGGCCTTCGGCGATATTTTCGGTCCACGACCCCTCGCCGGCGAGCATCTCGACTTTGGAGACACGGCGGGCTTTCTTTTCGCCCTTGCTCATCACACGCACGATGCTCGTGGGATGAGCGGCGTCCGCCAGCACGCGCGAGACCTGTGAGCGCGGGAAGGAACCCGTGGGCGTCCAGAGTGCGACCTCGAGTGCCTTGGTGCGGCGCGATGCGCGAATGCCCACGCGTTCGAGCCCCAAGTCATGGCTGCCGCTTAGATAATTGAGTGCGCCGACGACCGATTTGAGCGCCTTGGGAAAACGCTTATCGAACAGCGGGCACGCATCGACGGTCACGATTTTGCTGGGGTCGACACCGTGCATGCCAAGGCGCACGCGACCGTTGACGACGGTCGGTTCGAGCTCGATTTTATTGCGGTAGCCCCAGTCGTCCTTGGTGTGGCAGATGGGCTGCACCAACTCATCGACCTGCTCAGGAGCGAACTTGCCGATGCGCTCGAGCGTGGAGCGCAGGTTTTGCTCCTTGGCGGCGAGCTGTGCCGTGCGTGAGAGATTGCCCCACGAGCAGCCGCCGCAGATGCCCACGTAGGGGCAGGGGGGCTGAATGCGATCGGGGCTCGGCTCCAGAATCTCGGTGGTGCGGGCGCGCATGAACGACTTGCCGTCCTGTACGACCTCGGCCTCGACGGTGTCGCCTGCCACGGCACCCTGCACAAAGACGGCTTTGCCGTTGTCGGCGTGCGCCAGCCCGTCGGCGCCGTAGGTCATCGATTCTATAGTGAGCTTCATATCCCTGCCTGTCATTCGTGTTGTTGCTCGCACCATGGTAGCAGGGAAAAGCGCCCCGCATCCGAGGCTTTCCTCAAATGCGGGGCGCTTCTACAAACTGCTTCTACAAACGACTATTTCGTCTTGCCGGTAATGAGCGTCTTAAGACCCAGGCCGATCAGGCCCAGGCCCATGCGCACACGACCGGGGCGATGGCGCTCGATGGCCTTGGTCTTGCCGGCGGGCTTATCGCGACGGGCGCTCGTCTCGGGTGCGGGCTTAGCTGCCTGCGGCTCGGGCTGAGGTGCAGGTGCGGGCTCGGGCTCAATGACGGTCGCCTGGACCTTCTGAACCTCGGGTGTGGCCGGCTGCGGCTTAGGAGCAGGGGCGGGCTTTGCCTCAATGACGGGCTCGGGCGCGGCCTCGGCGTTGCGGTAGGCACGCTCCAGCAGGGCTTCCTGCGAGTTGAAGGGTTTCTCACCCTCTGCGCGCTCCACGGGGACCCAGGTGCCGTCGCTCGTGAGGCTGCGGGCCTTCACGTTGTCGCGCAGCTGCATGCTCATGTACTCGTGCACCAGGGCGCGGCAGGTGGGGTCGAGCACGGGGAAGGCGATCTCCACGCGGTGCTCGGTGTTGCGTGTCATCATGTCGGCCGAGCTCAGATAGATCATGTCCGAGTCCACGCCAAAGGCGTAAACGCGCGCATGCTCCAAAAAGCGTCCGACGATAGAACGGACATGCACGTTCTCGGTCTTGCCAGGAACGCCCGGCTTGAGGCACGAGATGCCGCGGATGATCATGTCCACGCGGACTCCTGCGCACGATGCCTCGGCGATCTTGTCGATGACCTCGCGGTCGGTGAGCGAGTTGAGTTTAAAGAACACGCGGGCGGGCTCGCCGGCGAGGGCGCGCTGGATCTCGCGGTCAAGCCCGCGCATGATGAGCGGTTTCAGTCCGACGGGCGCCACACCCAGGAAGCGGTAATCGCCGCGCAGGTTGCCCAGCGACAGGTTGCGGAAGAACAGGTTGGCGTCCTCGCCGATGCCGGGGTGAGCGGTCATGAGCATAAAGTCGCTGTAGAGTTTGGCCGTCTTCTCGTTAAAGTTGCCGGTGCCCAGCAGCGTCAGGCGCGTTAGCGCCATGCCCTCGCGATAGGTGAGCTGGCAGATCTTGGAGTGGCACTTAAAGCCCTCGGAGCCGTAGATGACGGTGCAGCCGGCCTCTTCCAGGCGCTCGGCCCACTCGATGTTGTTCTGCTCGTCAAAGCGCGCGCGGAGCTCCATGAGCACCGTGACCTCTTTGCCGTTCTCGGCGGCATCGATCAGTGACTCGCACAGGCGGCTCTGCTTGGCCACGCGGTAGAGCGTGATGCGCAGTGAGATGCACTCGGGGTCGTAGGCGGCCTCGTGCACCAGATCCAGGAAGGGGTTCATGGCCTCATAGGGATAAAAGAGCAGCTTGTCGTGCTGAAGTACCTGCTCGCGGATGGAGCGGGTCATATCGATGGTGGGGTTGGGCTGCGGCTTAAACGGCGTAAAGAGCAGCTCGTTGCGCAGGTGCTCGGGAATCTTGCTCTCAATGCCAAAGACGTAGCCCAGGTCGAGCGGGATATCGCAGGTAAAGACAGAGCGGCGCGAAAGCTCGAGCGCCTTGCGGATGGTCTTGAGCGTCGCCTTCTCGAGCGACCCCGAGACCGCGAGCACTACCGGCTGCAGACGTAGGCGCTTCTTGAGGATGCGCTTCATGTGCTGGCGGTAGTCCTCTTCCTCTTCGACGCCCTCGCCGTCCGGATCGATGTCAGCGTTGCGGGTGACGCGGATGAGCGCGCGGTCGAGCGGCTTGTAGGAGCCAAAGCAGCTGTCCAGGCAGGCGAGGATGACGTCCTCGAGCAAGATGTAGGAGTAGGTGCCGGTGGGCGAGGGGATCTCGACCACGCGGTTCATCGAGGCGGGAATCTCGATTAGGCCCAGCAGGCTCTCCTCGTCGGTGACGCCGTCCAGGCCGCAGGCCAGGTAGAGTGCACCGTTGCGCAGGTTGGGGAAGGGATGACGCGGGTCAATGACCAACGGCGAGATGACCGGCGACACGTAGGCCTGGAAGTAGCGGGTTACAAAGGTGCGCTCCTCGGGCGTAAGCGAATCGATGCGGGCGCGGTGAACGCCCAGGGTGTCGAGCTTGCCCTCGATGCTCTTAAAGATGGACTCCCATCGGGTAAGGAGCCCGGGCATTTCGGCCATGACAGCATCGACCTGTTCGGAGGCGGTCATATTGCTCTTGTTGTCGACAGGCTGTTTTTTGAGCTCTGCCAGATCGGACAGGCCGCCCACGCGCACCATGAGAAACTCGTCGAGGTTAGACTCGAAAATCGACACGAACTTTAGACGCTCGAACAGCGGAACGGTCTCGTCGAAGGCTTCGTCAAGCACGCGGTTGTCAAAGCGCAGCCAGCTGAGCTCTCGGTTCTGCGTGTACGAGAAGTCGCGCGGCGGCTTACGCAGCTTTGCGGCGGCTTGCTTTTTTTCGATTTTGCTCGGCATATGCATCTGTCCGTTCAGTCCCCGTGGGGGACGGTTGCCTAACACTATTCACCATTGTCTCAATTTAGTCGACCTATGGCACGGACGTATCGCGTGAACGGTATCTTTACCTACTTCTTACGCTGACAAGCCATAGAGCTGACGCCCTTCGCGTTGTGAAAAACGGTCTATATCCTCACTCAACTGGTGAGTATGTGTGAATAAGAATGATAGGTAGCTGAATATCATCGAATACAGACAGAAACACGAACAAGCGTCATTTATATACATAAAACCGTTTTAGATATGCAATTCTTAATCGAAAGATTGGAGTTGTAATTGCGAATGATTTTTAAGAAAAAAGAGCATTTACCTTAGAAAAGCTACTTTAGAACGCCGAAGTGCATTATGGGAGAATCATATTCGATATACCGTTCATCGAACTTTGTTGACCGTTCGGGGGCGAGGTGGAATTGCGGTTGGAATTTGGATATAACTAGAGCTGTCAGCAAGCAGCACCCGTTACGGAAGGGTGCTGAGAGATTCGGCCGAAAGGCCCGAAAGAAAGGTAGGAGGCCATGACGAAAGGTCTGCACGTGCCTTCCGAGA
>CABUDQ010000079.1 GCA_902490365.1 uncultured Collinsella sp. | reverse complement strand
GCCGCACGCACTTCGTCGTCAGTGGCCGTAGGCTTGGAGGCGCGCACGTTATCGGCAAGTGTTTGCCGGAACAGCTGGTTGGTCTGGAACACGAAGGCGACCTGGTCCATAAGCTCGTGCGGATCCATATCGCGAACGTCCACACCACCTACGAGCACTCGACCTGCGGAAACATCCCAAAAACGAGGAATCAGGCTTGCGCAGGTTGACTTGCCGCCGCCCGAAGGACCCACCAGCGCGAGGGTGCTACCTGCGGGAACGCTAAAACTCGCATGGTTGACGGCAGGCGCCTCGGCGCCCTCGTAGGTAAAGCTCACGTCCTCAAAGCGCACATCGCTGCCAGCGGGGTGCTTGGGTTGCGCGGGCACGGAGAGCCGCTTGGAATCCATGACGCTTCGAATGCGAGCCAGCGAATCGGCACTCATCTGAGAGGCCTCGCCCACAAACATAAGCTTGGTCATGGCCGTCGGCACCACGGCCGAAAAGATCGCGTAAAACGTAAAATTGACCATAAAGTGCGCGAAGTCCGTCTCGCCCGGCGCCAGCAGCAGCGCCACAGGCAAAAGAAATGCCACAAGGCCGTTGAGCGCAGTAAGGTTGAGCACCTGCGGACCCCGGCAAAACGTACCCGCATAATTTTGCGCCATATCGGCGTATTCGGCGATCGCATCGTGGAACGCCTTAAAGGAATAGACCGTCTGCTGAAACACCTTGACCACGGGAATGCCGCGTACGTATTCGGTACCGGTCTTGTTCATCTTGACCAGCGCGCCCATGTAGGCCTTCATGAACTCGGCGCCCTTGCCGCTCATCATGGTGGCCATGGCGCAAAACGAAACGACGACCGAGATTAAGCATGCCGCGCCCAAACGCCAATCGAGGGCAAATAGCAGCACAAGCAGGCCCACGACCATGGCGGTGGCACCGGCGATATCGGGCAGCATGTGCGCGAGCAGCGTCTCGGTGGAGGCGGCACAGCCGTCTACGATACGGCGCAGCTCACCGGTGGCGTGCGTGTCAAAGTAGCCGAGCGGCAGCTTAAGCAGATGCTCGCTCGTAGCCTTGCGGATATTGGATGCGCAGCGAAACGCGGACAGGTGCGTGCACATGAGTCCCACGAAATAGACCACGATGCTTGCCAGGGCAAAACCAACAGCCCACCAACCATACATTGCGATGTCGGCGGCCTCGCTCCAGTTGGGCGCCACGGCAATCAGGTCTCGCGCAACAAGCCAGATGCACACGTACGGGCCAAAGCTCAACAGCTGCGAGAACGCCGAGAGGGCCATGCCCAAATACGTTAGGAATTTGCGGTCGCCGGCATATGCAAGCAGCTCGCCGATACCGCCACCTTCCTTTTTCGATCCCTTTGCCATGAGATTCCTTTCTAACGGCTTGAGAGTTAACCGTAAGAAACTTATCATGGGCGTGTTAGCCAAGGCACACAATTGGGCCAGGCGTGGACGTTTTCGCAAATGAAGGGGACGCTTTTGAAAATGCGGCGGGCGGCAACCGATATAACCGAGCTCTACGCACCGCAGTTTGAGCAGTTTGGCCTGCAGCTTTCCGGCAAGGGCGCCGTCTTTACCGGTGAGGTGGCAAACGATCGGGCGCACGGACGCGCATGGATCATGCCCCTTTCCCCCACCTGCATCGTCATGGAGCATTTCATTACCCCGATGCACAACATGCACCTAGCCGAGTACACACCCGAACCGTACGCGTGCGTGAGCGAGGTCAGCGCGCCCACGCTCATGTGCATGCCCGAGGCTGGCATAACGCCTGCAAACCTTAAACTCTTGCATGGACCGTGGCCAAACAATGCCGTGTGCAGCTTTATCCAAGATAACTGTGGCGAGGAGTCAAGCCCGCTGTTTGCAGGGCAGCTCTATCACTCGCGCTCGGCGCTCTTTTTGCCTGGATATTTTGACGAACTGGAGCACCGCTATCCCACCGAGTTCGCAGGGGTCTTTGAGGCGTTTGCCGAGCCATGGCACGAGGAAGCGACGTCCGCCATCTGCCACACACTGCACCGGATTAACGAGGACCGCGCCCGCACCGTAGGCGGACACGTCTATATGCAAGGCATCGTGGAAACCATGGTCGCGGAGCTCGCCTGTTCGCGCGCGGCCCACAAGCAGGCGCGGCGGGCGGCAGACACACGCGCCAGCATAACCATTGCCGAAGAAGCAACGGCAATGATTGAGCGCGCGCTCGACAAAGGCAGACGTGTGGGTATCAACGAGGTAGCCGAGAGGCTCTACACAAGCCGCTCCAAGCTATGCGCCACCTTTAAGGCCCAAACCGGCGAGTCCCTGGGTGCCTACATTCGCAGACGCCGTATGGAGCGAGCACAGGACCTTTTGGCCGATAGCTCGCTCACGATAGCGCAGGTGGCAGAGCGTCTAGGCTACCCTCAGCAGGCCGCCTTCGCCCAAGCATTCAGACAATACACCAGCACCACCCCCACCACCTGGCGCTCCCAACATATATAAAGAATGAAGGCACCAACGGCGCCCTCATTCACCAAATTCCATTCAGCCCGCCTGACCCGAACGGCCGAGTCGTCACGGAACCGAGGGGCCGGGCGCAGGGCCTTGCCTCTCAATGAGTTCCGCACGAACAGGAGGCGCCAGTGGCGCCTCCGTCGTGAGTCAGGACTGTCCGAAATTGAGAGGCAAGGCCCTGCGCCCGGCCCCTCGGTTCCCGTTTACGAGAGCGACGTTCTCAGCAACTCGTTGAAGAGCTTGGGGTTGCCCTTGCCGCGGCTTGCCTTCATGCACTGGCCCACCAAAAAGCCGATGACTTTCTGGTTGCCGTCACGATACTGCTGCGCCTGATCGGCACAGTTTGCCAGCACCTCGTCCACGATCGGCTGCAGCGCGCCGGCATCGCTCACCTGACGCATACCGCGCTCGTCGACGATCTTGTTGGGGTCGTCGCCGGTCTGGGCCATGGCCTCAAAGACCTCGTGCGCCTGGTTGGAGCTGATGGCGTCGGTCGCCAGCAGCTTAGCCAGCGCTGCCACCTGAGCCGGCGCGATGCCGGACTCGGCGAGCGACACACCCGCTCCCTTAAGGTAGGCGATCATCTCGTTGACCAGCAGGTTTGCGACCGTCTGGGCCTCCTTGCCAGCCATACCGGCAGCGGCGGCCTCAAAGAACTCGGCAAACTCCGGGTCGCCGGCAATCTGCTCGGCGTCGGCCGTCTTAATGCCAAAGTCGGCCTCAAAACGAGCGCGCTTGGCATCGGGCAGCTCGGGGATCTCGCCACGGCAACGATCGATAAACTCGTCGTCCAGGTCGAACGGCGCCAAGTCGGGATCGGGGAACAGACGATAGTCGTCGGCCGTTTCCTTCACACGCATGACCACGGTGCGCTTGCGGCTGGGCTCCCAGTGGCGGGTCTCCTGATAGATGATGCCGCCCTCCTCGAGCACCTCGGCCTGACGGCAGATCTCGTAGGCAAGGCCGTCATGCAGGCTCTTAAACGAGTTGAGGTTCTTGAGCTCGGTCTTGGTACCCAGCTTGGTCTCGCCGCGGCGGCGCAGCGACACGTTGCCATCGCAGCGCATGGAACCCTTCTCCATGGAGCAGTCCGAAATGCCCAGCGTCACAAAGATGCGGCGGAGCTTCTCCATAAACAGGCGAGCCTCCTCGGGCGTGCGCAGGTCGGGCTCGGTGACGAGCTCGATCAGCGGCGTGCCGCAGCGGTTGTAGTCGACGAGCGACTCGGCCGCGGCGGTAATGCGGCCCTCGGCGCCGCCCACGTGAACCATCTTGGCGGCGTCCTCCTCCATGTGGATGCGCAGGATGCGGATGGGCACCGTGTAGGAACCGTCCTCGCGACGCTCGGGCATCTGCAAGTTGGACGCGTCATAGCTGGCCAGGTGGCCGGCGCGCTGGTTGCCCTCGCGCATGGTCGACGTCATGGACGTGGACAAGCCCTCGGCGTTGGCCGAGGCGCTCGCCAGGCTCTGGGCCTCGGCCTCGCCAAACGCGCATTCGGGGCGCTCGGCGGCACCGCGACCGGTCACATCCAGATCAAGGTGACCGTACATGGCAAAGGCGACCGGACCCTGCGTGGTCTGGAAGTTCTTGGCCATATCGGGATAGAAGTAGTGCTTGCGGTAGAACATCGAGTGGCGCTGGATCTCGCAGTTGGTGGCCAGACCCGCCTTGACGATACTCTCGATGGCGCGCTTGTTGGGCACCGGCAGGGCGCCGGGCAGGCCCAGGCACACCGGGCACACGTTGGCGTTGGGCTCGTCATCGTGGCTGAGTTTGCAGTTGCAGAACATCTTGGTATCGAGTGCGGTGAGCTCGGTATGGATCTCCAGGCCAATCACGGCCTCCCAATCCTGCAGGACCTCGGAAAGCTCCTTCATTACAGCTCGCCTCCCTTCCCGGCAAAATCGGGCGCGACGGAAAGCACGGGCGCACCCGTGGCGGCATCGGCAAAGCCGCGCTCCAGGGCGCGGGCAAACGTGAGCAGCTGACGGTCCTTAAAGGCAGGTCCCACCAGCTGGGCAGAAACGGGCAGCTGAGTGTCCTCGCCCAGTCCCAGCGGCACCGAGATACCGCCGTTGCCGCAAATGTTGAGCGAAATGGTGTACAGGTCGGAGAGGTACATCTGCGTGGGGTCGCTGATCTCGCCAAACTTAAAGGCCGTGCGCGGCGAGGC
>CABUDQ010000078.1 GCA_902490365.1 uncultured Collinsella sp. | reverse complement strand
CCGCTGCTCCGCTACCTGCGCGACGACCTGCACATTCACTCCGCCAAGGATGGCTGCTCCGAGGGCGCCTGCGGTACCTGCACCATCCATGTGGACGGTGCGGCCGTCAAGGCCTGCGTGCTGACCACCGCGCTTGCCGCTGGCCGCAACATCGTGACCGTCGAGGGCCTGCCCGAGGACGTGCGCGAGGCCTTTGTGTACGCCTTTGGCGCCGTGGGCGCCGTGCAGTGCGGCTTTTGCATCCCCGGCATGGTCATGGCGGGTGCAGCGCTGATCGCAGAAGATCCCGAGCCTACCGAGGAGCAGATCAAGTACGCCATCCGCGGCAACGTCTGCCGTTGCACCGGCTACAAAAAGATTATCGAGGGCATCTCGCTGGCCGCTGCGGTGCTCCGTGGCGAAAAGCAAATCGACGATGATCTGGAGCGCGGCGACGACTACGGCGTGGGCAAGCGCGCCTTCCGTATCGACGTGCGCAAGAAGGTGCTCGGCGAGGGCAAGTATCCCGACGACATCGACGACCTCGACCAGCCGGGTCTGACCTACGCCAGCGCCGTGCGCTCCAAGTATCCGCGCGCCCGTGTGCTCTCCATCGATACCTCCAAGGCCGAGGCCCTGCCCGGCGTGGTGGGCATCCTGCGCGCCGAGGACGTGCCGGTCAACCAGGTCGGCCACCTTATCCAGGACTGGGACGTCATGATCGCCCAGGGCGATATCACCCGCTGCGTGGGTGACGCCATCGTGCTGGTGGTTGCCGAGGACGAGGCGACGCTCGAGAAGGCCAAGAAGCTCGTAAAGATCGATTACGAGCCGCTGGAGCCCGTGCGCAACATCGCCGAGGCCAAGGCCACCGACGCCCCGCGCCTGCACGACAGCTTCTTTGCCTTTGGCAACACGGTGGAGCTCAAGGACAATGTATGCCAGAGCCGTCACGTGACGCGTGGCGACGCCGCCAAGGCGCTGGCGGAGAGCGCGTTCACCGTGACGCAGCGCTTTACCACGCCCTTTACTGAGCATGCCTTCTTGGAGCCCGAGTGCGCCGTCGCCTTCCCGTACAAGAACGGCGTCAAGGTGCAGTCGACCGACCAGGGCGCCTACGATACGCGCAAAGAGTGCGCCCACATGTTTGGCTGGGACAACGAGCCCGAGCGCGTGGTCGTCGAGACCATGCTCGTGGGTGGCGGCTTTGGCGGCAAGGAGGACGTTTCGGTCCAGCACCTGGCCGCGCTCGCCGCATATAAGTTCCAGCGTCCTGTGAAGTGCAAGCTCACGCGTGCCGAGTCGCTCGCTTTCCATCCCAAGCGCCATGCCATGGACGGTACCTTTACGCTGGGTTGCGACGCCGAGGGCAACTTTACCGGCCTGGATTGCGAGATCAACTTTGACACCGGCGCCTACGCGTCGCTGTGCGGCCCGGTGCTCGAGCGCGCCTGTACGCATGCCGTCGGCCCCTACAAGTACCAGAACACCGACATTCGCGGCTTTGGCTACTACACCAACAACCCGCCCGCCGGCGCGTACCGAGGCTTTGGCGTTTGCCAGTCCGAGTTTGCGCTCGAGAGCCTGATCGACCTGCTGGCAGAGAAGGTTGGCCTGGATCCGTGGGAGATTCGCTACCGAAACGCCATCGAGCCGGGCGAGGTTCTGCCCAATGGTCAGATTGCCGACTGCTCCACGGCGCTTAAGGAGACGCTGCTCGAGGTCAAGGATGCCTACTACGCGTATCCCGGCCACGCCGGCATTGCCTGCGCCATGAAGAACGCTGGCGTGGGCGTGGGCCTGCCCGATGCCGGTCGCTGCAAGATTCGCGTCGAGGATGGCTGCGCCGTGGTCTACGCCGCCACGTCCGACATCGGCCAGGGCTGCAACACCGTCTTTTTGCAGGACGTTGCCGAGGCCTGCGGTCTGCCGCTGAGCTGCATTGCCAATGGCGAGTGCTCCACCGAGAACGCTCCCGACTCCGGCACCACGTCTGGCTCGCGTCAGACGGTCGTGACCGGCGAGGCCGTGCGCGGCGCCGCCTTCTTGCTGCGCGATGCCATGGTTGGCATCGAGGCCGACAAGCCTGCGCCCGATGCTCCCGTGAGTGCGCATGGCGACGGCGTTAAGATCGAGTACGATGACGGTCGCGCCTATCAGCTGCACACGCAGGAGCTCGTCGCCGGCCAGGGTACGCATCCTCAGGATCCCGCGGCCGCCATCAAGGCGCTCGAGGGATGTGAGTTTGGCTACGTGTACCTGGAGCCGACCGACAAGCTGGATGCGGATGTTCCCAACCCCAAGAGCCACATCTGCTACGGCTTTGCCACACATGTGGTCATTTTGGACGATGACGGCCGCGTGAGCGAGGTCTATGCCGCGCACGATTCCGGCAAGGTTGTCAATCCCATCTCCATCCAGGGTCAGATCGAAGGCGGCGTGCTCATGGGTATGGGCTATGCGCTTACCGAGGATTGGCCGCTCAAGGACTGCGTACCCCAGGCAAGGTACGGCACGCTCGGGCTGTTCCGTGCGCCCGAGATTCCGGATATCCACGCCATCTACGTGGAGAAGGACGAGCTGCTGCCCGTGGCATATGGTGGCAAGGGCATCGGCGAGATTGCAACGATCCCCACGGCGCCCGCCGTGCAGAATGCCTACCGCGCGTTTGACGGCAAGCTGCGTCCGGATCTGCCCATGGTGGATACGCCGTACAGCCGCGCCCGTCACCGCGGGTAGGGTGGAGCGCGAACGGCCATTGCTGACGGGCTGTTCGCGCTCAACATCAACTGTATATGCTGCGCCTTTGGCCCCAGTTCCATCGCGAGCCGGGGCCTTTTGTTTGGAGCGGAAACTGCGTCCCGGAATTGGCGCTCAGAATGGGATGCAGTTTCTGGATCGGCTCTCAGGCGGAAACTGCGACCCGGAATCGATGCTCAGAATGGGATGCGCTTTCCGGTAGAGCCTCTGGCGGAAAGCGTGTCCCGGAATTCGGCTCCAGAGTGGGACGCGCTTTCCGGTTGGAGCTTCAAACGGAAAGTGCGTCCCGGAATCCGCGCCTGGAATGGGACACACTTTCCGGAACAGCCCTCAACCGGAAACTGCGTCCCAGAATTTTGCTTCAGAGTGGGATGCCGTTTCCGGCTGAACCCTCTGGCGGAAAGTTCATCCCAGAATTGACGCTCGGAGTGGGACACGGTTTCCGGATCGGCCCTCAGCGGAAAATGTATCCCAGTTTGAGCGTCTATTCCGGGATGTAATTTCCGCTGGGCGTTCAACCGGAAAGCGTGTCCCGTTCTAGGCCTTGATTCCGGGATACGCTTTCCGCTAGGCATGCCATCTGGAAAGCGCGTCCCGTTTTGAGCACTCAGTCTGGGACATGGTTTCCGCGGGTGCTGCCAACCGGAAAGCGTGTCCCGGTTTGGTAGGCAGGCGGGCATAAGCTCGGTAGCCCCTACAGCTCAATATCGTTGAGCCATGTCGGCAGCGCGGTCTGCCGGATGCCTGCCGTCTGCAGCTTTTTCGCGAACATGCCTGCCGAACGGACTTCGTTCATGGTAAAGCGCAGCAAGGGATGACCGTAAAGCGATAGATGCGCCTCACGCTGTCGTTCGGCAACGAGCGCCTCGGCGGTGGTGCGTCCGGCCAGCATGGTCTGGTCGGTATATTTGATGAGCCCATCGAGTTCGCCCAGCGTGAGCTCCCTGGCTTGACGCTCCCAGGCAAAATCCGTTCGCATGCTTTCGGTCGAATCGAAGGGATCCGTCAGCTCGTATTGAAGTTGGTCGGGTGCAAAGCCGGTCTCGATCATGACGGCTCGGGCGACCGATTCCCCGCCGCTCTCGGCGCGGGCGTCGGCATATCGAAGCGTTGTGAGGGCGGTGCGAATCGCGCGACCATTGCGGGCAGTCGCTCGTTGCTCAACGGCCTCCATCAGCTGTTCCGGCGCAAGGCCGAGCTTTGAGATCGCCGAATCGGCAATGGGCATGCCGTCGGCAAAACCGGTCTGCAACAGACAATCCGTCACCGTTTGAATGGGCGGCGTTACCGATATGCCGGACAGGCGGATTGCTCCGACCGGATCGATCTGATGCCGCTGAATATGCGCGCCCGGGCGAGCCGACGGCTTGGTGGCGCTGCAGACATGCACGACATTCAGGTGTCGCCACGAGACCTCGAGCCCCAGCAGACAGGCGGCCGAAAACGAGCAGAACGTCCAATCGGGGTGGATGATCGCAAGGGCGCGGAGGATTTCGCAATGGCGTTGCGCTCGGTTGAGTTCATTCCAGCGCGTTTTTCGCGCAAACAACCCCGGCATGGGCGAGACAACCGTGCCGCCGGTGCGCCGAAGGAGCGCTTTTCGGATCGCCGAGCTCGGGGGAATCAGACAGCGCCCCTCTTGTTCGGCTTGAGTGAGCAGTTGGTCGATGAGCTGGTCATTGCAATGGGTCATGAGCTACCGCCTCCTTTTGGGTGGCAAAAACGTATCAGCTGGAACTTGCCGCTCAGCTGACCAAAAGCTGACCAAAATCTAACCATGCAGGTAGATGACCTGCTTTTGGCGACATATTTCTTGTTTGAATCGGTGGGCGGTAATCGGCGACCGTGAACGGTAGCTAGATATGAAACCTTGGTAAGTTTAGGGACGTGTACTTTTTTGAAAAAGAGCATTCTATCTGCTGTTTTGTGTTTCTGGATCGCATGTTTGAAGGCATGTGATAAGGGCGGCGGACTGTCGCCTTGTATCTGCGGAAACTGTGACCAGGAATTGCCACTCGGAATGGGACGTGCGGTGGCGCGCGCAGACGTGGTGTAAGAGCGTCCCGAGGTCCGTCGCTGCAAGTC
>CABUDQ010000077.1 GCA_902490365.1 uncultured Collinsella sp. | reverse complement strand
GCGCCGAATGCTCGCCATCGAAATTTATCGATGGCCTATTTCAGACTGTAATGGGGCCGACAGCATCGGCCCTCCCCTCTTTTGGACCCGCGCATATTGCCACTTGTCGGCGCAATTCCAGCCCTCAGAATGGGACACATGGCCCACCCTAGCGAGCCGTCCACGCGTACAGTAAAGGCAGGTAATCCATGGGCGGTTACAGATCGAGGAGGACACGACCATGAAAAAGAAGGCCTTTGCGATTCTCACCCTCTGCATCAGTCTCTTTGCCGCGGTTGCCCTGGTGGGCTGCGGTGGCAGCGGCGGCGCTACCGGCAGTGGCGGTGGCGGCGGAGCAGAAAAGCCAGCCGTGGATATGAGGACCGACTTCATTTGGTTTAAGGTCGAGGTCCCCGAGGGCGTCGAGATCACCGACGTCGCAGGCGACACTGCCGACAGGGCCCAGTTTAAGTTCACCGAGAGCGAGCACGCCAGCGATCGCTTCATCCCCGTCTTCGATCCTGACAAGAACGCCGACGAGCTGTTCGACTACGAGGCAAAGTGGAATGCCAGCTTTGAGTGGACCGAGAATGACCCCGTCAAGTACAACGGCAAGACTTGGCGCAACGCTTCCTATACACACTCGGGCGGCGTAACGACCGAATACTTCACCGACGTTGACGGCGGCAGTGTGTATGTGCGTATCGACAACGTCGAGGAGCACAAGGACGCCGTCGAGACCATGATGAAGTCTCTGGAATTTGCCGACGACATCGCCGAGGCCAAGACCGAGGCCATGGACGTCAAGCTCGACGATATCGAGATCAAGCGCTAAGCGACTGGCGAGCGCAACGGGAAACACGGTCGCAGTGCAAACAAGCGACGGTACCCCAGCGCTTCGTACCCAGGGAGGGCCGGTAAACCGACCCTCCCTTTCTTATGCCTGTAGCCGACGAACGCGAGGATGCCGGACGCCGGAACCGCCCCAAATGTGGCAACAGTACGAAAACGACAAACACCCCAACACGTCCGCCCACCGATTTATTGCGCCGCGCAGACAATTAAACCAGCATCTTTAAACATCTGGGCAGTATAGTGACCAAAACTATCGCATAACCGCACCCTGCGAATGGAGGAGTCATGGCCGAACACCATGCCATCAGCCGCCGAGCATTTACGCTGGGCTTAGGTCTTGCGGCGCTGTCGCCACTTGCAAGCCTGCCAGAAACCGCGGCACCGGGCATTCCCCTGCGAGCGGCATTTGCAGACGACACGCCCAAACCGGCGGAGCACCTCGGTAATTTCGTCATTCGCCTTCGCCCCGCGGACTATTTTCGTACTGCAAGCGTCAACCAAGACGGCAACGTTCGCGGCAACGTCTGCCACCTGTTTAATGACGGTACGTCCAACAAGCTCATCCTTGAGAACGTAACGACCAAGAATGACGATACAAACTGGTATGCTATCCGCACCTTGCTCAATTTCGAAGAGCATAAAAAGACGGGCTACAGCATTTGGTCGGTCGACGACGACTCGGACAAAGATGGAAAGGTCATCCACGTATGGGGCGGCGAGTATGACAACAAGCCCAGCCGCGCTTTTGCGTTCGAGCGCCAATCAAACGGAACCTATATCATCCGAGACCGCACGGTCGAGAAAGAAACCGAGAAAAAAGACATTAAGTACTTGGCAATAGAATCGAACGGCAAAGACCAGGACAACAATAAGATCTGCCATAAGAGTAAGAGCATTCCGTGGGAGCTCGAACTTATCGGTTACGACATGAAAAAGAACGATGCCACGGTTAGCAGCCTCGACTGGATCACGTACAGCAGCTACGTCGATGGGCCATGTTGGATGAAATACGTCGACGACAACAAGTTCCTCGACGAGCTGAGCATCCCGGGTACGCACGATTCGGGCACCTGCAGCGTGGACAACGACACTGAGCCCCAATCCTCGCAAGTAAAATGCCAGCAGGATTACATTCCCACGCAGTTGCTCGAGGGAATCCGCTATTTTGATATCCGACTCGGAAAGGGCGACGACCCCGGTATCGACCACGGGATTTTCTACCTACTCAAAAAAGACGGGAACTATCTGCATCTCTCCGATGTCATCGGGTACTTCAAAACGTTTTTGAACGAAAACCCGTCAGAAGTGCTCATCATGCTCGCATCGCGCGGCAACGATGAGGCTACCGACGAAAGCATAACGACGGCCTTCGCCAAGGTTATGGCCGATAACCCCAACCTGTTCTACACGTCGAGCCACGTCCCCACGCTGGGCGAGGTGCGCGGAAAGATCGTTCTGCTGCGTCGATTTAGGCTCGCCGGCAACAGTGCAAGCGGCCATACGTGGGGCCTCGACCTTACCGAATGGGATGACAAGATCAAGGCTCACTCCGACAGCACCACTATGTGTCTCGTCCAAGACGCGCGGGGCTTTGAAGCCGCGGGGGAAACAGGCGACAAAGAGCCCTATTGCACCAAGGTATACGCCCAGGACAAGTACAAACTCACGGGAACCGACAAGCTCAGCTGGGTCGATAATGCGCTGAAGGAAACGACCGGGCGCACGCGCAACAAGGTGGACGTCGTGGACGATGACAGGGCCAAGGTGCAAGTCCAGGAGCGTTGCTGGTCTATCAACTACACCAGCTGCACGGGCTTGTCGCACGGAGGCAATCCTTTTACCTCGGCACGAGTAGTCAACGAGCATCTGTACAAGAGCCCGTACATCAATCCCAGCGGCACCGAGGATACAAAGTCAGATTACCTCAAGCACATTGGCATCATCGTATCCGACTTTGTTGATGCGGCACTGGCCCGGAGCGTCTACCAACGCAATTACGATACACCGCACAAGCAGACAGCTTCGTACTACCTCCCGAACCGCATGCGCATGACGTACGGCGACTCGCTGAGCGATGCCTCGCTCCAGGATGGCAAGACCGTTGGCGAGGGCCATTTCTGCCTCGTCGACAGCAGCAACGTACTCAACGTAGCAGCCTCGGGCCGTGCATTTGCCATCGAATACGTTGATGTCGACGCCCTGGGCAACGAGACCGTTACGGGGCTGCAGGGTTTCGTGCCCATCGATATCGACCCGCGCGCGCTGACGCCCCATTTTGAGGGGCTTGAAGGCCTTAAGGCCGGCGAAGACGTGCGCGCCAAGATTGCGGCATCACTCGAGGGCAAGCTCGAAACCGATGCCTGCACGGCCCAGCTCGAGTTTGTGCACGACGCGAACGGCGCTCCGGGCACAGCAATGGCCGAGGGCGAAACATTTGCCGCAGGAACGTACTGGGTGCGCGTGAACGGTCTCTTGGGCGACGCGGCACAGAACTACACGCTCGCCAGCGACGGAGCCGCAAGCTTTACCGTAGCGGCCTCGGGCAGTGCAGGCGGCACCGGCACCGGCAACGGCACCAACGCGAGCAGCACCGACAAGAACGGCAAGGACAACAAGGGCAAGAACTCGGGCGGAAAACTCGCCGACACGGGCGACGGCTCCGGCATTGCCGCCGGGCTCGCCGCTGCCGCCGTGGCGACAACAGTCGCTGGCGCGGCAATGCTTACCAATGACCGCGAAAACGCTGGGGACGATAGCGAATAGGCAAGACGGCCTTTTAGACACATCGACTCAATCGGGGGCGCAGGACACCGTTCTGTGCCCCCGATTTTTACCGTGGCCCGAACGCCGCCATAGGCTACATCACCATGTTCAGCGCGTTAACAAACTCCTGGGTCTTCGCACGGCTGCTCAGGCTAAAGACGCAAGCAGTCAACAGCCTGTTACGCAGAAAAACATCGCGGCCTTTGATTCTATTGACGCCCGTAATGTCCTTAAGATAGACAATTTCGGTGTGCTTGCCACCAAAAGCGCCCTTCTTGAGCACCTCAATACGGTTGGGGTAGACCTTAACGTCTTTAAACCTACCCGAACCTTTGTCCTGGAACAGCAAAGTGTTGTTATCCATGCGTGTCACTCCCGCGGGGTTCGCTAAAACTGCCTCTATGGCCACATTTTAGTCACCGCAAGGCTCCCATGCGAAGGTGCCAGACAGCACAGCAATTCGTGTCCGCGCGAGGCTTTAAACTAAATGCGATAAAGATGCATTCCACAAGAGGAAAGTGGGGCGACAGTGATGGGCGAACTGGTAAACCGTGGAGAATCGGCAATCGTGCCAGAAGTTTTTTACAAGCAGGTTTCCTCGATTCTCAACGCCGCTCGCGACAAGGCCTATACCGCCGTTAACTTTGCGATGGTTGAGGCGTATTGGGATATCGGCAAGAGCATTGTTGATGAGCAGGGCGGAGAGGAGCGCGCCAAGTATGGAGAGGCGCTGCTCAAGGCCCTCGCAATCAGACTTACCAAGGATTTTGGTAAAGGTTTTGAAGCAAGAGAGCTGCGTAAAATGCGTCAGTTCCATCTTGCATTTCCAATTCGGGACTCACTGCGTCCCGAATTGAGCTGGACACATTACCGCAGGTTAATACGCATTCCTGACCCCGAAACTCGAACATGGTACATGAACGAATGCGCCGATTCTCGCTGGAGCACGCGTCAGCTCGAACGCCAGATCAACACCATGTTCCGAGAGCGCCTACTTGCCAGCAAGGACAAGGAGGCCGTCACCAAGGAAATCCAAAAGAGCGCCCCGGCTCGTCGCCCCGAGGATATCATCCGCGACCCATACGTACTGGAGTTTTTAGGTTTCACGGACGATGCTGCGTTTCGCGAGAGCGATCTAGAGCAGGCACTCATAACGCATCTTCAGAAGTTCCTGCTGGAGCTTGGCCGTGGCTTCGCTTTCGAGGCGCGCCAAAAGCGCATCACCTTTGATGGGCGCCATTTCTATATTGACCTTGTGTTTTACAACTATCTGATGCGCTGCTTCGTGCTCATCGACCTTAAGACCGATGACCTTACGCATCAGGACCTGGGCCAGATGCAAATGTATGTGAACTACTACACACGCGAGCTCATGAACGAAGGCGACAATCCGCCCATAGGCATCGTGCTCCGCGCGGACAAAAGCGATTCGATTGTCGAGTACACGCTGCCCGAAGACAACGACCAAGTGTTTGCCGCCAAATACCTGCCGTATCTTCCAAGCAAGGAAGAGCTGGCGCGCGAGCTGAGTGCCGAGTACCGCGCCATCAACGAAGCGACTAATGGCGAAACGCAAGGGTAGCGGCACGTTGCGACCGATACCCATTACAGTCTGAAATAGGCCATCGATAAATTTCGATGGCGAGCATTCGGCGC
>CABUDQ010000076.1 GCA_902490365.1 uncultured Collinsella sp. | reverse complement strand
GCAGTTCGTTTTGTTGGACCCGCGCGTTCAACGAGGAAAATAATAACCTATGATTCGAGAACTGTGCAAGCACTTTTTTCAAAAAAGTTTACGAATTTGTAAATGCGCAGGTAGACTGACCTGTTCGGGCAGGAATGAGGTTGCTTTCCAACGCGTCCTCGGGCATGCGGCATTATTTTGATTCGCGCTTCGCGCTACAAAATAATGCCGCCCCCTGCGGAATGCGTTGGAAAGCAACCTCATTCCGGCCCTAGGAGTATGTACTCCGGGCACAGTTCTCAAATATGTTCTGGGGCTGATATAAATTTAGTGGCTCGGCTTTGCCGAGCCCTTATATAAGGAGGCCGGAGCTTTTGCTCCGGCCTCACTAACTATCCCATTAGATTAAGTGAGCGATCAAGGAATCGCCCCCCCCCGCATCGGTAACACAGAGCCCGTGCTGGACTTAGTTTTCAGAACATTCCGCAGACCAGGAAACCCCCTTATCCCCAGCCCCCCAGGGGCAGGATAAGGGGGTTTCCATGGTCGAGGACGTTCTGAAAACTAAGTCCAGCACGGGCCCGGACAAACAGCCGACTACAGGTCGATGTGAGATTCCTTGATCGGGAACGGCTCCGCGAAGTGGCAGGCGCAGCAGTGGCCCGGGGCAACTTCCTTAAACTCAGGAAGCTTCTCGGAGCAGATGCCCTGCGCGATCGGGCAGCGCGTGTGGAAACGGCAGCCGGTCGGCGGATCTAGCGGCGACGGCGGATCGCCAGCGAGGATGATGCGCTTGCGGGTCTTCTGGATATCAGGATCGGGAACCGGCACGGCAGACAGCAGCGACTGCGTGTACGGATGGCGAGGCTCGCTGTAGAGCGTCTTCCAGTCCGAAACCTCGACCATCTTACCCAGATACATAACGGCAACGCGATCGGAGATGTGCTGCACGACGGACAGGTCGTGGGCGATAAACAGATACGCCGTACCAAACTTGTCCTGAAGTTCCTTGAGCAGGTTCAGAACCTGGGCCTGAATGGAAACATCCAGAGCGGAAACGGGCTCGTCGCAGATGATCAGCTTGGGCTTCAGAGCGAACGCGCGGGCGATGCCGACACGCTGACGCTGACCGCCCGAGAACTCGTGCGGATAGCGGTTGATGTGCTCGGGGTTCAGGCCGACGACGTCCAGCAGCTCGCGGACGCGCTCAATGCGCTCCTCCTTGGTACCCACGCCATGAATGGTCATGGGCTCGGAGACGATCTCGCCAATGGTCATACGAGGATTGAGCGAAGCATAGGGGTCCTGGAAGATGAACTGCATCTCGCGACGCATGTCCTTAATCTCATGCTTGCTCATCTCGGCAACATCTTTGCCCTGGA
The DNA here is from genome assembly GCA_902490365.1 of uncultured Collinsella sp. Taxonomy (GTDB): domain Bacteria; phylum Actinomycetota; class Coriobacteriia; order Coriobacteriales; family Coriobacteriaceae; genus Collinsella. The sequence continues at coordinate 4,056 of CABUDQ010000076.1, read as the reverse complement.
AGAACACTTTGCCGGCCGTCGGCTTGGTCAGGCGCATGATGGTGCGGCCCGTGGTGGACTTACCGCAACCAGACTCGCCGACCAGGCCAAAGGTCTCGCCCGGATAAATCTCGAACGAAATGTCATTCACAGCAGAGACGACACGCTTAGAGAAGCGCTTGGCGAACATGCCGGACTCAGCGGGAAACTCCTTAGAGAGGTGCTCGACCTTCAGCAGCGGAGTACGCTCGTTGGTATCTGCCATTACGCCTCGCCTCCCTTCTTGGAATCCTTGCGCGTACGGGACGTCTCAGGAGCGTTCTTGAGGAACTCGGGGTCACCGGAGTAGTGGCACGCAGAGTAATGACCAGACTCGGTGACAACGCGCTCGGGGCGCTGCTTGCGGCACTTGTCCGTCGCATAGGGGCAACGAGGAGAGAAAACGCAGCCCTCAGGCAAGTTCATGAGCGAAGGCGGGTTGCCGTGAATCGGCGTAAGAGGCTTCTTCTCATCGATGGCCTGTTCCGGGATGGAGCGGATAAGGCCCCAGGTGTAGGGGTGGCGGCTCTCGTAGAAGATTTCCTCAGCAGTACCGAACTCGACAGGACGGCCGGCGTACATAACCATGATCTTATCGGCCATATCGGCGACGACGCCCAGGTCATGGGTAATCATGATGATGGCGTTGCCGTTCTTCTCCTGCATTTCCTGCATAAGCTCAATAATCTGAGCCTGAATGGTAACGTCCAGGGCAGTCGTGGGCTCGTCGGCAATCAGAATATCGGGATCGCAGGCAAGGGCCATAGCAATCATGACACGCTGACGCATACCGCCCGAGAACTGGTGCGGATACTCATTGACGCGCTTCTCGGGCTCGGGAATGCCAACGAGGTCCAAAAGCTCGGTGGCGCGCTTGAGCGCCTCCTGCTTGGAGTAACCACGGTGCAGACGAAGGCCCTCACCCACCTGCTTGCCGATCTTATAGACCGGGTTCAAGGAGGTCATAGGATCCTGGAAGATCATCGCGATGTCGTTACCGCGGATGTGCTGCATCTCTTCCTCGGTCATCTCGAGGATAGAACGACCGCGATAGCGAACGTCGCCGCCCTCAATCTTTCCCGGAGGCATCGAGATGAGGCCCATGATGGTCATGGCGGTCACGGACTTACCGGAGCCGGACTCACCGACGACACCCAGGGTCTCGCCGCGATCGAGCGTGTAGGACACACCGTCGACAGCGCGAACGACACCGTCCTCGGTATGGAAATACATCTTAAGGTCATCGACCTCGAGCAGATGCTGGCCCTCGGGAACCGGCTGGTCCTTCAGGTCCACATAGTTCTTGTTCTTCTTCATCCTTATGCGTCCTTCATCTTGACGTCGAGGGCGTCGCGCAGACCGTCACCAAGCAGGGTGAAGGCGAGCACCGTCGAGAGAATTGCCAGACCGGGCATGATCATCATCCAGGGAGCGGTCAGTAGATACTGCTGACCGTCCTGAATCATGGAGCCCCACGAAGGCGTAGGCGGAATAACGCCCATGCCGAGGAAGGACAGAGCGGACTCGGTCAGAATGGCGCCACCAATGTTCATAGTCGCGTAGACCACGATGGACGCGACGGAGTTCGGGAAGATGTGACGCACGACGATACGAGCATCGGATGCACCCATCGCGCGCGCAGCGTCAACATAGTCGTTTTCCTTGACCGTCAGGATTGCAGATCGGAAGACGCGCGCAATCGAAGGCCAGCCGAGAACACCGATGGCGATAAAGACGTTCTGAAGACCACGGCCGATAACGGCGATCATGGCGACGACGAACAGCACGTACGGGAACGCTAGGAAGATGTCCGCGCAGCGCATGATGATCGTATCCCAGATTCCGCCGTAGAAACCGGCCAGAGCACCCATGACCAAACCGATCACCGTGGAGATGGCGGTGGCCATAATGCCGACGGACAGCGAAACGCGTGCACCGTAGATAACGCGGACGAGAATGTCGCGGCCAAGGGCGTCGGTGCCAAACGGGTGCTCGGCACACGGAGCCAGCAGCGACGTCTCGGCCATGGTGGTCGAGTCGGAAGCCGTCGGCGAACCGAGCCAGGGCTTAGCCCACAGATCGGCGGTCAGGGCAACCAAAACGACGATGATAATCCAGCAGACACCGATAACGGCGAGCTTGTTCTTACGAAGACGCTTAAAAGCGTCGCCCCACAGCGTGCGGGACTTGGCGGGAGCAGATGCGGCCTTGGTGGCGGTAGCTTGCTCCTGAGACTGAGAATCAGTTTCCTGCATGAGACGTACCTCCCTTAGGCCTTATCCGACGGACCGCCAAGGCGGATACGCGGGTCGAGGAATGCATAGCTAATGTCGACGAGCAGGTTGATCACCATGACGACGACAACGATGAGCGTAACGCCGCCCATAACGATGGGCCAGTCACGCATGCTAATAGCGCGATAGACCTCATAGCCGATACCGGGCCAGTTAAAGACCGTCTCGGTCAGGATGGCACCCGAAAGCATGCCGCCAAAGTCGACACCGATATAGGTAACGACGGGGATGAGTGCATTCTTAAGCGCATGCTTGATGATGATCGCGCGACTGGAGAGACCCTTGGCCTTTGCCGTACGGATGTAATCCTGGTTCATGACGTCAAGCAGCTGCGAACGCATAATGCGGGCAGCATAAGCGGTCGAAACCGAAGCCAGCGTAATGGTCGGAAGCACATAGTGCATCCAATCCTGATACTGAGAGCTGGAACCGCCGGCACCCGAAATCGGCATGGAGAATGCGCCGCCGGTGGCATCCTTGAGGATGACGCCAAAGAACAGCTGCAGCAACATACCAAGCCAGAAGGCCGGGACAGCAACGAGGATCGACGTGGTGAGCGTAACCAAAATATCCCAGAAGGAATAACGCTTTACTGCCGAAATGATACCCGCACCGATACCCATGATTGCCTCGAGCACGATGGCGCACGCGGCAAGTTTGACCGTATACGGATACTTTTGGGCAAAGATTTCCGTAACCGGCAGCTTGCGCTGGTACGAATTACCCAGATCGCCATGAAGCAGACCGTTCATGTAATACAGATAACGGTCTACAAGCGACGTCTGAACGGGATCGCCGTTCTCGTCAAGGATCGCGTTGCCGTCCTCGTCCGTCTGGACCAGGTGATAGCGTACGCGAAGCTGAAGCTCTACCTCGGGGGACAGAGCCTTGTCTCCACCGATCAGCTTGATCGGATCTCCCGGCACGATATTCTGGAGGGCGAACAGAATCAGCGTAACGCCCAAAAACACCGGGATGAACTGAAGCACACGTTTAACGATGTACTTACCCATACCACTCCCCTATCTAGGGATTAACCTAAATGGGATGCCGATCGCCAGACCGGCATCCCAAAATTACCATCAGCCAGTTTACCCCAGGTTAGGGAGAACTGTATGTTTCCCATGAGGTCTACGTAAATACTTGACCCTCACGGAAGCTGCAAACTCTTAGGCGAGCTCGGCGGTACCCAGCTCGGCGTGCTTCTGCGGATCGACATAGAGGTGCTTGATGCGATCGGAGCCAGCGATGGTGTGCGTGTAGAACATCACCGGGATGACCGGGCAGTCGGCAGCGACCATTGCGTCGGCCTCCTGCATCTTAGCGACGCGCTCTTCGTCGTCAACCGTGGTACGGGCCTCGTCGACCTTGGCGTCGAACTCGGGGTTGTTGTAACCAGAGCGGTTGTCGCCACCGAGGGAGTCGGAGTGGAACAGCGGATACAGGAAGTTGTCCATGATCGGGTAGTCGGCAATCCAGCCCAGACGACCGAACTGATAGTTGAAGTTCTGGTACTGCTCGAGCAGCGCAGACCACTCAGGGGTATCGGAGACGGCGGTAACGCCGACCTTGGCGAGGTCGCCGATGATGGACTCCATGATCTCCTTGTGGCCACCGTCCTGGTTGTAGGAAAGGGTCACGCTAATGCCACGGTCGCCGTTGGCACCGGCAGGAGCAACCTTGTCGAGGTACTCGTTAGCCTTGTCGACGTCGTAGGCGCAGAACTCCCATGCGCCCTCCTTGT
>CABUDQ010000075.1 GCA_902490365.1 uncultured Collinsella sp. | reverse complement strand
CCGAGACGGTCCCGGGCTGACAATTTCGACTGTAATGGACGTTCTTAAACGACTAGTCAAACAACAAGAACGTCCCCAACAACTACTTATAAACGGCAGACTATCCACTCTCATTCTGCGAGCACTCATTTAAGTCTGTCCCCAATGAGTGCCCTGGAGCAGGACAACTCCGCAGGTAGAGGACGGACAGCGAGCGCCGTCCAGAGCGTACAAGTTGGCATGAAAAAGGCAGGGCATTGACCTTCTGGTCATGCCTTGCCTTTTGAATGACAAATTGTCGCTCTGGGCGGCGCGCAGCGTCGAGCCGTTACGCGGGTTGGTAAACCCGCGTAACTAAACACGCTCCGCGATCTCGTGGATCAGATAGTCGGTCTTTTCCCAGCCCAGGCACGGGTCGGTGATCGACTTGCCAAAGACGCCGCCGTCGACCGGCTGGTTGCCATCCTCCAGGTAGGACTCGATCATAAAGCCCTTGACCAGTTTGGAGATGGATTCGTTGCGGCGACAGCTGTCGAGCACTTCCTTGCAGATGCGATACTGCTCCAGCGGGCGCTTGCCCGAGTTGTCATGGTTGCAGTCGATAACCGCCGCCGGGTTGGCGTAGCCGGCGTGCTCGGTATAGCGCTCGGCAAGGCGCTCCAGGTGCTCGTAGTGGTAATTGGGGTAAGTGCGACCGTCGAGACCGATGTAGCCGCGCATGACGGCGTGCGCGAGCGGGTTGCCGTCGCACTCGACCTCCCAGTTGCGGAAGATAAAGCTCTGGTGCGCCTGGGCGGCGTAGATGGAGTTGAGCATGACGGTAGTGGAACCGGCTGTAGGATTTTTCATGCCCACCGGCACCGAAATGCCGCTCGACACCAGACGGTGCTCCTGGTTCTCGACCGAACGCGCACCCACGGCGACGTAGCTCAACAGGTCGACGAGGTACTGGTAGTTGGACGGGTAGAGCATCTCGTCGGCAGTGAAGAAGCCAGTCTCCTCGATGACGCGCAAGTGCATGTGGCGAATGGCCTTAACGCCTTCGAGCAGATCGTCGGGCGCCTCGGGATCGGGGTTGTGCAGCAGGCCCTTGTAACCGGTGCCCTTGGTGCGCGGCTTGTTGGTGTAGACGCGCGGGATGATGATGAGCTTGTCCTTGACCTCCTCGGCGGTTTTGGCCAGGCGGTTCATGTACTCGAGGACCGAGTCCTCGCGGTCGGCAGAGCACGGTCCGATGATGAGCACCTTGCGCGCGTCCTCGCCGGTAAAGACCTTGGCGACCTCGGCGTCGAATGCCTGCTTCTTAGCAGTAAGCTCAGCGGACAGCGGCATTTCCTCGCGGATCTCCATGGGGATCGGCAGCCTGCGTTTAAATTCCATGGCCATGCGGGGCCTCCTCAATCAAAGAAGTCTAAGCTTGAATCGTCGAATGCTCGGCATTATCCGCTGTCGCACGCTAAAGTGCAAGCACGACCAACCAAAAAGGGAATGGATAACGCGCGGGTCGCTTACCACGAGAGTGGATAATCTCCCGTTTTTGGCCTAGGATCGCGCTGAAAGTGGGAGATTATCCACTCTCGTCGAGCAAGCGTCCGAAAATCCTCGCTCGTGGCCCCTTTTCCTCCGTCCCCGAGGGAACGGGACTCGTCTGCCGAATGATTGATGCGGCGACGGCGCGCCCATGTCACACTCAGAGGTGGCCTGACCCACCTTGGAAGGAGCCTCCATGAGCCTTGACAACGTAACCCTGCGCGCCGCCACGCTCGACGACCTGGCTGGCATCGCCGCCATCTACAACCAGCTGTGGTGCAACACGCTGCGCAACCGCGGTGACGTCGAAGCTGCCGATTTCTGCGCGCGCTTTAACATCACCATGCAGCTACAGCGCTCACCTATCGCGCTTGTCGCCGAGGCCGAGGGCCGCATTATCGCCGCCTGCTGCATCGGCATCTTCGAGGACGGCAAGCCGCGTACCAATCCCACGTGGGTGCCCTGCTACGACGAGATGTTCGCCCAGGCAACCGAGATGGCAAAGACCGCCGACGCCAAGCTCGAGGGCTCGCTCTTTGGCGACAGCCGCGAGAAGGCCACGGCCGACCGCTTTGCCGCCACGGGCAATGAGTATGCCCAGGGCCAGCTCAACCTCATCATCATCGTGCCCGAGTGGCAGGGCAAAGGGCTCGGCCGCGCGCTCATCGACCTTGCCCGCGCCGAGCTCGCCCGGGCAGGCTGCACCAAGTTCTTCCTGATGAGCGACTGCAACTCTGACTGGCAGTTCTACGAGCACCTCAACATGAAGCGCATCCTAGAAGATCACAGCCAAGACACCGGCGACGGCTTTATCGTCTACATGTACGGAGGCGACACGCAGGATTAGCCTGTGTGCCGCCTCATGGGCTTTCTCCAAGACAGCCCAAACCGGTCAGCCATACCAAATAGAGACCTGCCAAAAAGGGACAGGTTTATTTTGGCAGGTTTTATCTGGGAAAACACCAAGGCCGCCGCGAGGGAACTACTTTCCCTCGCGGCGGCCTTCTAACAGCAAAAACCAAGTGAGTAGATTTTTTGCAGGAATCCGAGCACACGCCAAATCGCCACAGCGCTGACCTGCAGTTTTACCGAGCATTTGTCGCGATGTGCTCGGTAAATCCAAAAAAGTCTACTCACTTGCATCTGAGGCGCACCGGATCGGCAAAAAACCGCCGCGAAAGGGATCCGGACCCTTCGCGGCAGTTGTTAATACGCCGAACTTGTTATCGCAAAAGCCAATCACGCGCCGAGACCACGCTACAGTCTTTCGACTCATACGTTGAATCCACGCGGGCCACAACATAGCGCGCATCTTTTGCAATGTCGATCTCATCGCATACAGCCTGTAAATGGCGGGCGTACTTATCGTGATACGTTCTGGATGATTTTATTTCGATAGCCTTGGGACTCCCTGAGTTTGTGCAGTCGAGCAAATCGATTTCTCGCTTGCCGTCGTCCCTATAGAAATACAACTCGGGATTCTCGCCCACGTTGAGATGGCTCTTCGCCGTTTCGGAAACGATGAGGTTTTCGAAAACTGCCCCCAGATAAGGGCTCTCCAAAAGTTGCTCCAGTGATCCAATTTTGAGCAAGTAGCAGAGCAGCCCCGTGTCGTAAAAATAAAGCTTGGGCGTTTTAGTCAAACGTTTCCTGGCATTTGCATAATAAGGCTGCAGTGAAAACGTCAGGTAGCTCTGCTCCAGGATAGACAACCAGCTTTTAATGGTCGATACGTTCACACCCGTATCTCGAGAAAGCGAAGATATATTAATGAGAGCACCGGCGCTCTGGGCAATTATGGACAGTAACTTATGAAACTCCGCTTTATTGCGCACGTCAAGCAAGCCCACAACATCGCGCTCAACATAGGTATCAATATAGCTGGGGAAATAAACCGAGGACGGCATTCCGGCGGAACGCAGGCGAGGGTATCCCCCTTCGAGCGCAAACAAATCCACTTCCAACTGCCCCTGCTGGCCCCTCTCCGCTTCTCGAAACGAAAATGGCAGCAATTTTAAGATCCCGACTCGCCCGGCAAGAGACTGGCCGATGCTTTTCATCATCAAAAAGTTTTGCGATCCCGTAAGGATGTATTGACCGGCATCTCCCCGCTCATCCGAAACAACCTGGATCATCGAGAACAAATCCGGGGCGTATTGCGCCTCATCGATGATGAGTCCGCCCTTTCGGTTGCGGATAAAACTCACCGGATCCTCCAAGGCCGCGCGCCTCGTTTGGGGGTCCTCAAGCGTGACATAGGAATAGTCGGGAAAGGCATGCCTAACCAGCGTAGACTTTCCGCTCTGCCTAGGCCCCGTCAACGACACAACAGGAAACCAACCCGCCATGCGAATGAGCAACTCATGCAAATCCCTGTTAATGTACTCGGCCATATCAACGCCCCTTATAACGCTGTTACCATAATCGTATAGTATCATTTGCCATAATCTCGCAGTAGCGTTTTCCATAATCTTGTAGTAGTGTTTTCCACAATCTTATAGTAGCCCAGTTCAAAAACGTTATTTATAGAGCCGAAATCTCAGACCCTAAATAACAATAGCCACCACAATGGGAACTGTCCCCATTGCGGTGGCTTGCAGGCGAGTTGACTTATTCGACTATCGCGGGCCGGCCGTGTCCGAGTCTAGAGCGTGGCAAGTCGCTTGGATTCGCGGACGGCGAGGGCGATGGAGATAAGACCAGTGATGGCGTCAGCCGCCACCAAGGCAAACCAGACACCCTGAACGCCCATCATGTTGCCAAGCAGGTACATAAGCGGCACGGAGCAGATCACGTAGCGGAGCAGACCGGTGAACGTGGCGATACCCACCTTCTCAACCGCCTGGAAGTACATCGACATGGTCATGGCAAGATAGCCCAGGGCCACGGCCAGGATAACGATGCGCGTGGCGTTGGCGGCAACCTCGACGAGCGCCGGGTCGCTACCAGCAAAAAAGGCGCAGACCGGCGTTGCGGCCACCCATAGCACAGCAGACACCGCAGCAAGCGTCACGACCTGGTACTTAAGCGTGCAGGAGAGCGTTTCCTTGAGGCGCGCCCACGCCTTGGCGCCGGCGTTGAAGGCGGCAATGGGCTGCAGGCCGTACGAGAAGCACTGGGCGACCATCATGGTAATGTAGAGGATGTAGCCGTTGATCACACCAAAGGCCGCGATGTAGAGCGAACCCATGTCGCCGCCGAGCTGGCCAAGCAACGAGTTGGCAACGGTGTTGAAGATGAACGTGGCAGCTTGCACCAAAAAGAACGGGAAACCAATCTTAATGATCTGGCCGCAGATGGCCATGTCGAGTTTGAGGTCGGCGGCGCTGATCTGGAGCTGCGACTTCTTACCGCCGATGAACCAGAAGATACCGATGGCCCAGATACCGATGGAAAGACCGTAGTACACGCCAGCTCCCATAACGCCAAGCTTGAGCACAAACGTGGAAAGCGCAAGCCAGCAGATAGCGACGATGGCAGACACGGTCATGAGGTTGGCCTGGATCTGAACCTTCTCGTCCACACGCATGACGGCGGTGACCATCTGACCAATGACCGTGAGCGGCAGCAGCACGGAGAAGGTGCGCACGCCGGCAACGGTATCGGTCATGATGTCGGGCGTGGCGCCGAAGAATGCGCAGATGGGCTCGGTAAACACAGCCATCACCACAGCAAGCAGCACACTCACAATCGTGGTAAGCCAAAAACCCTGGCTAAACGCCTTGCTGGCGCCCTTAATGTCGCCGGCACCCAAAAGGTTGCCCACCACGGCGGGCACGCCGGTGCCAAACAGGTTGCCAAAGGCCAGGTTAATGTACTCGACCGACATGATGATCGAAACACAGGCCAGGCCGTGTGCACCCAGGCCCCAACCCATCACGAGGCCCTCAAGGACCACCATGATAATCTGGGCGAGCATACCCTGGCCGGTGATGATGGTGTACTTGCGCACCAGGCCGGGAATCGGCTGCGAGGCAAGCTCACGCTCCTCCTCAACAGCGGCGGTTGTCTCTTCTGCCATTGTTCTCCCCTTTCCATGAGAGATTGATGAATGGATGGATGAATGGATGGATGAATGGATGGGCGGCACGCACAGGCTGTGGCACCGCCCAGCGATGCAGCAGCCCCGCTAGGCCTCGTAGACCACCTTGCCGGCAATCATCGTGAGAGACGCCGTGGCCTCGAGGACCTCAGCCGGTTCGCAGTCAAAGAGGTTGCGGTCGAGCACACAGATA
>CABUDQ010000074.1 GCA_902490365.1 uncultured Collinsella sp. | reverse complement strand
CATTTCAAAACTATGCCGGATTACGGGGCTGGACCCGGACCGGCCGTCCATACCCTGCATTTCACGGAATGCGCAAGTCGCCTACCTGCGGTCTTGATTTTGCCGATTGCGGCATGCTCGGGGCTTCCCGGCCTGGCCCCGTAAACCGGCATGGTTTTGAAATCGCCGGGCGGGCGGGGGCGCGGCTGGACCCGATAGTGGGCCCGGCGCCGGGGAGGAGGGCGGCGGCGTGGCCGCCGCCCGCGGGGCGCGTCCCCGCGAGCGGAAAGGGCATCGCGGGGCTTCGGGGCCCGTTCCCGCGCCTGCATCCGCGGCCGGCTGCGTTCCCACGCCGCGCGGGGCGAAAGTTTTTCCGAAATTGTCCTTGCATCGGCGGGGGAGTTCCCGTATAGTACTTCATCGCACGGGGGCGTAGCTCAGCTGGGAGAGCGCTTGACTGGCAGTCAAGAGGTCAGGGGTTCGATCCCCCTCGTCTCCACCCGAGCATTGAATGAGGCTCCAACGCAAGTTGGGGCCTTTTTTCATATAGGCACACAAGGTCAAAGGCGGCACCATGATCCTCCTGGTCGACAAGATCGAAAAAAGCTTCGGCGCGCGCGTCCTCTTTAGCGGCGCGTCCTTCCAGATCAACCCCGGCGAGCGTTTTGCGCTCGTCGGACCCAACGGCGCCGGCAAAACCACCATGCTTAAGATCATCATGGGCATCGACAGTCCCGACTCTGGCCAGGTCCAGTACGCCAAGGACTGCCAGGTGGGCTACCTAGAGCAGGAAACTAATCTGGAGCACAAGGACACCACCATCCTTGCCGAGGTCATGGCCGCCGCCAAGGAAATCCGCCGCATGGGCGAGCGCGCCAACGAACTGCAGGCCCTGATCACCGAGCTCTCCGAGCAGGGCAAGGACGTCGACGCACTCCTTAACGAGTACGGCCAGGTCCAGGACCGCTTTGAGCACCTGGGCGGCTACGAGCTCGAGAGCAACGCCCGAAAGATCTTATCCGGCCTCGGCTTCAAAGTCACCGACTTCGAGCGCCCGTGCTCCGAGTTCTCGGGCGGCTGGCAGATGCGCATCGCGCTCGCCAAGCTCTTCCTGCGCCACCCCGACTTGCTGCTTCTGGACGAGCCCACCAACCACCTGGACCTCGAAAGCGTCCAGTGGCTGCGCGGCTTTATCGCCAACTACGATGGCGCCGTGCTCATCGTCAGCCACGACCGCGCCTTCATGGACGCCTGCGTCGACCACGTCGCCGCACTCGAAAACCGCCGCGTGACCACCTACACCGGCAACTACAGTAGCTACCTCAAGCAGCGCGAGGATAACCTGGAGCAGATGCGCGCCAAGCGCGCCGCTCAGGAGCGCGACATCGCCCACATGCAGGTCTTCGTCGACAAATTCCGCTACAAGCCCACCAAGGCAGCCCAGGCCCAGGAGCGCATCCGCAAGATCGAGCAGATCAAAAAGGAGCTCGTCATCCTGCCCGAGGGCCACAAGCACATCGACTTTAAGTTCCCCGACCCGCCGCGCTCCGGCGACATGGTCGTGGGCCTCGAGGGCGTGTCCAAGTCCTACGGCGACAAGCACATCTACAGCGATATCGACCTCAAGCTCTACCGCGGCGAGCACGTGGCGCTCGTCGGCCCCAACGGCGCCGGCAAGTCCACGCTCATGAAGATCCTCGCCGGCCTGGAGCCGCCCACCACCGGCACCCGCGATCTGGGCACCAACGTCGGCGTCGCCTACTATGCCCAGCACGCGCTCGAGGGCATGACCGAGTCCAACACCGTCCTGCAAGAGATCGACACCGTCACGCCCAAGTGGACCGTGCCGCAGCAGCGCAGCCTGCTGGGTGCCTTCCTGTTTAGCGACAACGACGCAATCGAAAAGCAGGTACGCGTCCTCTCCGGCGGTGAAAAGGCGCGTCTGGCCCTGGCAAAGATGCTCGTGGCCCCCGAGGCGCTCCTGTGCCTGGACGAGCCCACCAACCACCTGGACATCGACTCGGTGGACATGCTCGAGAACGCCCTGCAAAACTTCCCCGGTACCATCGTGCTAATCAGCCACGACGAGCACCTGGTACGCGCCGTGGCCAACCGCGTCATCGACATTCGCGACGGACAAGTCACGGTCTACGACGGCGACTACGACTACTACCTCTACAAGCGCGAGGACCTCGCAGCCCGCGCCGCCGCCGAGGCGTCCACGGAGAGCGCGCTGGCCACGACCAAGTCCGCCAAGGCAAGCGCCGCCCAGGCCGACACCCCCGCCGCGGCGCCTAAGCCTGCCGAGGGCAAAAAGACCAAGGAGCAAAAGCGCGCCGAGGCCCAAGCCCGCGCCGCGCTCAATAAAAAGCTCAAGGGCGTGCGCAACCAGCTCAAGAAGATCGAGACGGAGCTCGACAAAAAGCGTGCCCGCTATGACGAGCTTATGGAATTGATGGCAAGCGAAGAGCTTTATGCCGATCAAGACAAGTTCAACGCCGCGCTGGGGGAATATAACGGCCTTAAGCAAGAGCTACCCAAGCTCGAGGACGAATGGCTGGAGCTTTCCACCCAGATCGAAGAGGAGACCGCGCGTGAACTCTCGTAAGGCCGCTGCCGTGGCGATGAGCATCATCGCCATCGCCTGTCGCATCTGCGGCATTTTTATGAGCGCGATGACCGTGCTGCTGTGTTTTAGCGGCCTCACCGCCAAGCTGCAGATCGTGGGCTTTGTCGTCGAGCTTTCGCGCGCCATGCCGAGCGCCATCGCCGGCTACGGCGTCATCACGTCGCCCTTTGGCGGTGTGTTCCGCTTGGATTACGCCATCGTCGCCGTGATCCTGTTTGTGATCGACTACCTGCTCACGCGCGCCTCGCGTCGCGTCCGCTAGAGGAGCGCCATGTCCAGCAGCTACATCATGAACCTGCTCGCCAGCGCCGTCGCCGTCATCGTGGGCATCGTGATCCACGAGAGCGCACACGCCGCCGCGGCCTGGGCGCTCGGCGACAAGACGGCCCGTTCGCGCGGCCGCGTGTCGCTCAACCCGCTTAACCATATCGACCCGTTTGGCACCATCATCCTGCCGCTGCTCATGCTCGCGGCCGGCGGTCCCGTGTTCGCCTTCGCCAAGCCCGTGCCGGTCTACCTCAACAACCTCAAGCACCCCAAGCGTGACGAGGTCCTGGTGAGTGCGGCCGGCCCCGCATCGAACATCGCACTCGCGTGCCTCGCGGCCGCCCTCATGCACGCAACGTACGGCAACCTCTACACCAGCATGTCCTTTGCCGTAGCATCACAGATCATGAACTTCGGCACCACCTTTATCGTGGTCAACCTGTCACTCGCGTTCTTCAACCTCATCCCGATCCCGCCACTCGACGGTTCGTCGATCATCGTGCCCTTCCTCAAAGGCAAGGCGCTCAACAACTACTACCACCTGCAGCAATACGCCATGCCCATCCTCATCATTGTGCTGTACCTGCTGCCTATGTGGACCGGCATCGACGTGATCGGCCGCTATTTCGACGTTACCGTGTATCCGCTTGCTGAGCAGCTGCTCAACTTCGCAATCGCCGGCATCTAAGGTAAACTTACAGGTCGACCGTGCAAAACGGTCGTAATATGCACCCAAACCGCGCCGCGAAGGCGCCGTCAAAGGAGGTCGAAGATGTCGTATCGCGTGTCGACGCAGGTCTACAGCGGACCGTTCGACCTGCTGCTGCAGCTGGTAACCCGCCAAAAAGTAGATATCGGCGCCATCTCCATCAGCGAGGTGGCCGAGCAGTACCTTGCCGAGGCCGAGCGCATCGAGGCGCTGGACCTGGACGTGGCGAGCGACTTTTTGTTGGTCGCAGCAACCCTTTTGGACATCAAGGCCGCCTCCTTGGTGCCGCAGGAGGCCCCGCGCAAAGCCGATGACGACGATGACGAGTTCGACGAAGACCTCGAGGAGCTCAGCACGCTCGACGGCGACGCCCTGCGCGAGGTCCTGATCCAGCGCCTGATTGCCTACAAGCAGTTTAAAGGCGCGGCTGCGGCCCTCGGTGCCCGCATGCAGGCCGAAAGCCGCATGCACCCGCGTGTGGCCGGCCCCGACCCCGAGTTCCTGGGCCTTATGCCCGACTACCTGGCTGGCATCACCCTGCGCGGTTTGGCCGTCATCTGTGCCGACCTGGACGGCAAGCGCCAGACCTTCCTGCTGGAGGCCGAGCACGTGGCGCCGCATCGCGTGCCGCTCGATCTGACCGTAGCCTCGGTCGACCGCTTTACCATGGCGCACCAAACTTGCACCTTCCGCGAGCTGTTGGACGGCGACGCCACCACCGAGCAGCTCGTCGTCACCTTCCTGGCCATGCTTGAGCTTGCCAAGCGCGGCTCGCTCACGCTGAGTCAGGACGAAATCTTTGGGACCATTCAAATCAACCGCGTCGAGGGCGCCGAGGCATACGTGCCCGGCGAGGGCCCCGAGCTCACCGAATAGGAGCCGCAATCATGTCAACCCTTTCCACGCTAGAGGCAAACAGCCTCAAAGGCGCCCTCGAGGCGCTTCTGCTGGTGTCGAGCGACCCGGTGAGCGCGCCCGCGCTGGCAGGCGCGCTGGATATCGCCCCCGGCGAGTGCGCGTCGCTGCTCGCCGAGCTCAAGGTTGAGTACGAGGAGGCCAACCGCGGCTTTCAGCTGCGCGAGGTCGCCGGCGGCTGGCGCCTGTTCACGCATCCCGCCTACCATGACGTGGTCGAGGCCTACGTGCTGAGCTGGGACACGCAAAAGCTGTCGCAGGCGGCGCTCGAAACCCTGGCCGTCATCGCATACCACCAGCCCGTGACGCGCGAGGTGGTCAAGGGCATCCGCGGCGTCAACTCCGACGGCGTCATCGCGTCGCTCGTAGACAAGGGCCTGGTGCGCGAGCTCGGTCGTGACCCCCAACACGGTCAGGCCATCATTTACGGCACGACCAACGCATTCTTGGAAAAGTTCGGTCTGCGGTCCACCCGCGACCTGCCCGACCTGGAGCAGTTTGCCCCCGACGAGCAATCGCGACAATTTATCCGCGAGCGTCTGAGCGGCCGCAGCATTCAGTCCACGCTCGAGGAGCAGGCCGAGGACCTGGACGAAGAGCGCGAACTGCTCGATACCGATGTTGAAGATGTTGAGGCAGTCGAGGACTTGGAGACCCTGGTCGTCGACGAGACCTCGGAGGATTTACATGACGAGGACTAACGAAGTAGGGGAGACGCGCGCCGGCGCTGCGGTGCCCAACGCGGATACGCACGAGTCCGACGCCCAGCCCGTCTACCCGCATACCATGCGCCTGCAGCGCTTTTTGGCGCGCGCGGGCGTGGCGAGCCGCCGCGGGTCGGAGGACCTGATGACCGCCGGCCGCGTGACTGTTAACGGCGAGGTCGCGACCGAGCTGGGCACCAAGGTCGACGTCGACCGCGACCATATCGAGGTCGATGGCATGTCCGTCAAGCTCAACCAGGGCGCCGTGTACCTGATGCTCTACAAGCCGACCGGCTACCTCACCACCATGAGCGACCCGCAGGAGCGCCCTTGCGTGGCCGACCTGGTCCCGCGCGACCGATTTCCGGGGCTCTTCCCGGTGGGTCGCCTGGACCGCGACACCACAGGCCTTTTGCTCTTTACCACCGACGGCGACCTGTCGCAGGACCTGCTGCACCCCAGCAAGCACGTCTACAAGACCTACCAGGCACTCGTTGACGGCCGCCTGACCGATCTCGACTTGGAACCGCTCCGCCGCGGTATCGAGCTCGACGATGGCC
>CABUDQ010000073.1 GCA_902490365.1 uncultured Collinsella sp. | reverse complement strand
AGGCGCACGCCTACATCTGGATGATACTCCAGCCCTACGCTTCCTTGGACGGCCAAAGTGCGGCATGGAAGCGCATTGTCTGCATTATCGTGATCGGCCTTGCCTTGCAGGTGGTCGTTGGCTACGTGACCGACGCTGTGCTGTCACTGTTGCCCGAGGCGGCGGCCGATTACAGCGAACTTGTCGAGGAGACGGGCATGGGTGACACGAGCTATCTGGCCGTCCTGACCACGGTACTCGGCGCTCCGTTTTGCGAGGAGCTGCTGGTGCGCGGTATCATTTTTGAGTTTTCGCTCCGAGCGTTTAATCCGCAATGCCGTCCACTTTGGAAGCGCCGGCGTCACGTGCGACATCAAGACGGCGCCATGGTGCCCTGGGCGGCGCCGAGTACCTGGGGTATCGCCGCGGCAATCGTGCTGCAGGCGGCAATCTTTGGTTTTATGCACATGAATTGGGTGCAGGGTTGCTACGCGGGCGCCGCCGGCCTCATCTTTGGTTGGGTGCTCGTGACGACCGGAAAGCTCCGCTACACGATCCTGCTGCACTTTGCCTTTAATGCCGGGTCGTACCTGATGGGCCTGCTGTGGTTTGTGAACACGCCGCTCGACGTGGCGGTCACGGTTGCCATCGCCGGCTTTGTACTGGTAGAGGCGATGCGGTCGCTCAAGCTGACGTGCCAGACGGATCGTCCCTACCAGCAAGCGTGATTCCCTTAAGGGCCAACGTGGATAAAAACAAATCTGCTGTGATTCCCCTAAGGAAAACACGGCTAGGTGTGTCTGAGCGTGTTCCCCCTAGGGAAAACACGACTGGAGACAGCCCAAGCGTGTTCCCCCTAGGGAAAACACGCTTGGCCGATGAAAGGACGCCGGCTGGCCATGAGACGCCGGCTGGCCCTCGCTGCCCTAGTTGCGCCTGCCGCCGCCGTTGGCGCCCTGACGCCCCTGCGCCGCGCGGTTGCGGCCTGCGGTGTTCTGCGCGCGCGACATGCCACTGCGCCCCTTGCTGCCCTTGGGCCCCTTGCCGGCGGCGCCACCGTGGGCCTTGCCGCCCTTCTTGCCGGTGCCATGCCCACCGCCAGCAGACGTCTCGCCCGGGCGCGGCGGCACGGGGCGAATCAGGCAATGCTTGGTGTAGCCGATCAGGTCACGACGCCCGGCCTTTTCCAGTGCTTCGCGCACGAGCTTGTAGTTCTCGGGCTTGCGGTACTGGATGAGCGCGCGCTGCATGGCCTTCTCGTGCGGGTCGCGGGCTACGTAGATCGGCTCCATGGTGCGCGGATCCACGCCGGTGTAGTACATGCAGGTCGACATGGTGGACGGCGTGGGGTAGAAGTCCTGCACCTGCTCGGGCATATAGCCCATGTCGCGCACGGCCTCGGCAAGGTCCACGGCTTCCTTCATCGTCGAGCCGGGATGGCTCGAGATCAGATACGGCACCACGTACTGCTTGAGTCCGTATTCGCGGTTCAAGCGTTCAAATTTACGGCAGAACGCGTCGTAGACGGCACGGCTCGGTTTGCCCATCACGGACAGCACCGCATCGCTCACATGCTCGGGCGCCACGCGTAGCTGGCCCGAGACATGATGCTCCAGCAGCTCTCGCAAAAACTCGTCCGAGGCGTCGGCCATGGTGTAGTCAAAGCGGATGCCGCTGCGCACGAAGACCTTTTTGACGCCCGGCAGCTGACGCAGGTCGCGCAGCAGCTGCGTGTAGCCGCTCTCGTCGACCACCATGTTCTTGCACACGCTCGGCCACAGGCAGCGCTTGTTCTTGCATACGCCGTGCTTGAGCTGCTTGTCGCAGGCGGGACGGCTAAAGTTGGCCGTTGGTCCTCCCACGTCGTTGATGTAGCCCTTAAACTCGGGATCGCGCGTGAGCAGCTCGGCCTCGCGCATGATCGAGTCGTGGCTGCGCATCTGCAGCACGCGGCCTTGGTGGAAGGTGAGGGCGCAAAACGAGCACTCGCCAAAACAGCCGCGGTTGGAGCTAATTGAAAACTTGATCTCGGCAAAGGCCGGCACGCCGCCCGCCGTGTCGTAGTCGGGATGCCAATCGCGTGCGTAGGGGAGTTCGGCCACCTCGTCCATCTCGTCGGTGGTGAGTGTCGCCGACGGCGGGTTCTGCACCACATAGACGCTGTTGGGGTAGGGCTCTACCAGGCGATGACCGGTGATGGGGTCCATATTCTGCTGCTGCACGTTAAAGCTGCGCGCGTAGTTGAGCTTGTCGGCGGTAAGGTCGTCCCAGCTGGGCAGCAGGTCGTAGTCGTAGACCTCGTCGAGCGAGCCCGTGCGGTAGACGGTGCCGTTGATATAGGTGATCTGATCGACGGGCAGCCCCGCATCGAGCGCGTCGGCGATCTCGACAATCGCGTGCTCGCCCATGCCGTAGATGAGGATGTCGGCGCCCGAGTCGAGCAGTACCGAGCGCTTGAGCTTGTCCTGCCAGTAGTCGTAGTGGGCCAGGCGGCGCAGGCTTGCCTCGATGCCGCCGATGATGATGGGAGCGTCCTTGAACGTCTGGCGGATGAGGTTGCCGTAGACCGTGACGGCACGATTGGGACGGCGCCCCTCCTCGCCACCAGGGGTATAGGCGTCGGTGTGGCGGCGGTGCTTGGTCACCGAATAGTGGTTGACCATGGAGTCCATGTTGCCGGCGCTGACGAGAAAGCCCAGGCGCGGCTCGCCAAGCACGGTGATGCTGGCGGGGTCGGTCCAGTCGGGCTGGCAGATGATGCCCACCTTGTAGCCGTGCGCGTCGAGGACGCGGCTGACGATGGCCATACCAAAGCTGGGATGGTCCACGTAGGCGTCGCCGCAGATGTAGACAAAGTCGCACTGGTCCCAGCCGCGCGCATCCATGTCGGCGCGGCTGACGGGGAGGAACTTATCGCGGCCCGGCCGCCAGGGGCGGGCGGGCGTCGCTTGGGAATGCTTGGTGCGGGCGACCGTGGCCTGCGCCTTGCCGCCGCGCTTTTGTTGCTGGCCCTGTTTGCCCTGCTGACTGCGCTGGTTGTTCTGAGCGTGCTGAGGCTTTTTTGCCACGATCCCTCCCGGTGTTTGTATGCTGCACGTAATTGTAACCAGTCTTTTTGGGACGGGGCTAAAAAGACTGGTGGAGTACACGAGGCGTCGGGCGTCGGGTGTGGCGCCGCGCCCGCCGTTTGTTTCCAGACTGTGTATCTGCGCGTTGGGGAGCCCGTCTCGCGCGCACGCCATGTTGTCAATGGGTTACAGTATGAACGGCGGCTATGTCTCCGCCAACGCACGAGAGGGTCGTCAACAAGGAGGCCGCACGACGATGCAGCGTGCCAAGCAGATATCGGAGTCCATCGAGCTGGGCATCATTCTGGCGCTCGCTGGTGGCTTTATGGACGTGTATTCGTACATTGGGCGCGACCATGTTTTCGCCAACGCGCAGACAGGCAATATCCTGCTGGTGGGCGTGAGCATCTCGGAGGGCAATTGGGCGCTCGCGGGACGCTATTTCTTCCCCGTGGTGTCGTTTGCCGTGGGCATTATGCTTGCCGACCTGGTACACGAGCGGTTTGGCAGCGTGATTCACTGGCGCCAGGTGACGGTGTTCTTTGAAGCCGTCATCTTGCTGGGCGTGAGCTTTATCCCCGGTGGCGATTTCAACCTGCTCGCCAACTGCCTTACCTCGTTTGCTTGCGGTATGCAGGTCGAGAGCTTCCGCAAGATTCATGGACACGGCATCGCTACGACCATGTGCATCGGCAACTTGCGCAACGCCCTGCAAAACGTGGACGACTATATCATCACCCACAAGCGCGGCTTTTTGGAAAACGGCGCACTGTACTTTGGCGTGATCTTCACCTTTGTGTTTGGCGCCGTGCTGGGCAACTGGTGTATTGAGCGCATGGGCCTGCACGCCATTGCGGTGGCGAGCGTGCTGCTGTTTATCGCGTTTGCCATCATGTTTATCGACCGTGAACGCGATTTGCACAGGAAATGGGCCCGCATCGTAGCTGACTGGCAGACCACGAGTCTTAAGCGCTAAGGTGCATGTTCGTAACGACATTCAGGAGCCAGAAAAACTATCTAGCTCCTGAATGCTGTTACGAACTGCTTTTTGCGATTTATTCGAGATGCTCTTCAATCCGAGCCTTAAGAAGGGCAATGGCTGTAGGTATTCCAATTGCGGCGGCTAATTCGGCTTTATCCAAAACCTGTATGCTAAAGCACGATTGTTTATCACATTGAAGGACGATAACTGAAGATAGCTTCACTTCCCGTTGGCTGAATATATCGTAATCTCCAAATAGGAAGTTACCTTTTATTGTGTAATTCGGTATGTTCGTTACGCACTTCATCTCAAGTCTGTTTAAGCCATAATCGAACACCGCAACTTCCTCGTGTTCGATGATGAGCGCAACCCTGGGCATGTTGCTAAAACCGCCGTCGACGACAGTGAAGAGTTTTTCATTTGCATCGTCATAAACGGTATATTTAAGACTCAATAGCTGTCCTAATGGACCCGCGAACCCATGTTTTTTGATGTTGAGGTTGTCTCCCGCTGGGTTGATGAGAGCCAGAGTATGCGGATAAGGGTTACCTTCAATTGAGATTTGATATTCGTTTGTAGCTGTCTTGCTCGATTTAGGACCAGTAGCCACCATGCGTCATCGCCTCGATCGAATTGGAACCGCCGTCTGCTTCGTGCGGAGAATTACGCTGTACGTTGCAGTGTATGCAGCCACAATAACTGCATGGGCAATCTCTAACAAAATGAATGATGCTATTTGCTGCATGCATGTTATTTACCACAAAGTATCCTTTTATAAACGTGCTGTTAAACATATATTGCTAAAGCAGAAATAATTTAGACTGAGTGGATCGTATTCTTTGGGCGATTGCTCCTGTAATCTAGCCTTCGCTGCTGTCGGGAGGGAAGGGCTAAGGCCCCGTTAGTACGTTGAAACGCTTTAACACTTTTGATGTTCTCGCGTGTTTTTTGTTTCAAAAGCGTTAGGATGGGACTCATAGCGCGGGGCGTAATGGGTGCCCCGCACACGATGGGAGGCTATCAATGGCTAATCGTTTCGTTCTCAATACCATCTCTTATCATGGTTCCGGCGCCATCAAGGAGATCCCCGGCGAGCTCCAGCGTCGCGGCTACAAGAAGATTTTCGTCTGCTCCGACCCCGACCTGGTCAAGTTCGGCGTTACCGCTAAGGTGACCGACGAGCTCGACGCCGCCGGCATCGCTTGGAGCCTGTACTCCGAGATTAAGCCCAACCCCACGATCCAGAACGTCAAGGACGGCGTCGAGGCCTTCAAGGCCGCCGAGGCTGACGCTATCGTGACCATCGGTGGCGGCTCCTCCATGGACACCGCCAAGGCTATCGGCATCATCATCAACAACCCCGAGTTCGCCGATGTCCGCAGCCTCGAGGGCGTTGCTCCCACCAAGAACCATGCCGTGTTCACCATCGCCGTGCCGACGACCGCCGGTACCGCTGCTGAGGTGACCATCAACTACGTCATCACCGACCCCGAGAAGGTCCGCAAGTTCGTGTGCGTCGACACCAACGACGCCCCCGAGGTCGCCGTCGTCGACCCCGACATGATGGCTTCCATGCCCGCCGGCCTGACCGCTTCCACCGGCATGGACGCTCTGACCCACGCCATCGAGGGCTACACCACCAAGGGCGCTTGGGAGCTTTCCGACATGTTCCACTTTGAGGCTATTAAGCTGATCAGCGAGAACCTGCGCGACTCCGTTGCCGAGGCCAAGTCCGGCCAGCCCGGCTCCGGCCGCGAGGGCATGGCTCTTGGTCAGTATGTCGCCGGCATGGGCTTCTCCAACGTCGGCCTGGGCATCGACCACGCCATGGCTCACACCCTGTCCGCCCACTACGACACCCCGCACGGCGTCGCTTGCGCCATGCTGCTGCCGATCGCCATGGAGTTCAACAAGCCGGTTTGCACCGAGCGCCTGGCCAAGGTCGCCGTCGCCATGGGCGTTGACACCACGGGCATGAGCACCGACGAGGCCGCCGACGCCGCCATCGCCGCCGTCAAGCAGCTTTCCGCCGACGTCAACATCCCGCACGTCTGCGAGGCCATGAAGGCTGACGAGATCGAGGTCCTGGCCAAGGACGCCATGGCCGACGCCTGCTTCCCGGGTAACCCGCGCGAGGCGCAGTGAAGAATAAGGGGTCATTCACTCCGCGGCGCACGATTGTCAGTTTGACTT
>CABUDQ010000072.1 GCA_902490365.1 uncultured Collinsella sp. | reverse complement strand
TGACCGGCGCCATCTTCACGAACAGCGGCTTATCGGTCACCTTGCGGCAAGCAGCCATAACGGAAGAGGCGCCCTCGGGCGTGGAGCCCATGGCGGCACCGCCGGCGGCGATATTAGGGCAGCTCACGTTGATCTCGTAGCCGGCAGCCCAGGGGCACAGCTCGACATACATCTCGAGTGCGCGGACAAACTCGTCAACGGAGTGCCCGGCAACCTGGCAAATGACCTGGCAACCGTCCTTGGACAGCTGCTCGAGCCACGGGCCGGACTCACGGGCAAAGGCGGCGACACCGGGGTTCTGCAGTCCCACGGAGTTGATCATACCGCCAGGAATCTCGGCCATGCGAGGCGCAGGGTTGCCCGGCCAGGGCTCGGCGGCACAGCCCTTGGTGGTAATGGCGCCCAGCTGGGAAACATCGAAGAAATTCTGGAACTGCCAACCGTAGCCGAAGGTACCGGCTGCGGTGTTGATGGGGTTCTGCATCTTGACGCCGCCGAAATCGACGGCCATGTTCACGGTACCCACTAGAAGACCACCACCTTGGAAGCATCGAACACGGGGCCGCACATGCAGGCGCCCTTCATACCGTCGACCGTCTCGACATTGCAGGTGTTGCAGGCGCCAAAGCCGCAGCTCATCATGCGCTCGAGCGACACCTCGCAGTACGCACCGGCCTCAGCGGCAGCGGCGGCGACTTTCTTCATCATGACGGCGGGGCCGCAGCTGGCCACGTAGTCGTAGCCGCCCTCGCCAAGCAGTTCTGCGGCAGGATCGGTGCAAAAACCGTGCGTGCCGAGCGAACCGTCGTCGGTGCACACGTTAACCGTGGCGCCCAGCGCGCGGAACTCATCGACACCCACGACTTTGGAAGCGGTGCCAAAGCCCAGGCACACGTCCACATCAACACCCTGCTCGGCAAGCATGCCGGCAAGACACAGCACAGGCGGAACGCCGATGCCACCGGCGACGAGCAGTGCCTTCCTGGTGCCCTCGGGTACCATCCAGCCACGGCCACCGGGGCCCAACAGGTTAGAGGTGGAGCCAGGGCCCATCTGGGACAAACGGCGGGTATCGTCGCCCACGACGGCGTACCACAGCTCGACGGTGCCGGCCTGGGCGTCGGCGCGATAGAAGCTCAGAGGCACGCGAAGCAGCGAAGAGGCATCGCCGGGGACGGCGATGTTCACAAACTGACCGGGCTTGAGCGCACTTGCAAGCTTGGGGGCCGAGATGACGAGCGAGAAGATGCCGTCGGCGATCTCCCGGTTCGAGACGACCTCGAAGTCGTGCATGCGTGCAGTGGAAGGTGTGGGCATAGACGCTCCAATCCCCCATGCGGTTGCATGGTCTAAACGAACAGAAAGCGCGGCACCGCAAGGGCGCCGCGCACAAAAGCGATAAGGCTATGCTAGCAGATGCAGCCGTCGGCGAGCGTCTGCTTGCCACCGACAAATACATCGGTGGCACGACCGGTGAGCGTGCGGCCGGCAAAACCGGAGTTCTCGGCGCGCGACTCGTAACCGTCCTCGCCAACCGTCCAGGTTGCGGAGGGGTCGAACACGGTCAGGTCGGCGACAGAGCCCGCCTTGACCTGAACCTGATCGAGGCCCAGAATCTCACGCGGCTTGATGGCCATGAGCTCGACCATGCGGCTCACGCTCATCTTGCCCGTGTTGACCAGCTCAGTGAGCACGAGCGACAGCGAAGTCTCGAGGCCAATCATTCCAAAGGGCGCGAGCTCGAACTCGCGGGCCTTCTCCCACGGGGTGTGGGGAGCGTGGTCGGTAACGATAGCGTCGACGGTACCGTCGATGACACCCTGACGGATGGCCTCGGCATCCTCGTCGGTGCGCAGCGGCGGATTGACCTTGAGCGAGGTGTTGTAGGTCTCGTCCAGGTCGTTCTCGGTCAGGAACATGTGGTGCGGGGTAGCCTCGCAGGTCACCTGGACACCGGCAGCCTTACCGGCACGCACGAGCTCCAGGCCATGAGCGGTGGAGATGTGCTGGATGTGCAGCTTGGCACCGGTCAGCTTGGCAATCTCGATGTCGCGGGCGATCTGGAGCTCCTCGCCGGCAGCCGGCCAGCCCTCGAGAGCCAGACGGGTCGAGACCTTGCCCTCGTTGATCTGGCCGTGGCCGACCAGGTCCTCGTCCTGGCAGTGGCTCATAAAGACCTTGCCGAACATCTTGCCGTAGTCCATGCAGCGACGGAGCATGCCCGCGCCCTGCACGCCACGACCGTCGTCGGTGAAGGCGACGGCGCCGTGGGCGACCATATCGCCCATCTCGGACATAGCCTCGCCCTTAAGACCGCGGGTCATGGCGCCCGACGGATAGACGCGGCAGTGACCGACCTCGGCAGCGCGGGACTTGACGAACTCCACGACGGTGCCGTTATCGGTGACGGGATCGGTGTTGGGCATGGCGCACACGCCGGTGAAGCCGCCCTTGGCAGCAGCGCGAGTGCCACTCTCGATGTCCTCTTTGACCTCGTAGCCAGGCTCGCGCAGATGCACGTGCATATCCACCAGGCCGGGGACGAGATACTTGCCGGAAAGGTCGCGGACCTCGGCTCCCTCGACGGCGAGATTCTCGCCGACCTCGGCGATCTTATCGCCGTCAATCAGGACGTCAACGACACCGTCAAGCTCGACGGACGGGTCGACGACGTGGGCATTCTTAAGAAGCAAGGCCATTATCGGCACCTCCAAGCAGCAGATACAGGATAGCCATACGCACGCAGATACCGGCGTAGACCTGCTCCAGGATGACGGAGCGTTGCGGGTGGTCGGCCATATAGGAGTCGAACTCGACGCCGCGGTTGATGGGGCCCGGGTGACAGATGATCGCGTCGGGCTTCATGAGCTTCTCGCGGTCCTTGGTCAGGCCGAAGAGCTTGTGGTACTCACGAATGGTCGGGAACGGGGCACCCTCGAGGCGCTCCTGCTGCACGCGCAGCATGTAGACGACGTCCAGCTCGGGCAGGACGGAATCGAGGTCGCTCGTCACGTGGTCGCAGCCCAGGACCTCGGGCGCCGGCGGCAGCAGCGTGCCGGGGGCGACGGCGTAGGTCTCGCAGCCCATGATCTTAAGGGCGGGGATCAGCGAGCCGCAGACACGGGAGTGCGCGATATCGCCGACGACGGCGACCTTCAGACCGTGGAAGTCGCCCTTGTGCTCCCAGATGGTGTACAGGTCGAGCAGGGCCTGCGTGGGGTGGTTGTGCTTGCCGTCGCCGGCGCAGATGACGCTCGCGGGCGAGTTCTGCGTGACGATGTAGGGCGCGCCGGCGTGCTTGTCGCGCACGACGATGCAGTCGATCTTATAGGCGTTGAGGGTCTCGACGGTATCGACGAGGCTCTCGCCCTTGACCGTGGAGGTCGAAGAGCCGCCAAAGTTGAGGCTGTCGGCCGAAAGACGCTTCTCGGCGAGCTCGAAGGAGCTGCGCGTGCGCGTCGAGGGCTCGTTAAACATGTTGACGATGGTCTTGCCCTTGAGCGTGGGGACCTTCTTGATCGCACGCTCGTTGACCTCGGAGAACGCCTTGGCGGTCTCGAGGATGAGCTTGATGTCCTCTTCGGAGTACTCGGTAATGTCGATCAGGTGCTTATGGTTGAACGCCACGGTACTACTCACCTCCCAGCGGCGCGGAGCCCACGTGGGAACCCGGCGCGACGTCGTTAATCTCGACGGCGGTGTGGCCGTCGACTTCCTTCATATATAGGTGCACGTTCTCCTCATGCGACGAGGGAACGTTCTTGCCGACAAAGTCCGGCGAGATGGGGAGCTCACGGTGGCCACGGTCAACGAGAACTGCCAGCTCAACACGGCTCGGACGGCCCAGGTCCATAACGGCGTCCAGAGCGGCGCGGATGGTACGGCCCGTATACAGGATGTCGTCCACCAGCACGACGCGCTTGCCGTCGACGCTGAAGGGAATGTTGGTAGCGTGGATCGCGGGAGCGAAATTGGTCGCATAGTCATCGCGGTAGAAGCTGATATCGAGGCTGCCGAGCGGAACGTCGACGCCCTCGATCTCCTTGATCTCCTCGGCGAGCTTCTTTGCCAGAAGGTCGCCGCGCGTGACGATGCCGACCAGAGCGAGGTCTTCACAGCCCTCGTTGCGCTCGAGAATCTCGTGCGCGATGCGGGTCATCGCTCGATTGACGGCGGTCTCGTCCATGATGACCGCCTTGGGGGAAGTCGTGCCCATCGATCTCCTTCCTCACATGTCTTGACTGCTGACACAGTCAAAAAAATAGATGCCCGACCGCTCAAAGCGGACCAGACACCCACAGGAAGGGCTGCTCTTTGGCAGCTATGTAATTCCATGTGGGTATCTCGTACCCCTTTAATGGTCAAGGGATAGTGTAGCCAACCTTGAGCTTAATTGCGAGCATAAATACAGAGCAATCCGTAAACGGAGCCCTACGCTCAATAAACCTATATATATTTGTGGGTATTTGTGGGACGAGCTTGAAAACACACGCACGAGCTGGCATAATCCCCTCTGTTGCACGCAAATCGGATCTACGTCCAGGGCCGTAGCGTGGGCACTATCGCCAAAAGAGGAATATCTCTGTGTAGATTGCGCACAGGGAGCAACTTCTGTGCTATAGTTCAGGCTTGTTTGTTAACGCGACATGTTCGTTTGTCGCCCAAGGAGGGTCAGTTATGTCCAAAGTTTGCGAAGTTTGCGGTAAGCACCCCGTTGCCGGTCGCTCCATCAGCCACTCTCACCGCGTCACCAACCGTAAGTTCCGCCCCAACATCCAGCGCGTCTACGTCGTCGTCGATGGTCACCGTCGCAAGATGAACGTTTGCTCCACCTGCCTCAAGTCTGGCAAGGTTGCGCGCTCCTAAATAAGGTCTTACCAACAAGTACCTCGGACTCTCCGGGTCAAAGACCTCGCGTTCATATAGAACTATAAGAAACCGCTTTCTTTTGAGAAGGCGGTTTCTTTTCTATCTATCCAGGAATGCAAAACCAGAGTGAAAATGAACTGCGTCCCAAATCTTGGACGCCCTAAATAGCGACTAGGCCGCGAGGGCCTGATTCCGGAACTCCTCCGGGGTCAGGCCCTTCAATCTTACCTGCCTCCGGCGCGTGTTCCAGTGGACTATATATTCCTCCAGGTCGCGTTTGAAATCCTCGAACGTCTTCCACTCGCGGCCCCGGTAGAACTCGTCCTTGACGTGGCCGAAGAGCTGCTCGGTGGCGGCGTTGTCGATGCAGTTCGCCTTCCTGGACATGCTCTGGACGATGCCGGCGGCCTCGAGCCTGGATGTGTACGAGGCGTGCTGGTACTGCCAGCCCCGGTCCGAGTGCATGGTCGGGGCGGCGCCCTCGGGGATCTTGGACAGCAGCTCGTCGAGCATCCTCGCCTGCTGTGCCATGTCGGTCGTGGTCGATATGTCGCTCGCCACGATCTCCTTGGTGCGGAAGTCCAGCGTCGGGGCCCAGTAGGCCTTGCCGCCCGCCACCTTGAACTCGGTGACGTCCGTTCCCAGCTTCCGCCACGGGGCCCCGGCGTCGAAATCCCTCGCGATCACGTTCTCGAACGTCCTGCCGACGACGCCCCTGTACGAGTTGTACCCGTGGTAGGCCGTCTCGCGTCTGATGCCGCAGCGGATCCCCATCTCGCGCATCATCTTGAGCACGGTCTTGTCGGCTATCACGGCACCCTCTTCCGCCCTGAGGCACATCGCTATCTGCCGGTGCCCGCAGCCGTTGGCGGTGCGCGAGAAGATCTCGGCGGCCACCGGCGGCCTTCTGCTCGTATGTGTACCTGCCCCGCTTTCCGTCCATGCGCAGCAGCACCTCGCTCCCGAACGCGCGGTATATCTCCTGCCAACTTCTCAAGGCTTCCGCGGGAAGCGAAAGGGCAATCGCGGCGGATTTATACCCGTGCCCGAGCTCGAAGAGCCCTATGGCCGCCTTCCTGGCCTCGACATCATGCTTCACTCTCAAGTCAACGCGCATAAAGAAAGCCTCCCATTTCTCATGTCCAAGAAATGGGAGGCAGTTCATTTAAAGCCATGGCTGGCCATTATTTATTTATCGTTCCGCCTCTTCTTGCGGTTGTATTCGAGCAGCAAGCCCAAAGAAGTCAAAGCAGATCCGACAACTGCCAGCGGAAGAACCGGCAGCAGTCTCTCCCCTGTCGAAGCCAGAGCACCCGGCTCGGTGGTCTTGGTCTGGGAGGCGGGGTCGGCCTTGGTCTCGCCGCCGT
>CABUDQ010000071.1 GCA_902490365.1 uncultured Collinsella sp. | reverse complement strand
CCATCGCGAGTATCTAATGAGTGCCAGGCCACGGCCGCATGTCACTGGCAGCGTTGTCGGCGTTTTATTCCCAACACCTCGCTCATACCTTCAGCTCATGGAAAGTGCGCCGTCGCTTCCCTATCGCCCCAGCGCAACAGCCAAGGTTCGCGAGGAAGATCTATGCGAATTTGGCACGGCAATCGTGCAGAGTGTCGCAGGATGCGCTCCGACGGAACTCAAATCCGTCTCCAAGCCACTTCGCAATGAGGCGATTCTCGCGCTTCGAAAAGAAGGGCTAACGGTTAAGCAGGTTCAGCTGCTGACCGGACTGGGAACATGGATTATCAAGAACGCGTCCTAGCGTCGCGTTTGCCGAGTTACGGGCACGGCGAAGCACAGCTGACTGCCGCGAGGCGCCGCCATTCGCCAACGTCACCAAGTCAAACAGAAAACGCTTCCGCTGAATAATGTCCAACGGAAGCGTTTTCCCAGATAAAACCTACCAAAATAAACCTGTCCCTTTTTGGCAGGTTAGGCCTGGAAGGTGTCGCGGTCGGGCGCGAAGGACTGCATGGCCGCGATGGTGCGGTCGAAGAGCTCGGAGAGCTCCCAGTCCAGCATCTCGGCACCCTGCGAAATCACGTCGCGCGAGCAGCCGGCGGCAAAACGCTTGTCCTTGAACTTCTTCTTGAGCGACTTGGTCGTAAAGTCCATGACGCTCTTGCTCGGACGCATGATGACGGCGGCGCCGATCAGTCCGGTGAGCTCATCGCAGGCAAACAGAATCTTTTCCATCTGCAACTCGGGCTTGGGCAGCGAAGAGTTGAAATCGGACGTGTGCGTCTGGATGGCGCGGATAAGCTCAGGCGATGCGCCCTCGCCCTCCAGAATCTCGGCCGCATAGATGGTATGGTTCATGGGGTCGTCCTCATGCTCCTCCCAATCCAAGTCGTGCAGCAGGCCGACGATGCCCCAAAACTCCTCGTTCTCGGGGTCGAACTCGCGCGCAAAGTAGCGCATGGTGCCCTCGACCGTCTCGCCGTGGGTAATGTGGAACGGATCTTTGTTGTGCTCGTTGAGCAGCTCGAACGCGCGGTCGCGGGTGATTCCGGCGGAAAGCGTCTGGGACATGGCAATACCTCCAGGTGAGTCGGTGCTAAGACACGGTGTCATTATCGTATATCGCCGCGGCTCAAGCCGAAAGGCAAAAAAGGCATGCAGAGGAAAAAGCCGGGCGAACGCGTCGCCCGGCAAAACCGCAGATAAAACCTGCCAAAATAAACCTGTCCCTTTTTGGTAGGTTTAGGGGCGAACCTGGCCGGTGCCGCGGAGCTTGTATTTGTAGGTGGTAAGGGCCTCGGCGGCAAAGGGGCCGCGGGCGTGGAGCTTTTGGGTCGAGATGCCGATCTCGGCGCCCAGGCCAAACTCGCCGCCGTCGGTGAAGCGCGTGCTGGCGTTGGCGTACACGGCCGAGGCATCGACCGCATCCAGGAAGCGCTCGCAGGCATCCTCGTCCTCGGCGATGATGGCCTCGGAGTGCATGGTGCCATAGCGGTTGATGTGCGCGATGGCCTCGTCCTCGTTCGCCACGACCTTCACGCTCATCTCGAGCGCCAGGTACTCGCGGCCCCAATCCTCCTCGGTCGCGGCCACGTAGTCGTCGCCCTCGGCAAGGCCGGCATCGGCGCACGCGGCGCACGTGGCCTCGTCACCGTGAATCAGCACGCCGTGGTCGTGCAGCACGGCCACGACCACAGGCAAAAACGCATCGGCCACGGCGCGATCGACCAGCAGCGACTCGGCGGCATTGCACACGCCCACGCGCTGCGTTTTGGCGTTGACGATAATGTTGAGCGCCTTATCAAAGTCGGCCGACTCATGAACGTAGATATGGCAGTTACCCGTGCCCGTCTCGATCACCGGCACAAGCGACTCACGAACGCAGCGCTGGATCAGGCCCGCGCCGCCGCGCGGAATGAGCACGTCGACGATGCCGCGGAGCTTCATGAGCTCGCCGGTGGCCTCGCGGTCGGTAGACTCGACCATCGAGACGGCCTCGCGCGGGAAACCTTGCGCCTCGAGGGCATCGGCCAACAACTCGGCAATCATGGCGCACGAGTGATAGGCCAGCGAACCGCCGCGCAGAATGCAGACGTTGCCGGTGCGGATGCAGATGCCCGCAGCATCGGCCGTCACGTTGGGGCGCGCCTCATACACCATGGCGACCAGGCCCAGCGGCACACTCACGCGGGTCAGATCCACACCGCTTGCAAGCACACGGTGGTCGAGCACGCGGCCAACAGGATCGGGCAGCTCAGCGAGCTTCTCCAGGCCGGCGGCCATGCCCTCGACGCGCTCGGGCGTCAGCAGCAGACGGTCGAGAAGCCCCGCCGAGGTGCCCGCATCACGCGCAGCAGACATATCGAGCTCATTGGCGGCAACGATGGAATCAACGCCGTCGCGCAGCGCCGCGGCCATAGCGCGCACGGCCTCCTGGCGCTGGGCATCGCTCGCCGTGGCAAGCGCGCCCGAAGCGGCCTTGGCGGCAACAGCAAGATCGTGAACATACGTGGCTATATCGACCGACATGGGCGGCCCTTTCTCTTAGTAGTTTGCCCACCATGGTAGCCGATTTGCGCATGCCCTCGCCGACGGCGGTAGAATTGGTCAACCCGAAACACCGCAACGAACGGAAGTACCGCATGGCCCTCATCACTTCGTACCACGTCCCCGGCCTCTATGTCGAGGACCACAGCATCGACGTCCCCCTCGACTGGCGCGGCCTGGAGCCCATGCTTTTGGCCGTCGGCAGCACCATGCGCCGCGGCGCCATGCCAGCACCCATCGCCGGCGCACCCGAGAGCATCAAGCTCTTCTACCGCGTGGTTTGCGCACCCGACCGCATCAACGACGACTTGCCGCTCCTCCTCTTTTTGCAGGGCGGCCCCGGCGGCGAGAGCCCGCGTCCGCTGTCGCCCACAAGCGATGGCTGGATCGAGGAGGCCGTCAAGCATTTCCGCGTCGTGCTGCCCGACCAGCGCGGTACTGGGCGCAGCAGCTGCGTAGACGGGCGTACGATCGCGGCTCTGGGCGAGCGTGCGACGACGGCCGGTTCCGATGCGGCCCGCTCGCAGGCGGACTTCCTCAAGCGCCACCTCGCCAGTTCCATCGTGCGCGACTTTGAGTACCTGCGCCTGGTGGGCTTTGGCGGCAAGCCCTGGGTCACACTCGGGCAGAGCTACGGCGGCTTTTTGACGTTGAGCTATCTATCGCTTTTCCCCGAGGGCGTAACGGCAAGCTTTACCTGCGGCGGCATTCCGCACGTGCCGGCGAGCGCCAGCAAGGTCTACGCGCACACCTTCCCGCGCATGGCGGCCAAGACCCAGCAGTATTATGACCGCTACCCCGCCGACGTCGAACGCGTGGCGGCCCTGGCAGATGCCCTCGAGGAGCAAAAGCCCGCACTGCCCGACGGCTCGCCGATGACGGTCGAGCGCCTGCAGCTCATGGGCAGCGACTTTGGCATGAAGCCGAGCTTTGAGCGCATGCACTGGATTATCGACCACGCGTTTGTTGATGGCGACGGTACGTTGAGCTGCGGTTCCTCGGTATCCGACAGCTTTTTGATGCACGCCTTCGAGCGCACCAGCACACGCACGAATCCGCTGTACTGGACGCTGCAGGAGTTCATCTACGCCGATGGCGACACCATGCCCATCCGCTGGGCCGCGGCAGAAGAGAAGGCGCACCGCGCCGAGTTCGACACGCTCGCGCGCCCGCTCATGTTTGCCGGTGAGACTATGTTCCCGTGGATGTTTGAGCAGATGCCCGAGCTCAAGCCCTTCAAGCTCGCCATGGATCTGCTGATGGAAGACACCAGCTGGGACAAGATCTACGACCCGCAGCGCCTGGCCTGCAACGAAGTACCACTCCAGGCTGCGGTGTACTTCGACGACATGTACGTCGATTCGAGCTTGCAGCTCGACACGCTCAGCCGCATTGGCAACTCGCACGCCTGGGTGACCAACGAGTTTGAGCACGATGGCTTGCACGGCAGCGTGGTGTTCAAGCACCTCTTCGACGAAGCCCTCAACCGCGGAGACCTGCGCCAGATCTTCTAGCAAAGGAGTGTCCCCAACTGCCGGCACAAAAGGAACGTCCCCAAGTGCCGGCAATGACGATGCCGCAGGTAGAGGACGGAAAGCGAAAACGCCCCTAAGCGAGCAAGGTGACGTGAAATAGGAGGGCATTGACCTTTTGGTCATGCCCGACGATTGAACGTCAGATTGCCGCTTAGGGGCGTTTGCAGTGTCAATTGGTTAGGCATAGACCTGGTGGTAATGCCTCGCCTTTCGAATGACAAATTATCGCTCTGAGCGGCGCGCAGCGTCGGCCCGTTAGGCAAAGACGATCAAATTATCTCGGTGGATTGCAGGCTTCTCGGCCAGGTCTGCCAGCAGGCGGTTGCCGGCAATCTGGTCTTGGCGGCGGCCGGCAGCAAGCTCCAGCACGTCCGAATCGGCCTCGGCGATACCGCGGGCGACAACCATGCCGCTCGGGTCGCATACGTCGAGCACATCGCCCTCAGCAAACGCGCCATCGACCTCGCGAATACCAACCGCAAGCAAGGAAGAACCACGGCTGACCAGCGCCTTCGCGGCACCATCATCGACCGTCACCGAGCCATGCGCCTTGTCGCCCAGCGCGATCCACAGCTTGCGGGGCGCAATATCCAGGCGCTCCGCCGGCGGATCGAACAGCGTGCCCACGCTCTCGCCGCGGGCCAGGCGCACAAGTACATCGGGCTCCTCGCCCGAGCAAATCACGCTCTGAATGCCAGCCGTCATGAGAATGCGGCTCGCGCGAATCTTGGTAATCATGCCGCCCGTGCCAACCGATGTGGAAGAATCGCCCGCCGAGGCGATGATCTTGGCATCGATCTTATGCACGACAGGAACAAACTCGGCCGTGGGGTCCTCATGCGGATTGGCAGTATAGAGGCCATCGATGTCCGAGAGCGTCACGCACAGATCGGCAGAAACCAGGCAGCTTACAAGCGCCGCCAGTGTGTCGTTGTCGCCAAACTTAATCTCATCGACGGTAACGGTATCGTTCTCGTTGACGACCGGCACCACGCCAAGCTCCACCAGGCGCAGCAGGGCGTCGCGCGCGTGCAGGTAGGACGTACGGCGAGCCGTGTCGTGGCGCGTGAGCAGCACAAGCGAGGTGAGCAGGTCGCGCGCATGAAACTCCTCGTCGTAGGCCGACGAGATGATGCACTGACCGGCCGAGGCGCAGGCCTGCAGGCTCGGCAGGTCGCCGACCGGCTTGCGGTCGAAGCCCAGCACGGGATAGCCACAGGCGATAGCGCCCGAGCTCACCACGACCGGGCGCCAGCCGAGCTTGCGCAGGGCTGCGGCCTGATCGGCAAGCCCGCCGATAAAGGAGCGGTTGACCTTGCCGTCGGCGCCCACAACCGTGGACGAACCGATCTTTACCACCATCGTTTTATAAGAAGTCGTCATACGTCAAACCAATCAACTGTTCAGCGAACAGGCGAGCTGGCGGCCGAGGGAACGCGATTCGCCCCTACCGCCCAAGTCCATTAGTGAGCCCAGGGAAAGGCGGAAGCCGCGGCCATGTTCTTGCGCACGAGCTCGTCGCGCACCTGTGCCAGGCCCTGCTCCATGCCCACCACATAGGTCTGCGGGTACAGGAAGCGCTTGTAAACCGGATCAAGATGGTCCAGTGCCCAGGCGCAACGCTCGCGTGCGTCCTCGATACTCTCGCGCGGGGCAACAGCGCTGCCATCGCGCACGATCGGCACCAGCAACTCGCGATACTCAAGCTCGGAAACGTCGGTCACCAGGGCGGCATCGTTCACGGCCACGAGGGTATTGCCACGCGCGGCGCCCTCCCCCGCCAGATGATCCTCGTCATAGATCATGTCGCAGATCGGGCCGCCAAAGCCGTCGTAATAGCGGCGCACGCGCTGCACGCCCGGGATCGTGCGCTTGTAGGGCTGCTCGGAGAGCTTAACCACCGGCGTCCACGGGTCCGCCTCGCTCGCACGGCGGGCGGAAAGCTTGTACACGCCGCCCAGCGCCGGCTGGTCGTAGCAGGTCGCGAGCTTGGTGCCCACGCCAAAACTATCGATGGGCGCGCCCTGGTCGAGCAGCGACTGGATCGTGTACTCGTCCAGATCGTTGGAAACCGAGATCCCCACATAGGGCAGGCCCTCGGCATCGAAACGACCGCGGACATACTTGGAGAGCTTGGCCAGGTCGCCTGAGTCGATGCGAATAGCCGACAGGCGCTCGCCCGCCGCCTCCATCTCCTTGGCAACCGTAATGGCATGCTCGCAGCCCTCGCGCACATCGTAGGTGTCGATGAGCAGCGTGCAATTCTTGGGGCTCGACTTGGCAAAGGCACGGAAGGCCTCGAGCTCGGAATCGAAGCTCATCACCCAGCTGTGCGCATGCGTGCCAAAGACGGGAATACCGTAGCGGCGCCCGGCGAGCACATTAGACGTAGAGGAACAGCCGGCAACGTAGCTCGCGCGCGCGACGGCCAGGCCGCCATCGGGACCCTGGGCGCGGCGAAGACCAAACTCGGCCACGGGACGGCCGTCCGCCGCCAGCACCACGCGCGCCGTCTTGGTGGCGACAAGCGTCTGGAAGCCGACGATGTTGAGCAGCGCCGTCTCGAGCAGCTGGCACTCCAGCGCGGGGCCGGTGACGCGCACCATGGGCTCACGCGGAAAGACGAGCTCGCCCTCGGGGACGGCGTCGATGTTTACATGCGCACGAAAATCGCGCAGGTAGTCGAGGAATCCAGGCTTGAACATCGCGCCGCCGGCCGGGGCCTGGAGCGAGGCGAGGTAGTCGATGTCCTCGGGCGTAAAGCGCAGGTTCTCGACAAGCTCGGGCAGCTCGGCGGTACCGCACATGACGGCGTAGGCGCTACCAAAGGGATGGTCGCGGTAAAACGCGGTAAAACA
>CABUDQ010000070.1 GCA_902490365.1 uncultured Collinsella sp. | reverse complement strand
ATATCAAGTGGCATCACGGCCTTATCGCCAATCCCAACTGCGCGACTATCATCGGCCTGGTTCCTACGTGGCCGCTGCATCAGCTCGCCGGCGTGAAGCGCATGATCGTCTCGACGTACCAGGCGGCTTCGGGCGCTGGCGCTCCCGGTATGGCTGAGCTCGAGGCTCAGCTGGCCGCCCTGGGCCGCGGCGAGGAGATTCCCGAGCCGCGCGCCTTTGCCGCCCAGCTCGCGAGCAACCTGATTCCGCAGATTGGCGGTGTCAAGGAGGAGGGCTTTACCTCCGAGGAGATGAAGCTGCAAAACGAGGGCCGCAAGATCATGCATCTGCCCGAGCTGCGCGTGAACTGCACCTGCGTGCGCGTGCCCGTGCTGCGTTCGCACTCCGAGAGCATTACGCTCGAGTTTGAGCGCGACATTACGG
Source organism: uncultured Collinsella sp. (assembly GCA_902490365.1). Taxonomy (GTDB): domain Bacteria; phylum Actinomycetota; class Coriobacteriia; order Coriobacteriales; family Coriobacteriaceae; genus Collinsella. The sequence continues at coordinate 6,584 of CABUDQ010000070.1, read as the reverse complement.
TTGAGGAGGCCCGTGCTGCGCTGGCTGCCGCTCCGGGCGTCAAGCTGGTTGACGACATGAGTGCCGAGGATGCGCACGATCGCTTCCCCATGCCGATGGACACCTCCGACCAGGACCTGATTTGGGTCGGTCGCGTACGCCGCGACATCTCGAACCCCGAGGCTGCGCGTGGCATCACCTTCTGGTGCTGCGGCGACCAAATCCGTAAGGGCGCGGCAACCAACGCCGTCCAGATCGCCAAGCTGCTCTGCGAGTAGGTTGACCTGTCCGGCGGGGGCCGGGCTTAGTTTTCAGAACGTCCTCGACCATGTGTGGCGCCTTGTCCTGCTCCTTCGGAGCTGCGGACAAGGCGCCACACTGGTCTGCGGAGTGTTCTGAAAACTAAGCCCGGCCCCCGCCTGCGGCGACGCTGCTGCGAGCGGTCTGCGATGGGGCCGTTGTTGGTTGGGGCCGCTGGGTTGATGTGGGGGCGCGTGGTTGTTGCGGGCCCTGGTCCCGGCGGCGGCCTCGGCGCTTCGCGCCTGCCGCCTTGGATGACTTTGGGGTCGATTGGGGTTGTCTGCACAATTCGCGGTATTATGGTGCGGAGTTTTGAAAGGAGCCGTTGGTGGTCACGACGACGTTTGCTTCGCCTTTGGGCGAAATCCTGCTTGCCGCTGATGGCCGCGGTCTGACGGGGCTTTGGTTTGAGAGGCAGGAGCACTTTGGCTCTACACTGCTCAAAGAAGATGCGGAGTACGTCGAAGGCGCCGATGCGGTTTCTGGTACCGGTGGGATGTCTTCGGTGAGTCCGGCAAATGGTGCGGCCTCTTCGGTGCTTGAGCGTTCTTGGGCTTGGCTGAATGCTTATTTTGCAGGGCAGGAACCTCGGTTTACGCCGCCGTTGCATTTGATTGGCACGGCGTTTCAGCGTGAGGTTTGGTTTGAGCTGCTTTCAATTCCGCGTGGCGAGGTCGCTACGTATGGCGAGATCGCCCAGCGTGTTGCGGCTCGACATCGTGTGCCGGGAAACGAGGCGCCCGTTGTATCTCCTCGCGCGGTGGGGGCTGCGGTCGCTCGCAACCCTATTTCGATTATCGTGCCGTGCCATCGCGTGGTGGCAGCCGACGGGTCGCTTAACGGATATGCTGGCGGCCTTGACCGCAAGGAATGGCTGCTTCGGCTTGAGGGCGCGTACGAGGAATAACGCCAGGACACTTTGCATAGCCAAGACGCCGTGAAAGAACGGGACGCGCTTTTCGAATGGAAGCTCAGACGGAAACCACGTCCCGGAATTCCGTTTTAACGCGGGATGCGCTTTCCGAATGGCTTCCCAAGCGGAAACCGTGTCCCGGAATACAGCCTCAGAGTGGGACGCAGTTTCCGGTTGAGACCACCTGCTTGGACATCTTTCTACGCTCGCTCTTGCAGGGTGTAGATCGACTTGTCCATGTTGAACAGGTAGGCCACGACGCAGACAATAAAGAAGGCGGGCAGATTGCCAAAGCCAAAGACCTCGCAGCCAATGAGGATCGGCGCGAGCAGCGTGTTGGTGGCGCTGCCAAAGACGGCGGCGTAGCCCAGTGCGGCGCAGAGCTCGACGGACATGCCGAGAATCCCGGCGAGCACGACACCCAGGCTTGCTCCGATGGAGAACAGCGGCGTCACCTCACCACCTTGATATCCTGCGGCAAGCGTGGCAATGGTGAGCGCAAATTTGAGCGCCCAGTCCCAAGGCATGATGGCGACCTTGCCGTCACCGTCGAGCGCCGCCGATATCAGGTTGGTGCCAAGACCGCAGTATCGACCCTGCCATAGTGCAAACAGAATCGCTGACAGTGCAAGGCTCATAACGGCAACGCGTATGTAAGGGTTGGGGAGCAGCCGCGCCGCAAGGGTCTTGGCGTGGGCAAGGCACCAGGCAAAAGCTCCACCGACCATGCCGAACGCGATGCCCAGCAGCGCCAGCCGTCCAAGACCGGGGAGGTCGAGCGCATACGAGGCGGTAACGGCGACCTCGAACTTCTCGAGCCCCAGGGCGCCCGAGGTCATGCTTGCGGCAAGTGAAGCCGTAAGCGCGGGAAACAGCGCGCGGTATTCCATGCGTCCGGCGACCAGCACCTCGACAGCAAAGACCGTAGCGGCGAGCGGCGTTCGAAAGAGTCCGGCAAAGCCAGCGGCCATACCAATGAGCAAAAACGTGTTGCCGGGGTCGCGGAAAGGTAGACGTCGGCCGATCCAATGTGAGACGGTGGCGCCGATCTGCACCGCTACGCCCTCGCGTCCCGCACTACCGCCAAAGAGATGCGTCCCCCACGTACTCAGCATAATGAGCGGCACCAAACGCGGGGAGATGGCGTCCTCGCGTCCGTGACCTACGTCGAATACTAAGCTCATGCCCCGATCGGTGCCTTTGCCCCAGGTGCGGTAGGCAAATACGATGGCCAAGCCCATGAGGGCGAGGAAGGGAAGGAGCAGGGTGATGTGCTCGTCGCGGAAGGCGCCGATTGCCAGGAGCACGCGACCAAAGAGGGCACAAATTGCACCGACGATGATGCCAATAGGGATTCCGACGGCACCCATAAGCATGAGGCCGCTATAGGTGTTGAGCAGGCGTTTGATTCTGCTCGATGCACTGTTTTCCGACACTTCTCCTCCAAAACAAAAAAGACTCCTGCCGCGGCGTGATGCCCAAAGGACATCACGTAACAGCAGAAGTCATCAGCAACAAGGCGGTTTAGGGCGACGCGATAGTTTGGCTGGCGCGCCCAACGGAGACGTTCATTCCGCAGCGGCATCATAGCGGCGGGCGTGGTTTGGGTCAAATGGTTGTGCTGGACGTCCCCAGCGCCCGCCTTCGCTCCCCGTTTCCCCATATAAAACCTGCCAAAATGAACCTGTCCCTTTTTGGTAGGTGGGAAATGGGTAATACTAAAGAGTTATCCGACCAGATGGGAATTAATCGATGGCCTATATCGAATTCAAAGACGTCATCAAGGCGTACGGCGAGGGCGACGCCCGCATTCACGCGCTCGACGGCGCGAGCTTTACGGTCGAGCGCGGCGAGCTCGCCATCATTTTGGGCGCTTCGGGTGCCGGCAAGACCACGGCGCTCAACATTCTGGGCGGCATGGATACGGCGACCTCCGGCACCGTGACGGTGGACGGGCGCGACGTGAGCTCCGCCAACGAGGCGCAGCTCGTGGAATACCGCCGCGCCGACGTCGGCTTTGTCTTCCAGTTCTACAATCTGGTCCCCAACCTGACGGCGCTCGAAAACGTCGAGCTCGCAGCTCAGATCTGCCCCGATTCGCTCGATGCCGAACAGACGCTTCGCCAGGTTGGCCTGGGCGAGCGCCTCGCCAACTTCCCCGCGCAGCTATCGGGCGGCGAGCAGCAGCGCGTGTCCATCGCCCGCGCACTGGCCAAGAACCCCAAGCTGCTTTTGTGCGACGAGCCCACGGGTGCACTCGACTACAAAACCGGCAAGCAGATCTTGCAGTTGCTGCAGGACACCTGTCGCAAGCAGGGCATCACGGTCATTATCATCACCCATAACTCTGCGCTGGCGCCCATGGCCGATCGCCTGATCCGCTTTAAGAGTGGCCGCGTGGAGAGCGAGACGGTCCAGCAAAATCCCGTGCCTATCGAGACGATCGAGTGGTAGCGCCCATGGACCAAGATCGCCAAAACAGACAAAACCACGATGCGGAGCACGCGGGTCGCGACCGGGAGTTCGCGACCTACCGCACCGCTCAAAGCTCAAACGATATGGTGCCGACGGTTTTTCGCCGTGGCATCTACCGCACAATCCGAGGCAGTCTTAAGCGCTTCTTGTCCATCGTGGTCATCACCGCGCTCGGCGTGAGCGTGATGTGCGGCCTTAAGGCGGGCTGCGAGGACCTGTGCGATTCGGTTGACGCCTATTTTGACCAGCAGAATGTCTATGACATTAACGTGCAGTCGACCTATGGCCTTACGCGCGACGATCTCGCGGCTATTCAAGAGGTCGACGGCGTCGAGACGGCCGAGGGCATCTACACCGAGACCGCCTACACCGCCGTGGGCACAACGCACGAGCGCGTGGTCGTGCAAAGTCTCTCCAAGGAGAACATTGATCAGCCCGTGCTCGTGAACGGCGATTTGCCCGAGAGCGCCGATGAGGTCGCGGTGACTTCGAAGTTCCTGAAGGCTTCGGGCAAAAAACTCGGCGATACCGTGAGTTTTGCCGCCAATGACGCGAGCTCGTCCAACCAAAGCGCCAAGGATCAGTTTGCCGCGGGCGATTACACCATTACGGCCGAGGTCCTCGATCCTACCGACGTGAGCTCCGACTCGACAGTCAACGCCTTTCGCGCTGCTTCGGCGGCGGACTATAAGTTCTATGTGAGCGAGGATGCCGCGACATCTTCTTCCTACTCCGCGGTCCACGTGATCGTCGAGGGAGCCAAGAGTCTTAACTCCTATTCGGATGCCTACGCGGCAAAGATCAATGAGGTCAAGGGCAATATCGAGAAGATCCGCGAGGAGCGTGAGAAGGCGCGCGTCCAGGAGTTGACGGTTGACACGCCGACAAGCTTGGATACGGCCGAGCGTCAGGCCGCCATGCTCTTTGGGATCGAGCAGGATAACATCAACCGTATGGCCGAGGGCAGCGAGGAGCGCGTCCAGGCTCAGGCCGAGTTGGACCGGCGCCGCGCCGCCGCCGACCAGCATTTTGCCGATGCCCGCGCCGAGCTTTCCGATCTGGGTGAATGCACCTGGTACATTCAGGACCGCGGTAACATCGCAAGCTACTCGAGCGTCGAGAGCGATAGCTCTTCGATCGAGGCCATCGCCACGGTTTTCCCATTTATCTTCTTTGTCGTCGCCGTGCTCATCAGTCTTACCACCGCCACGCGCATGGTCGAGGAGGAGCGCACGCTCATCGGCTTGTATAAGGCGCTCGGTTATTCGCGCGAACGCATCCTGTCCAAATACGTGGACTACGCGCTGTGGGCGTGTCTGATCGGCGGCGTGCTCGGCAACATCATCGGATTTGTGGGCTTGCCGCTGTTCCTGTTTACGGTGTTCGACGACATGTACTCGCTGCCCCAGATGTTGCTTTCGTACGACATCGTGTCCTCAATCGTCTCGGTGGCGCTGTTTGCCGTGGGCGTGGTGGGCGCTACGATTATCGCCTGCCGCCACGAGATGGCCGAGACCCCAGCCTCGCTCATGCGTCCCAAGGCCCCGCGTGCCGGCTCGCGTATTCTGCTCGAGCGTATCGGATTTATCTGGCGTCGCATGGGCTTCTTAAACAAGGTGGCGGCGCGTAACCTGTTCCGCTACAAAAAGCGCGCCTTTATGACCATCTTCGGTATCGCCGGCTGCACGGCGCTCGTGATCTGCGGTATGGGCATCCGCGATACGTCGGTGGCGCTTTCGCCCAAACAGTACGGGCATATCACGCGCTATGACTTGCTGGCGGTCGCCAATCCCGACGATTTTTCGCAGACGTGCGCGGCATTGGATGAGCGCAGCGCGGCCAATGATTCCAACGTGACCGTGACCTCGACCCTGCCGATTATGACCGACAACGTCACCTTTACGTTTGGCGGTAAGAGCGAGACCGTGCAGCTGATCGTGGTGCCCGATGACCGCACGGGTGACTTGGACGATTACGTGCGCCTGGAGGATGAGTCCAAAGAGCCGCTGTCTTTGCGTGACGGAGACGTGTATCTGAGCAAAAGTTCACAGCTGGTGCTTGGGATTCAGCCGGGCGATACGGCACACGTCCAGGATTCGTCGCTCAATGTTGCCAAGGTCAAAGTCAGCGACATTTCGCTTAACTATCTGGGCAACACGCTTTACATGACGCAGGGCACCTATGAGCAGGCTTTTGGTCGCAGCGCTCGACTCAACGGCATCTTTGCACTGCTTAAGGGCTCGTCGGACGACCAGATTGCGTTTAGCAAGAATCTTAAGAGTGACGGTTGGCTTACGATTTCGAGTACGGCCGAGCATTGGGAAAACTATGAGGCGAACTTTACGATTATCAATTCTGTCGTGGTGCTCGTGACCTTTATGGCGGCGTGCCTATCGTTTGTGGTGGTGTTTACGCTGTCCAACACGAATATCTCCGAGCGCGAACGCGAGCTGGCGACCATCAAGGTGTTGGGCTTTCGTCGCGGTGAGGTGCACCACTACGTCAACAAGGAGACGTTGATTCTTACGGCGATCGGAGCCGCGCTGGGCGTACCGCTGGGCGGCTTGCTGGCCGAGAGTTTTACGTACATTTTACAGATGCCGTCGCTGTACTTTGACGTCGAGGTCGAGCCGCTAAGCTACGTGCTCGCCGTGGTGCTTTCCTTTGGCTTTACGTTTATCGTCAACCTCGCTACCAATCGCACCCTCAACAAGATCGACATGGTCGGCGCCCTCAAGAGCGCCGAGTAGCCTGCCAAAAAGGGACAGGTTTATTTTGGCAGGTTTTATCTGGGCAAACGCCGGACAACCATTGTCGCTGCCACAATGACAGGATAGGGAACAAGGGCATTTTCCGGGTAGCCGGGTTCGTTACCATTCGTCCCATTCATCAGCATTTTCCTCCAGATATTTTCTTA
>CABUDQ010000069.1 GCA_902490365.1 uncultured Collinsella sp. | reverse complement strand
AGCCATCCTTGGCGGAGTGAATGTGCAGGTCGTCGCGCAGGTAGCGGAGCAGCGGCTTGTTCTGAGTCGTCGTGCGCTCGACGCCGTTAACGGTAAAAGTGAATTCCTGTGCCATGGTGATTCCCTTCTACACGCCGGCGGCGATGCCGGTGCGGTCGTGAATGGCGCCATGCGGGCACACGACGGCGCACATACCACACGACAGGCAGTCGGCGCCGTCGATGTGGGCGCAGTTGTCCTCGATGCGGATTGCGCCGGCAGGGCACTTTTTGGCGCACATGCCGCAACCGATGCAGCTCGTGTCGCAGATCTTGCGGGCGATGGCGCCCTTATCGGTGTTGTTGCAGCGCACCAGGATGTTCTGGTAGCCGGGAACGAAGGCAATCACGCGCTGCGGGCATGCCATGCCGCACAGGCCACAGCCCGTGCACTTTGAGCGGTCCACGCGGGCGATGCCATCGACCAGCGCAATGGCGCCGTGGGGGCAGGCCGTGACGCAGGCGCCACAGCCAATGCAGCCTTCGCTGCAGCGGGCGTCGCCGCCTGCGGAGGCGCAACCGCTTCCGCAGGCAACGTAGGCCACGTTATGTTGAATGGATTTGGCCATAAGAGACTCGCCTATTTCTTAAGAAGGTACGAATAGTTGTCGCGCACGGCCCTGATGGTCAGGCGGACGGCCTCGGGAAGGCCGGTGTTGACAGCATCGACCGAGACGGTGCGGACCGTATCGGCGACGCGGACCTTAAAGTGGTCCTCGTCCACGGCCAGGAAGCCCTCGTTCTCGGAGTTCTCCATGTCCTGCTCGCTCCAGAACAGGGTGAGCTTGTCCTTGTAGGGACGACCCTCCTGGTAAGGGCAGAACACGGCGCAGTTGCCGCACTCGTTGCACATGCCGTCGACATGGACGACCTGATGCTTGGCCAGGCCCGGCACCTTAATTGCCACGTTGGCGCGGTTGGGGCACACGTCGCAGCAGACCTCGCACACCGAGCCGCAGCCCAGGCAGCGGGTCTTGGTGCAGTTGCGCTTGTCGCGGCACAGCGACCCCTTGCGCTCGTAGCAGGTGTCCTCGCGGCCGGCCTTCTCGTTGCAGTCGGCGTACTTGTTAAAGTCCACGCCGGCGATGGCGCGTGCGACTTCGGCGGCGTCGGCAATAGCCTCGACCACGGTGGCCGGACCGCGACGGCAATCGCCTGCAGCCCAGACGCCCTCGACGCCGGTGGAGGTGGCGGCAAGACGGCCGCGACGGTCGTGCTCGACGCCCGCGGCATCGTACAGGCTGGCATCGATGCCCTCGCCCACGGCGCAGATCACCGTGGTGGCGGAAAGCTCGACGGTCTCGCCCGTGGCGACGGGGCTGCGACGGCCGCTTGCATCCGGCTCGCCGAGCTCCATAACGTCGCAGGTCAGCACGGAGCCGTTGAGCGCCTTGGGCGCCAGCAGCTCGCAGAACTCAACGCCGTCGGCAAGAGCAAGATCGAGCTCTTCCTCGTCGGCGGGCATCTGCTTCTTGGTGCGGCGATACACCAGGCGCACGTTCTTCACGCCAGCAAGGCGCTTGGCCACGCGGGCCGCGTCCATGGCGGTGTTGCCGGCGCCAATGACCACGACATCCTCACCCAGCTCGAGTTTCTCGCCCTTCTTGGCGGCCTCGAGGAACTCCAGCACATCGAGCTCGGCACCCTCGCCCAGGCCCGCAGAGCCGGGCATCCAGGCACCGGTGGCCACGACCACGTCGGTAAAGCCCTGGGCCTTGAGCTCGTCAATGGAATCAACGCGAGCGTTGAGCTGCACCTTGGCGCCAAAGGCCAGGCAGAGCTCGGCGTCGTGGGAGATATCGTCGCTCGCGATACGGAACTCGGGAATCACGTGACGGACCACGCCGCCGAGAGAGTCGCGGGCCTCGAAGATGGTGACGGGCACGCCGGCACGCGTCAGGAAGAATGCCGTCGCCAGGCCGGCCGGGCCGCCACCGATAACGGCAACGTTGCGCTCGCCGTCGTTGGCGATGGCCTGAGCACGCAGCTTGGGCAGCACGGCGGTCATGGCCTCGCGGGCGGCCTTGAGCTTGCTGGCGCGAATCTGGGCGCCCTCGGGCTCGTAGAACGCACGCTCGCAGGCACGGCCGCAGGGATGCGGGCAGATGGTGCCGGTAATGAACGGCAGGGCGTTGCGCTCGATGATAATGTTGAGCGCGTCCTCGTAGCGGCCCTCGTCAACAGCCGCCAGATAGGCGGGAATATCCTGCTGAATGGGGCAGCTCGTGCGGCACGGCGTGGTAAAGCAGTCGGAAAGCGGGCTCTTGCCGGCGACCTTGCGGTCGGGCAGCGGGCGCAGCCGCTTCTTGTAGAGCGGGTTGGCGAGCGAATCGGTCTGGATCGCGGTCACTGCCTCGAGCGAAATGCCCTCAAACGGCTTGCCGTCCAGATCGCCAAACTCGCCGGCCATCTGGCTAAAACGCTCGTAGCCACCGGGCTTGAGCACGTCGGTCGCCAGGGTAACGGGCCAAATGCCGGCATCGTACAGGGCACGGATGTTGTAAACCGTGGCGCCGCCGGAGTAGCTGATGCGCAGCTTGCCATCGAACTGCTCGGTAATGCGGCGGGCGGCCTCGATGGCCAGCGAGAACAGCGAACGGCCGGACATGTACATCTCGGTGGAAGGCAGCTCGTTCCTGGTCACGTCGACGGGGAACGTGTTGGTCAGCTTGACGCCAAACTCCAGGCCGCGCTCGGCGCACAGGGCAATCAGGCGCTCGAACATAGGCACGGCATCGGCCCACTGCAGGTCCTCGCGGAAGTGCGTGTCATCGAAGACGATGTAGTCAAAGCCCAGCTCGTTCAGGCGCTGGCGGGCAAACTCATAGCCCAGCAGCGTGGGGTTGCACTTGATGTAGGTGTTGAGGCCCTTCTCGGTGATCAGATAGGTCGCGATGCGCTCGATCTCCGCCGGCGGGCAGCCATGCAGCGTGGACTCGGTGATGGAGTTGGAGACACGTGCCGGAATGGACTCGACAAACGCGGCGTCGACATGCTCAAACTTGTCCAGGTTGGCGAGCGCCCATGCGCGGCACTCGTTCCAGACGTCGGAGCCGCTGGCGTCCTTCATGCCCTCGATGTAGGCGTCGACCTTGGGGCTCTTGATGCCCTCGAGGTCATAGCCCACGGACATGTTGAAGACAAAGCCGTCCGGGCTGCCCAGACCGTACTCGCGAGCGATCAGGTGGCAGGCGAACCATGCCTTCACGTACTCGGCAAAGGCCTGCGGAACCTCGAGCTCGGTCGACCACTCGCAGTTGTAACACTCGTCCTGCGCCACGATACAGGGCTTGTTAACGCACTTGGAGAGTTCCTCGCCGTCCATAACCTGGACGGTCTTGAGCTCAAAGAAGCGCGAGCCCGCCACGTAGGAGGCTACGATGTTCTGGGCAAGCTGCGTATTGGGACCGGCGGCCGGGCCAAACGGGGTCTCGATGCGCTCGTCAAAAATGGGAAGCGCACCCTCCTGGTTGGTCGTGACCATCTTGCGCACGCCAAAGATGGCGTCCTGGGTCTTGTGCTCCTCGATGATCCAGTTCATCAGCTGCGAAAACGGGATCGGCCTCATGATGTCGCTCATAATGAGCTCCTCTCTGTAACGCCCGGCGAGACCGCGCGGCGGGCGCAAATACGGTGTAGCGCTAGCACAGCGCCGGCGACCCCGCGGAGGCCGCCTATACGCGCGTCGGATGTGGCGAAACATCCGACGCGCGTGAATCTACTTGTAATTAGTAGGCGCGATCGTTGAGCGTGCTCCAGAGCTTCTTGGACTCAGCCATGGTCCACGCGTTGATCTTGTCCTCATCAATACCGACAAACTCGCGATCCTTGTACAGGACGCGGCCGTTGATGATGGTGGTGCGGCAGTTTTTGCCCATCATGCCAAAGAGCATGTGGCCGTCGATGTTCTCCTCGCTCAGCGGCGTAAAGGGCTTGTAGTCCATGACGATGACGTCGGCGGCAGCGCCGGCCTCGAGCACACCGAGCTTGCGATCGAAGTACCTGCTGGCCATCTTGGCGTTGTTCTCGAACAGCATGGTCATGGCCTCACACCAGCCCACGTTGGGCATGGCGGCGTTGTGGCGCTGGATGATCAGGAAGACCTTGAGGCTCTCGAGCATATCGTGGGTGTAGGCGTCGGTGCCCATGCACACGGGAATGCCGCGGCGGAAGAACTCGAGCACGGGGGCGCAGCCCACGGCGTTGCCCATATTGGATTCGGGGTTGTTGACGAGCCAGGTGCCGGACTCCTTGACGATATCCATCTCGGCAGGCGTCACGTGGATGCAGTGGCCGAGCATGGTGTCGGGACCCAGCAGGTTGTGCTGCAGCAGGCGCTCGACGGGGCTGATGCCGCCGCGGTTGAGGCGGGAATCCCACACGTCGTTCATGCCCTCGCACACGTGGATGTGGAAGCCGGTCAGACCGTTGTTGGCCTCGGCCATCTTGTCCATGGTCTCGTCCGAAAGCGTAAAGGTGGCATGTCCGCCAAACATGGCGGCGATCATGTGGTTGTCGTTATCGCGACGCTCCTTGGCGGCCCACTGGGCAAATTCGGCGTTCTCGGCAATGGCCTGGTCGCATTTTTCCTGGCCGCGGCGATCGGAGACCTCGTAGCACAGGCACGAACGCATGCCCAGCTCCTGAGCTGCATCCTTAATGGTAAAGAGGCTTCCCGGGATCTCGCAGAAGCTCGCATGGTGATCGAAGATCGTGGTGACGCCATCGCGGATGGAGTCAAGAATCGTGGCATAGGCGCTAGCCTTGGTGCCGTCGAGCGTCAGGTTGTCGTCGATCTTCCACCACTGCTGCTCAAGATTCTCCAGGAAGTTGGTGGGGTTGCAGCCCTTAATGGCAAGGCCGCGGGCCAGACCCGAGTAGATGTGGGTGTGGCAGTTGATAAGTCCGGGCATGATGAGGTTGCCCTGGGCGTCGACGTACTCGGCATCCGGGTACTTGGCCTTGAGCTCGCACTCGGGGCCCACTTCGACGATCGTATCTCCGTCAATGGCGACCGCACCGTTTGGAATGAACGGGGTCTGAGCGTTGCGAGTAAAGACGGAACCGTTAGCGACCAGAAGCATGGATGCTCCCTTCAACATCAGGGGCGGGGTTTGACACCTCTGACATGGCGGAGTGCGAAGCGCCGGCCTACACCGGAAACGGGCCCTCTCCCGTCAACGCTTCACCAAAGGGACAAACCCTTTGAAGTGCGGCTTGGCGCCGCATGACGTCGGCGGACGAGGCGATGCGCCCGCCGACGAATAGCACCGAATTGGTTACTTCTTGCTCTCGGGCAAGACCAGATCCACGGCAGCGTCCTTGGCAGCATCGATGTGCTGAGCCACGACCGGCGTCTGCGGAAGAATCAGGTTAAGGACAATGGCCATAATGGCGGTGGGGGTTACGGCATTGGAGCCGATGACGGTGGATACCCAGGCGGGCATACCCTCGCCGGCAAGGCAACCGCTGGCCATCCAGATACCCAGGCCAAAGACGACGGAGGTACCGACGATGGTGGTAGTGCGCTGCGTGAGGCCCTCGCGGGTGAACATGCGCACGCCGTTCATGGTGATGGTGCCAAAGACGCCGACGGTCGCGCCGCCGATGACGGGCTGCGGGATAGCGGAAAGGACGGCAGAGAGCTGCGGGAACAGACCGGCGACGGCAAAGACGGCCGCGATGATCACAAAGACCCACTTGTTGACGACCTTGTTGGAGCAGATGATGCCCACGTTCTGGCCAAGGGCGCTGGTGGGAAGACCGCCCAGCAGGCCGCCGACCATAGAGGTGAGGCCCTGGGACACGATAGCGCCGGAGAGCTCGCGCTCGGTGGGCATACGGTCGATGGAGCCCAGGCAGGCGGCGGAAACGTCGCCGATAACCTGGATGGCAACCATGGGGAACACGACAGCGAGGGTAATGCAGACCTCGGGATCAAACTCGAGCGCGTAGGGCATGAGCTTGGGAAGGGCGAAGACCTGAGCGGTGGCGACGCTGGAGAAGTCGATCATGCCAAAGGGGATGGAGACGATCATGCCAACGATCATGCCAAAGAACACGGATCCCAGCTTGAGCGTGCCCTTGCCAAAGTTGGCGAGCGCAAAGACCACGGCGAAGGTGATAAGAGCGACGCACCAGGCCTGCGGGGTGCCCCACAGCGGCGTACCCATACCGCCGGCCATATACTTGACGGCCGTGGGATAGAGAGAGACGCCAATGGAGAAGATGACCGTACCGGTCACGACGGGCGGGAACAGCCACTTGATCTTGCTGTAGGCCAGACCAAAGAGGACCGCGACGGCGCCGCCGACGATCTCGCCGCCCAGCAGCGCACCAAAGCTAAAGCCCGAGGCACCCATGGCCTGCAGAGCCGGCAGGAACGCGAACGAAACGCCCATGACGATGGGCAGGCCGCCGCCGATGCGACGGAAGGGAGCGAAGGCCTGAAGGGCCGTGTCGATTGCCGAAAGAATGAGCGCGACCTGGATGATGTCGGTGCTCTGCTGGCTATTAAAGCCGTAGACGCCGGCCATGATGACCGCCGGGGTAATGATGCCGGCAAACGATGCCAGTACGTGCTGAAGGGCACACGGGATCATTTCCTTAACGGGAGGCATGCCTTCGCGAGTGAACAGGGCTTCAGTGCCGTTCGTAACCGTCTCCTGGGTCATTTGACCACCAATCCTCGAAATAGTTGTTTTCGCATCTAACGCTCTATTGTGACGCAGTGCGGGGTTGAGGTTGTGCCTTCGTTGCATATCGTATTAAAGATGATTCTCATTCTCAATAATAATTTTTTGTTATCAGACTATTCTTCAGCTGAGATAATGCATTTCCGCAGGTCAGGAAAGTGTCTGTTCAAAATAACATCTAACTTTTCTTTTGGTCGACCGTTTACCGCCAAATACCTACCGCTCATCTGTATTACGCAATGTACCTGCGAATATGTGAGTCAATAGACACCGTGTTACCATGAGAAAAAATTGTTATGATCATTTCCGATTTCACCCAAAGGAGTTGCCCGTGAACGAGACCGTACGTCGCTTTTTGCCGATGGTCGATTTTCTGGAGCAGATACTCGGCAAAAACAGCGAAATCGTGCTGCACGATTTCTCGGATCCCGACCACGCCATCGTCGATATTCGCAACGGCATCGTGAGCGGCCGCAAGGTCGGCGGTCCCGCCACCGATCTGGCACTCAAGATCATGCACGACGCCAAGTATCGCGACCTGCCGTTTATTACGGGCTACGAGGGGCGCGGTGCCGGCGGCAAGACGCTGGAGTCAGCGACGTACTTTATCCGCGAGGATGACGAGATCGTCGGTATGCTCTGCGTCAACACCGACCTCTCGACCGTACGCTCCATCAACGCCATGGCGCAGCAGCTCATGGCGTGCTTCGACGCGGCGCCGACGCGCACGGAGCCCGCGTCTATCGAGGTCGAAAGCCTTTCGGAGTCTACACAGGAGCTCATCGACCGCAGTATTTCCGAGTTGCTGAGCGCGCGCGGGCTGGATGTAGCGTCGCTTGGTCAGAGCGACCGCGT
>CABUDQ010000068.1 GCA_902490365.1 uncultured Collinsella sp. | reverse complement strand
CGATTCGGTCGCACGGAGAGCATTTCCCAGTTGACAAAACTATAGGAACACCCCCCGGGTTGGGCGCCCGTTGTTTTAATGGGCGCATGCGCGCTGGTGCGCGTAGGCGCGTGCGGGTGTCCCGTTACTTGATCTCGATGCTCGAAATCTCGACTTCGCGTGCCTCGGAAACTGCCTCTGCCATGTCATCGGGGAACTCGATGGAGTTGAGGAGCGCCTCGGCTTCTTTCTTGTGCTGGTCGAAGTTCGAGATGAGGACGTAGACGCTTCCCGGCTCAACGTCGGTAAAGAGGAGGGTTGAGACGCCGCTGTTGTCCTCGTATGTTCCGACGAGCCACGTCCTGCCGTTATACTCGACGGACCCGTCATCCTTCCACTGGAACGTATCCCCTTTCTTTTCTGCCTGGTCGGTGTGGGATTCCTCTGCCGTCAGCGCTTTTTTCCAAACGGGGATAAAGCGATCGGCCGAACCGTTCTCGTCTTCGGGGAAGGTGAGCTGGACCCTGTCGGCGTTCTTGCCGGCGGAATCGCTTACACCAACGCCCTCGGGCATTTCCACCTTAAACCAGATAAAGTCGGTCTTCTTGGCGACGGGGGCCTTTTCCTTGCTCTCGCTCTTAGCGGCGCTGCCGCCTCCGCCCGATGCGATCCCGCCGCAGCCGACAAGGGCAAGCGCGGCAAAGAGGGCGATGCAAAGGGAAAGGATCGATAGGGTCTTTTTCTTCATGGTGGCGTCCTCCTTGTCTGACGATGACATCACGGCGCCGCATGCTGTTGGGGTACTGATTGCGCTGGCGGCGGATGTCTCTGTGTGCTGTGCGGCTTATGCCTCCGTTCATTGCTTGTGGCCGTTGCCCGGCCGTGCCCCAACGGGTTCCTTACTTATAGATATGCCCCAGCTTGTGCTGCCCGGGAGTCTCGAAAGGTGGGCCATGTGTCCCATGTTTGTGTCGCTGCCGCCTATCGTGTGCCATAGAAATCCGCGATGGCCAGGTGCGCTGACGCTCATGTGCTTATGGGCTAGACTTAGCACCATTACGTGATCGATGCGGTCGGTCGGCGGTTGCCACCCGACCGATGTATATGACTTGAAGGTGCATGTGCATGAGCCAAGAGATGATGGACAAGACCTGCCGCGGGTTTGCCGAGGCGCTGGCCGCGCGCGAGCCGGTTCCCGGCGGTGGCAGCGCGAGCGCCTTTGTGGGCGCGCTGGGCGCCTCGCTGTGCGGAATGGTTGCCCGCTACGGTGCGACCAATCCCGCGCTTGCTGATCGTGCGGATGACCTGACGCGTGCGTTTGTCCATGCTGATGAGCTGGCCCAGGAGCTTGTCGAGTTGGTTGCCGAGGACGTTCGTGCCTATGGGCAGGTGTCCGCGGCGTACGGTATTCCGCGTGACGATCCGGCTCGAGCGACCGCGATTCAGGATGCGCTGCATGTGGCCGCTATGCCGCCGTATCGCATTATGGATGCCTGCGGGCGTGCGCTGGCGCTGCTCGAGGACATGGCCGACAAGGGTTCGCGTCAGCTGCTGTCCGATGTGGCGTGCGGCGCCGTGTTCTGCCGTTCCGCTATGCAGGGCGCGAGCTTGACGCTCTTTGCCAACACCACGTCTATGAAGGACCGGGCGCGCGCCGAGGAGCTCGAGACCGCGTGCGATGAGCTGCTGGACACGTGGTTGCCGCGCGCCGATGCGCTGGCGCGCCGCGCCGCCGACGCCGCAAGGAAGAGGGGATAGCCATGGCTGAACTGCTGAAGGGCGCTCCCGTCGCCCGCGCGCTGACTGAGGAACTTGCTGCTCGCTGCGCAGCCCTGCGCGAGCGAGGCGTTGTTCCGACGTTGGCTATCGTGCGTGTGGGTGAACGCGAGGACGACCTATCCTACGAGCGCGGTGCGCTCAAGCGCTGCGAGAAGGTTGGCATTGAAGCTCGCCGCGTTTTGCTTCCCGCCGATGTTTCTCAGGTCGAGCTGTTGACGGCCATCGAGGACATCAATACCGATTCGTCTGTTCATGGCTGCCTGATGTTCCGCCCGCTGCCCGCCGGCCTTGACGAGGACGCGGTTGCCGCAGCGCTCGATCCTGCCAAGGACGTTGACTCTATGACGCCGGCTTCGCTGCTCACCACGCTTTCGGGGCGCGGCGAGGGTTTTGCCCCCTGCACAGCCGAAGCCGTGCTTGCTTTGCTGGATCATTACGGCGTTGAGCTGGATGGAGCTAAGGTTGCTGTGGTCGGGCGCTCGCTGGTGATCGGGCGTCCTGTTGCCGCCATGCTTACGGCGCGCAATGCGACCGTGACGACGTGCCATACGCATACGCGCGACCTTGCTGCCGAGTGCCGTGCTGCCGACATTGTGGTTGCGGCCGTTGGACGCGCGCGCACGATTGGCGCGGATGCGGTTCGCGAGGGCCAGACAATCATCGATGTTGGCATTAATTGGGACGAGGCTGCTGGCAAGCTGGTCGGTGACGTTGATTTTGACGCTGTGGAGCCGGTTGTTGGCGCCATCACGCCCGTGCCGGGCGGCGTGGGCGCTGTGACGACGGCGATTCTCGCCAAACACGTGATCGAGGCGGCGGAGCGTGCATCGAAATAGGCGTTTTGGGCTGTTTGAGGGGCTAGCCATATACCGCGTGGTCAAAAAATGCCAAATATGAGTACTGTCACCAATTTAGTAGCAGCACATTTCCTTGTAATGAGTGCCGAAAGTCCCCATTTGTCCAAAAGCAAGACAACGTTATTCCCCCATAGGTTCAATAAAATGGGCTTCCTAACGAGAATAAATTTCGTTAGGAAGCCCAAATGTCATAAAGCATATGTGACTATCTTGGCAACAGTACTCATATTTGGCATTTTTTGACCACAGGGGTCCCGAAGGGTCTTGAGGCGTTGCGGTTTCGCCCTTTTTGCGCCGAAGCGATACACTGTTGCCGTTTGATTTCTTCGCTCAAGGAGGATGCGCATGCCGTGCACAACGATTTTGGTTGGTAAGAACGCGAGCTACGACGGGTCGACGCTTGTCGCCCGCAACGAGGACTCGTCCAACGGGGTGTTTGAGCCCAAGCGCATGCGCGTGGTGCATCCCGACGAGCAGCCGCGTGTCTACACGAGTGTCCTGAGCCACCTGACCGTTGAGCTGCCCGACAACCCCATGCGCTACACGAGCGTCCCCGACGTTGTCCCGGGCCATGGCATTTGGGCCGAGGCCGGCTTCAACGAGCTCAATGTTGGCATGTCCGCAACCGAAACACTCACCACCAACGAGCGCGTCCGCGGCGCCGATCCGCTCGTGGACTATGTACCCGCCAAGGGCAACGAGGGCGAGGACGGCTATGTTCCGGCCCAGCCCGGCGGACTGGGCGAGGAGGATATGGTGACCCTGGTGCTGCCGTACGCCAAGTCCGCCCGCGACGGCGTGCGTATTTTGGGTGACCTGCTCGAGCGCTACGGCACCTACGAGAACAATGGCATCGCCTTTAGTGACGTTGACGAGATCTGGTGGCTCGAGACCATCGGCGGCCACCACTGGATCGCCAAGCGCGTGCCCGATGACGCCTATGTGACCATGCCCAACCAGCTGGGTATTGACAGCTTTGACCTGGACGACGCCGAGGGCGCTCAGGTCGACCACATGTGCTCTGCCGACCTGCGCTCCTGGATGGCAGAGTGGCATCTGGACCTAACGCTGGGCGTCGAGGGTGACGGTCCCGCCGCGGTCTTTAACCCGCGCGAGGCCTTTGGCTCGCACAGCGACAGCGATCACGTCTACAACACGCCGCGCGCCTGGTATATGCAGCGCTGCCTCAACCCCAGCGATGTGTGGGACGGTCCCGACGCCGACTACACGCCCGAGAGCGACGACATTCCCTGGAGCCGCGTGCCCGAGCGCAAGGTGACCATCGAGGACATCAAGTACGTGCTTTCGAGCCACTACCAGGGCACGGAGTACGACTGCTACGGCAGCAAGGGCACGCCCGCCACGCGCGGCGCCTATCGTCCCATCGGCATCAACCGCAACAGCCAGCTTGCCGTGCTGCAGCTGCGCCCCTTTGCGCAGCCGGCGTATCGCGCCGTGCAGTGGATGGCGTTTGGCTCCAACTCGTTTAACGCGCTCGTGCCGCTGTACGCTAACGTCGAGACCATGCCCGAGTACTATGCCGGCACGCAGGCTCGCGTGACGTCCGAGAATTTCTATTGGGTGAATCGCCTGATCGGTGCCTTGGCAGATGTCCGCTTCCATGAGTGCGGTCGCGCGGTCGAGGATTATCAGGAAAAGGTCGGCGGCATGGGCCACAAGCAGATTCACGACGTTGACGCTGTCGTAGCCGCGCTGCCCGAGGCCGAGGTGCCTGCCGAGCTCGCCCGTGCTAACGAGGCCTTTGCCGAGCTCGTGCGCGTGGAGACCGATGCCCTGTTGGGCAAGGTGCTCTACACCACGAGCTGTGCCATGAAGAACTCCTTCGCGATGAACGACAACGTAAGGTAAAGGCAACCTTGCAGCGAACGAGCGGGGCAAACGCCGTCAAAGGCTTTGGCCCGCTCGATTTTTATCTTGGCGGTAAAACGATTTTGTGTCGTTCACTCAATCTTGGGTACAAGAAGTCCAATGCAGTTGTTCATGATTGGAGCCAACCATGGTTATGAAACTCGATCAGCTTGTTAACGGTGCCATCAACGTGGGCTTCGGCGCCGCCGCCGTTGCCGTCGAGGGCGGCAAGAAGGTTCTCGACGACCTCGGTACCAAGGGCGAGCAGGTCCGCAAGGATGCCGGCACCCCCGATATCGCCCGCAGCGTGTCCGATATGTTCGAGCAGGCGGGTGGCACCATCTCCGACCTGACCGAGCGCCTGGGCATGCAGGGCGAGACTGCGGCACAGCGCGTGCTCGATGAGCTCATCCTGGCTCGCGTCCGCGTTATGACCGCCCCCGAGCGCACGGCCTTCCTGGCCCATGTGCGCGACATCGTCGATTCGGTCGAGGACAACGTGACCTCGGTGCCCGTCGAGTCCGTTGAACCCGACGACGCAGAGGACGCCGAAGAGGCCGAGTAGCAGCGCAGATGGCAGATTCCACCACCGATTACAACAATCAAGATCCCTTGGGTGACGAGGCGGCGGTTGTCGACGAGGTCGATGCCGCCGTCTCGGGCGCTCGCAAGAAGCCGCGCGCTGTCGATATGGTCCCCGAGGAGCCCGACGCGATGGCGCCGGATGAGGAATACCAGCTCACGCCGGCAGGTCGTCGTGAGCGCATTGGGCAGATCGTTCGCCTGATCAAAAAGTATCGCGTGTGGGACAACCTCACGCCGGTGCGCCTGCGTCGTCTGCTCGAAGAGCTCGGCCCTATGTTCGTCAAGATGGGGCAGATTCTGGCCAACCGCTCCGAGATCTTGCCGCAGCGGTTTTGCGACGAGCTGCGCCGTCTGCGCTCCGACGTAGAGCCGGTGCCGTATGAGGTAGTGCTCCGCTGTCTGGAAGAGGAATACGGCCAGCGCCTGGGGCAGATGTTCGACGCGATCGACCCCAACCCGCTCGGTAGCGCGTCGCTCGCGCAGGTGCACCGCGCCCGCCTGGTGACCGGCGAGGACGTGGCCGTTAAGGTGCAGCGCCCCGGTGCGCAGCAGGTGATGGCGCAGGACATCGACATCATTCGCTCGGTGGTGCGTATCGTTTCCAAGTTCGTCAACACCGACCAGTTTGTTGACCTGCACGGCGTGGTCGAAGAGCTGTGGACCTCGTTTCGCGAGGAGACCAACTTTTTGGCCGAGGCCAAAAACCTCAACGATTTCTATGACTTCCACAAAAGCGTGCATGGCGTATCGTGTCCCAAATCCTACCTGGACCTTTGCACCGAGCACGTGGTGGTCATGGACTACATCGACGGCATCTCCATCGCCGATCCCAAGCGTTTGGCAGCCGAGGGTTATGACTTGGAAAAGATCGGCGCCGCAATCGTCGAGGACTATTCGACGCAGGTGCTCGACGACGGCTTTTTCCATGCGGACCCGCATGCGGGAAACATTATCCTCAAGGACGGCATCGTCTACTTTATCGACCTGGGCATGGTCGGGCGCATGTCGAGTCACGACCGCGGTATCGTCAAGGACATGATTTTCGCCGTGGCCGAGGGTGACGTCCCCAAGCTCAAGGATTCGCTTATGCGCTTTGCCGTGACGCGCGGCGATTCTGCCGAGCTCGACCATTCGGCCTTTTTGTCCGACTTGGACTTTATTGTCGCCGACTTTGCGGGGCTCGATCTTAAGGACCTGGATATCGGCGAGTTTTTGACCTCGCTGCTCAATCTGGCGCGCAAAAACGACGTTGAGCTGCCGAGTGTGGTGACGATGTTCGCGCGCGGCATGGTGACGCTCGAGGGCCTGCTGACCGAGTACATGCCCAACGTCAACATGATCCAGATTATCCAGACGCACATCAAAAACGAGAAGAGCACCTATGCGCGCGTGCGCGATATGGGGCGCGATCTTGCCGCGAGCAGCTATCGAGCGGCAAAAGGTTCGCTCGAGGCGGCCGAGTATCTGGGCTTGGCGTCGCGTATGCTTACGCGCGGCCAGCTTAAGGTGAACACGCAGATCATGAGCAGCGATAAGGCACTGCGGCAGCTGGGTGGAATTATCGACCGCATGTCGATGGCAATTGTGATCGCCGGTCTGTTTATCGGTTCGTCGGTGGTGTACTATGCGCGTATCGAGCCGGTTGTGTTTGGTATCCCGGTCATTGGCTTTATGGGCTACGTGAGCGCGCTGGCGCTGGCACTGATGCTGGGCCGCGAGATCTGGCGCAATAGCCACGGCGGTAAGCGTTAGCGATTTCCCGGGGTCGGGGAAACGGGTTATTTTGCTCGGCACTTCATCCCCGCCCTTTTCTATCGCAAACCATAGCTTGTACCTTGGGCTTCGCCTGTGTGCGGGGCCCTTTTGCGTGCTACCATATCGACAGTAATAATCGATGGCCTAGATGGTGGTGCGGAGACGCACGAATGCGCGGTTTTCCTGCGCGTTTGGGAGAATCGGGGTGTAAGTCCCCGGCTGTACCAGTAACCGTAATTCCTCTTGGCCCGGGATGGTCGCGTCGCAGATCGGACGGCGCGCCCGGGTCGGTAAGGTTAAGTCGGATCGCCTCCCATCTTGTACGCGGCCGCGGCGCATGCCGCCGGTACGCGTTGGGCTCTGGAGGGAAGGGGGACCCCGATGGGGGTACTCAAGCGCGATATGCGCGATGACGTGGGGCAGCCGCTGGGCAATGTCCCAAGTTCAGACAATAGGAGACAAATGGATATGTTTGAGGATGAGTGCCAACGCGCCTCGTGGCGTCGTCATGGAGCGATTGCCCGCGGCGTAGCCAAGCGCGGTCTGGTGGCGTTCCTGGCTTTTGCCATGGCTTTTGGCACCACGCCGGCGCAACTTTGGGCCGAGGGCGCCGAGGGCATTGCCGAGGCCGTGGCGCAGGCTGCGACGGCCGACGATGGCACCGCTGCCGACACCGGCGCGAACAGTGCGGCGGCGAGCGCTGCTGCCGATGACGCCGGCGC
The DNA here is from genome assembly GCA_902490365.1 of uncultured Collinsella sp. Lineage (GTDB taxonomy): Bacteria > Actinomycetota > Coriobacteriia > Coriobacteriales > Coriobacteriaceae > Collinsella. Next base: position 176 of record CABUDQ010000068.1, on the reverse strand, counting down.
AGATCAGGGCGCAACTGCGAGTGCCGCGAATGGTGCCGACACCGCCGCAGGCAACGCGACTGAGTCCGAGAACTCTGCTGCGACGCCTGCTGCTTCGGAGCAGAAGAACGCCGTTGCCGCCGCGTCTGCCACAACGCTTTCGAGCGAGGCCAAGGTCTTCATCCAGGATACCAAGG
>CABUDQ010000067.1 GCA_902490365.1 uncultured Collinsella sp. | reverse complement strand
GGCTCGCACGAAGAGCACATTAAGTGCTCTTCGGCTCGTGCGGAATCTACGAAAAGTTTGCGCCTGGCCTCTGGCGGCGCGACCTGTGGTGACTTTGGGGCAGCCAGGGTTTCCGTTGGCTGACGCCCCCACTCATAAGCCTTAAGTCGGTGGGCTGATGGGTTGGGTCCCGTTGGGCTACAGGGTTGAAACGAAGGTGGATAGGCGGTGGAGGCCTTCGTCCAGGTCTTTATCGGAAACGCAATAGCTGAGGCGGACGTGGCCTTCGGTGCCGAAGCAGTCGCCCGGGACTAGGGCTACGTTTGCCTCTTCGATGGCTTTGATGCAGAAGTCTTCGCTGGTTAGGCCGAACTTTTTGATGCTCGGGAAAGTGTAGAAGGCTCCTGCGGGCTCTACTACGTCGAGGCCCATGGCGTTTAAGGCTGCGAGTACGCGTTCGCGGCGGGCTCGGTAGACTTTGAGCATGGGGGTTGGGTCGACGGTCAGGGCTCGGGCTGCGGCGTCCATTTCGAAGGAGACAGCACTCGATACTAAGTATTGGTGAGCCTTTGCGATCTCGGCGATGACGGGGGCTGCCGCTGCGAGCCAGCCCAAGCGCCAGCCGGTCATGGCCCAGGGCTTGGAGAAGCTCTCGATGACCACCGTCTGGTCGCGCAGCTCCGGATGGCGCTGGGCAAAGCGCTCGTAGCCATCCACATAGACCAGACGGTTGTATACGTCGTCGCAGACTACGTAGATGCCCGCCTGCTCTGCCACGCGCGCCACGACGTCGAGCGATGCCGCGTTGAGAATGCAGCCCGTGGGATTGTTGGGCGAGCAGATAACGACGGCCTTGGTCGCCGGGGTCACACAGGCGCGAAGCGCATCCTCGTCAATCTGGAATTGCGCAGGCTCCGTATCCAAGAAGACCGCCTTGGCGTGGTTGGCCACGACGATGCTCTCGTACAGGCCAAAGGCGGGCGTGGGGATAATGACCTCGTCGCCGGGGTTGAGCATAGCCATAAATGTTGCCGACAGGGCCTCGGTCGCGCCGTCGGTCAGGATGACCTCATCGGCGGAAAACGCCAGACCCGCGTCACCCATATATTCGGACAGTGCCTCGCGCAGGGCGGGGCGGCCGTTGTTGGGCGGATAGTGCGTGTCGCCGCGGTCCAACGAAGCAGTCACCTCGGCGCTAACCACATCGGGCGTGGGAAAATCGGGCTCACCGAGCGCAAGCGCAATGCATCCCGGATGCTGCGCGGCGAGTGCGTTAATCCGACGGATGCCGGAGGGCTTGAGCGTGGCAAGCGAGGTATTCATGGGCAGACGCATGGCATTCCTTTCGTGAGGGTTGCACTAGGATAGCGCGGCGGAGCGCCGTCATACGGTGTAACCTAAACGGAAACCGACCGGAAAGGAGGCGGCATGGAGACGACCGCACGCGGCGATGTACCAAAAACACTGCATAACATCGCGTTTGTCAGTATTTCCGAGAGCGCCGATCTTGAGTTTTTGCTCTGGGACCTGCAGGATGCCATCGCCGCCTATGCACAGCTTTCCGGCACTGTGCTCCCCCACCCGGTCGTTTTGGAGGCGGATGATTCCGGCAGCGTTGCCGGTGCCGCCGATGGCATTGTGTTCGCCATTGAAGATGCACCCAATGATGAAGCGATGGCGCCCATTAAGCAGATGCTCGACCGCTTTGGCGGCGCAGGGACGCGTGCCTATGTTGTTGTCCAGGCCGACGTCGGCGGCCTCGAGCGAGTACACGGGCTCGTCGTGCGTCTGCGAGCGACGTGCGACCTTCGTGGGCTGTCATGGTGCGGCGGCGTTGTCGTCTGTACCGGCAGCGGCATTGCGGCGCTTCGTCGCTCCCCGCGCATGGGACTCTTGCGCCGGCCTTTTTCGGAAGCGATGGATAAGCTTGTGGGCGCTGTGCGCATGGGCTGCTCCATTGAGCATGCGCAGTTGCTTGGCGGTGGCAATGCCGGTAGCGTCGATGCCGACGGCATGGTGCGCGTCAAGCCCGCGCTGCCCGCACCGATCTGGCATGCCATCATGAAACACCTCGGCACCCGCGCCCAATCAGATATCTAAATTACAGAGCACCCCAGTCAACGGCCTCGCGCCAGCGCTCGACAAGGCGTTCCAGGCGCCACGCCGCATTGGCGGGACTTGTCGACGGCAGAACGATGGCCGGCAGCCCGGTGCGCTCTTGTAGATAGCGCTTGTAGAGCCGCCCTGCCGTGCCGCCGTTACAGACAACGACCTCGATAGGAGCTGCGCCGGTAATGCGCTCGGCATGCGCCGGAACGACGTTTTTGATGCTCGCGTCGCTTGAGCCCTTGATGTCGCAGCTCTCGATTACATCCCACAGGGCTACGCCGCCGTTCAGCAGCATGGATCGCTTGGCGGCAATCGAGGCGTCGAGCTTCGCGGGCTCGCCATCCGCCAAAGGATCGCCCTCGTTGGGCGGCACGGACACACCGAGGCACGCGGCCATCACGCGCCAAAAGCGGTTCTGCGGATTGCCATAGTAGAAGGCATTGGCACGCGAGAGCACCGAGGGAAACGACCCCAGCACCAAAACGCGCGAGCGCTCGTCAAACACGGGTTCAAACCCATGCTCAATATGTTGATAGCCCTCGTCCGGCGCGGCCACGAGCTAGGCCCTCAGCAGATAGCGCACCTCATAGGGTGCAAGCTCGAGGGAGCCCGTCAGCTCGACCGTGGGCGCACCGTCAGCAAGCAGCTCGACAAAGGAGCCGTTGAGCTCGCCGGCGGTGAAGGTATGCCTCTCATCCACGGCATTGACCGCCACGAGCACCGTCGCGTCGTCGCAGGCGCGCTCGAACAGCAGCTGCTTGTTCTGTATCACCACGTTGCGGTACGCGCCGTAGCTGAGAGCGCGTGCCGCCGCATCGTCTGTCGAGCGTAGGTACGCAAGCTGCGTGATGAACGCCGTCAGCTCGTTGGGTGCAGGCTCATCGAGCGCAGGGCGCAGCGCCCAGTCGCCATCGGGGCCGCCCTTTTCGCCAGCAATTCCCCACTCGCTGCCGTAGTAGACGCACGGGATGCCCGGCATGCCAAAGAGCATGCCATAGGCGGGACGCAGGCACGACTTGTCGGTGAGGATGCTTGCCAGGCGCGGCACGTCGTGGTTGTCGACAAACGACAGCAGGTGTTTGCCGCGGTAGATGCACCACGGATCGCCGCCAAACTGGCGATGCAGCGAATGGGCAATCTCGAACATGTTGACCGAGTTAAAGCTGGAGTACAGGCCCTTGTAGCACTCGTAGTTGGTGCAGGAATCGAGCATCTCGTCGTTGACGATCTGGTTGTAGTCGCCGTGGAGCGTCTCGCCGATCAGCACAAAGTCGGGCTTGAGCTCACGGGTAAAGGAGTGCAGGCGGCGCATAAAGTCGCGATCGAGCATATAGGCGACGTCCAGGCGCAGGCCGTCGATGCCAAAGACGTCGGCCCAACGGCGCACGGACTCAAGCAGGTAATCGACCACGTCGGGATTTTGCAGGTTGAGCTTCACAAGCTCAAAATGGCCCTCCCAGCCCTCGTACCAAAAGCCGTCGCCGTAGCACGAGTCGCCGTCAAAGCTGATGTGGAACCAATCCTTGTAGGGCGAGTCCCACTTGCGCTCCTGCACATCGCGGAAGGCCCAAAAGCCGCGACCGACGTGGTTGAAGACGGCATCGAGCACCACGCGGATGCCATGGGCATGCAGCGTCTCGCACACGGCGGCGAAGTCGGCATCCCCACCCAAGCGGCGGTCGATGTGGCGCAGGCTGCGCGTGTCGTAGCCATGGCTATCGGACTCGAGCGGCGGGTTGATGAGCACGGCGCCAACGCCAAGCTCCTGCAGGTAGTCAGCCCAGCGGGCAATCTTCATGATGGGCGCATCGGAGTTGGGCGCGGCGTTGGCAGCCTGGACGAGCTCATCCTCGGCAACGGGCGCGGCGTTTTCGCGCGGAGCTCCGCAAAAGCCCAGCGGATAGATCTGATAGAACGTCGTCTCGTATGCCCACATAGCAACCTCCCGGCAATCTTTCACGCAACGCCATCCATTGTATGCCCGCCGCGCATCCCCTCCCCCAAAATAAGTTGCGGTGAAATAGGGACTGTTGAGACCAATAAACCGGGCAAACAGTCTCTATTCCACCGCAACTGATGAGGGAACGTGATTAGGCGACGGGCTTTGCGCGGCGTATGACCGGGAACAGCACCGTAATGGCGAGGATGACGCCCACGACGGTAATCGCCCCGCCCGCAAAGCCAATCCAAGCGATACCGGGACCCGAAACCACGGCGCCGCCGATTGCGGTGCCCGTGCCGATGCCGAGGTTAAACAGGCCCGAGAAGATCGACATGGCGACGGCCGACGAATCCGCCGGTGTGTACTTGATGAGCTCGGCCTGGAACGCCACGTTAAAGGCTGTGGAGCAGCAGCCCCATAGCGCGCAGACGGCAAGCACTGCTACGAGCGACGATGCGACCGGACCCATGAGCAGCAGAGCCACCGGCACGCCGGAGAGCGTGATAGCCAAGAACGGGAAGCGATGCCCATCGAACAGGCGGCCAAACAGCCAGCTTCCGAGCAGACCGGAGCAGCCAAACGCCGTCAGCGTCATGGTAATAGCGCTTGCGTCGACGTGCGCGACCTGCGCCAGGAACGGCTCGATATAGCTGTAACCCGCATAATAGCCGGTTGCCATGAACACCGTGACCGCATAAAGCGCGATGAGGAATGGATTCTTGAGCAGCTCGGGCAGCTGCTTAACGGTAAAGCGCTCGCCCGCCGGCATGGCCGGGAACACCGCTGCCTGGTACACCACCGCGGCGGCAGAGAAGGCACCGACCACGGCGAATGTCATGCGCCAGCCCACGGCCAGTCCGATGGCGCGGCCGATCGGCAGGCCAAAGATCTGCGCGATGGACGAGCCCGTGGCGATTATGCTGATCGCGAGCGCCCCGTGGCGGGTGTCGACTAGGCGCGAGGCCATGATCGAGGCGACTGACCAGAACACGGCGTGCGCGCAGGCAACCACCAAGCGCGCGCAGACCAAAATAGGATAGGTGGATGCCACAGCGGACAGGAACTGGCCGAGCGAAAACACGGCCAAAACGCCCAGCAGCATCCGCTTGAACTCAAAGCGCGAGGCAAACACCATAAGCGGCAGCGACAGCAGCATGACGCCCCAGGCATAGACCGAGATCATGAAGCCTGCCTGGGCCTCGGTGAGCGAGAACGACGCGGCGATATCAGTCAGAAGGCCGATGGGCATGAACTCCGACGTGTTGAATACGAACGCGCAGCAGGCGAGCCCGATAAGCGGGAGCCACTGCTTGAGTGAGATGCCATCTTGTCTTGCCTGAGCCATGTAGAAACCTCTCCGATTGTCTTGAGCGGTGGGCGATTATATAGCAACGACCCCGCATCCGTCAGTACAGATGCAGGGCCGCAATCAACTCAATACACAGAGGTTGCGCCGTCAATTAATAACTAAGCCAGCCCCAGCAATATGCCCGCCGAATGCACGACAAACGCCACGATCCAGGCGACCATCACCTGAAACGCGAATACGGCAACGGCATAGCGCGCGCCCAACTCGCTCTTGACGGCGCCGATGGACGCCACGCAAGGCGGGTACAGCAGCGTAAAGACCAAGAACACGTAGGCGGTAAACGGCGAAAACATGGCTGACAGTGCCGCGGGAGAGGTTGCGCCCAAAAGCACCGTGAGCGTCGAGATGACGCTCTCCTTGGCAATAAGTCCCGTGACGAGTGCCGTCGAGGCGCGCCAGTCGCCAAAACCGAGCGGGGCCAACACCGGTGCGATGATGCTACCCAGACCGGCAAGCAGGCTTTGCGACTGGTCGGCGACCACGTTAAAGCGGATATCGAACGTCTGCAGGAACCAGATGACCACCGTAGCGGCAAAGATAATGGTAAAGGCCTTGGTAATAAAGTCCTTGGCCTTATCCCATGCCAGCATCACCGTCGTCTTGACGCTCGGCAGGCGGTAATTGGGGAGCTCCATGATAAACGGCACCGGGTCGCCCTTAAATGCCGTACGGTTGAGCACCAGAGCCGCAATGCAACCAACCGCAATACCAATCAGATAGAGCGAGACCATGGCGGGAACCGTCGCCTGTGGGAAAAACGCCCCGCACAGCAAGCCGTAAACCGGCAGCTTGGCCGAGCAGCTCATGAACGGTGTGAGCATGACCGTCATCTTGCGGTCGTGCTCGGATGGGAGCGTACGGGTCGACATGATAGCCGGCACGGTGCAGCCAAAACCGACGAGCATGGGCACAAAGCTGCGGCCCGACAGGCCAAAGCGACGCAGCACCTTATCCATGACAAAGGCCACGCGTGCCATGTATCCGGAGTCTTCCAGAATGGAGAGGAACAAGAAGAGCACGACGATAATCGGCAGGAAGGTCAGCACGCTACCCACGCCCGTAAGCACGCCGTCGACAGCCAGCGAGCGCACCACGTCGTTGGTTCCGAACGCCTTGAGGCCCGCATCGGCCGAGGCGATGATGGCAGCGATACCGTCCTCCATGAGTCCCTGCAACGCCGCGCCGATCACGCCAAACGTCAGCCAAAAGACGAGGCCCATGATCACCAGAAACGCCGGAATGGCTGTGTAACGACCTGTCAGGATGCGGTCAATCTTGACGGAGCGCACGTGCTCGCGGCTTTCGTGCGGCTTGACGACGCAACGCCCGCACACGTCGCCGATAAAGCTAAAACGCATATCGGCCAACGCAGATAGGCGGTCGGTGCCGGCCTCGCCCTCCATCTGGGTAATGATGTGCTCGATAGCGTCGAGCTCATTGCGATCCAGGTGAAGCGCCTCGGTTACCAGCTCATCGCCCTCGACCAGCTTAGTCGCCGCAAAGCGCACCGGGATGTGCGCCGTCACGGCATGGTCCTCGATCAGGTTAGCAATACCGTGGATGCAGCGATGCAGCGCACCGCCGTCCGGACCGTCGGGCGCGCAAAAGTCCAGGCGACCAGGACGCTCGCGGAACCGTGCCACGTGCAGGGCGTGGTCCACCAGCTCGCCGATGCCCTCGTTGCGGGCAGCGCTAATGGGGACAACAGGCACGCCCATCAGGCTCTCGAGCAAGTTGACGTCTACGGCGCCGCCGTTGGCGGTCACCTCGTCCATCATGTTGAGCGCGATGACCATGGGACGGTCAAGCTCCATGAGCTGCAGTGTCAGGTACAGGTTACGCTCAATGTTGGTGGCGTCAATGATGTCGATGATGGCGTCCGGGCGCTCGTCGAGGATGAACTGACGGCTCACGACCTCTTCGCCTGTGTACGGCGACAGGGAGTAAATGCCAGGCAGGTCGGTAACGCTCGCCTCGGGATGGTTACGGATGGTGCCATCTTTGCGGTCGACAGTCACGCCGGGAAAGTTACCGACGTGCTGGTTGGAGCCCGTCAGTTGGTTGAACAGCGTGGTCTTGCCGCAGTTTTGGTTGCCGGCGAGGGCAAAGTGCAGCGGCGCGCCCTCAGGCACGGCCGTCTTTGCCGCGCGGGGCGAATACGTTCCCTCGCCGAGGGCCGGGTGCTCCGTTGTGCCAATAGCGGCGTTCACGCGCGGACCCGTATCGGTGTCGTGGATGCCCACGAGCTCAATGCGAGCGGCATCGTCCTTGCGCAGCGTCAGCTCGTAGCCACGCAGACGAATCTCGAGCGGATCGCCCATAGGGGCGTACTTCATCATGGTGACTTCGGTGCCCGGCGTTAGGCCCATGTCCAAAATATGCTGTCGGAGTGCCTGATCGTCCGATGCCACCGATGCGACAACGGCGTCCTTTCCAATCTCGAGTGTATCGAGCTTCACGTCCGTGTTCCTCCCCCGGCGCCCACAGGGC
>CABUDQ010000066.1 GCA_902490365.1 uncultured Collinsella sp. | reverse complement strand
CCGAGATTGGCATTACTAAGCTGCGCGGCAGGTTCCACCAGATGGGGCATTTTGTGGTAATGCCCACGTTCCATCCGGCAGCAGCGCTGCGCAATCCGGCGTGGCAGGAGCTGCTGGAGGAAGACTTTAAGATGCTGGGCGACTATCTGGAGCGACATCCCGCGCCAGAGGACGCCTCGGAATAATAAGGAGCATATATGTCCCTGGAGCGCCTGGGGGTAGGTACTTACAAAACGACTTGCGCTGCCGATACGGAGTACTTTGGCGAGCTAATTGCACCGTGCCTTGAGGACGGCGATGTGCTTATCCTGACCGGTGGCCTGGGAGTGGGCAAAACTCACTTTACCAAGGGCGTCTCGCGCGGGCTGGGCGATGGGCATATGGTTACGAGCCCTACGTTTGCGCTCATGGCCGTTCACGATCAAGGTCGTATTCCGCTGTTTCACTTTGATCTATACCGCCTGGAGCATGCCTACGAGCTCGAGGATACGGGCATTTTCGATGTGCTGGGCTATGAGGGTGCTTGCCTGCTGGAATGGGGCGAACAATTCCAAGACGAGCTGACGGATGAGTATCTTTCGGTGACGCTCAAGCGTGATGAGGGCGACAGCGATGTGCGAACGATAACGCTCGAGGCGCACGGTGACCGCGCAATGGAGCTTTCCCATTTGATTGATAAGGCTGTACAAGATGAGCTTGCATAACGACAACGCGCTGGTGGTGGCGCTCGATACCTCGACCGACATGCTTGCCTGCGCGGCAAGATGGATTGATGGGCAGACGGGCGAGACGAAGCTCGTGAGTGGCGATCACATGTGTCGCCGTCACGCCAACGTTGAGCTCGTGAATACCGTTGATGGCGTGCTGGCTCAAGCCGGTCTGGATCGCAGCGATGTTGGTTGCTACGTGGTCGGCCGCGGCCCGGGGTCGTTTACGGGCGTGCGCATCGGCATCTCCACTGCCAAGGGCCTCGCGCGTGGTGCCAATGTTCCGCTACTGGGCGTGTCGACGCTCGATGCTTGCGCTTGGACGGCGTGGAAGGCTGGCGTGCGCGGCAAGCTTGGTATCTTGGCCGATGCTATGCGCGGCGAGGTATATCCGGCGCTGTATATGCTGGTCGATGAGGGACCCGAGCGTCAATTTGAGCGCGAACACGTGGTCAAGGCCGCCGTGGCGCTCGATGAGTGGCGCCGAGCAGCGGACTGGGATCAGGTTCAGCTGACCGGTGACGGTCTCGTGCGCTATGGCAAGCTGCTGGGTGAGGACGAGACCGCCCGCTGCGTGGAGCGAGACCTGTGGTGGCCTTCGGGCGAGGGCTTGCTGCTCGCGCACGCTGCGGGTGACGGCGATCCGGCTCGCGTCCTGCCGATTTACACGCGCCTTTCGGATGCCGAGGAAAACGAGCGCAAGCGTCTTGGTCTTGCTGAGAGTGCACAGAGCGAAATTACGGGCGTTGCCGATGAGCTCGCCGGTCGTCATCTGCAGTTCCGTCCCATGGGCGCGGCGGATGCCGAGGGCGCGAGCGCGCTAGAGGCTGCCTGCTTTGAAGGTGCCGGACACGAGGCGTGGACGCCGGGCATGTTCCTGTCCGAACTGGGCGAGGACGTCGCTGCGCCGCGTAGTTGGTGGGTGGCACACGACGACGGCAAGCTGCTGGGCCTTGCCGGCGGTATGGTCGTGGACGGTGATGTGCAGATTCTGGATGTCGCCGTCGACCCGGCACATCGCCGTGAGGGCATTGCCCGCAAGCTGCTGTCGCATGTGAGCTATGATGCCCAGATGCTCGGCTGCACCACGGCTTCGCTCGAGGTCGAGGACGGCAACGAGGGAGCGATCGCGCTTTATAACGCTCTGGGCTTTACCGAGGCAGGACGGCGCCGCGGCTACTATGGTGCCGGCAAGGATGCCATCGTCATGACGGCTCCGCTGCCCCTGGTGCTTCCGGTCGACAATGCCTCGCCCGAGCCGACGGCGGCAGAGCAGCGCGTATGGCCGCTGCCTGCGCCTGGGCGCTCTGCCGAGGAACGTGTCGAGATTGAGCGTCGCCGCCTCGTACTCGCTATCGAGAGCTCCTGCGACGAGACGGCCGTGGCGATTATCGATGCGGATGGCAATATGCTGGCCAACCAGGTGTCGACGCAGATTGATTTTCATGCACGCTTTGGCGGCGTGGTGCCCGAGATCGCCTCGCGCAAGCACGTCGAGGTGATTGTGAGTGTCGTGGATGCGGCACTCGAGGACGCCGCAGCGTCGCTGGGCCTTACGGGCGGAGCCATTACACCAAGTGAGCTTGCCGCCGTGGGCGTGACACAGGGTCCGGGCCTGGTGGGCGCCCTGGTGGTGGGCGTCGCCTTTGCCAAGGGCTTTGCGTATGCTGCCGGCAAGCCGCTCGTGTGCGTCAATCATCTGGAGGGCCACCTGTTTGCCAACCTGTTGGCGCAGCCCGACCTCAAGCCCCCGTTTATCTTTACGCTTGTCTCGGGCGGGCACACCATGCTCGTGCACGTGAAGGCATGGGGCGACTACGAGGTACTTGGTGAGACGCTCGACGATGCTGTGGGCGAGGCCTTCGACAAGGTAGCCAAGGCGTTGGGTCTGGGCTATCCCGGTGGCCCCATCATCTCCAAGCTGGCCGAGACGGGCAATCCCCGCGCGATCGATTTTCCTCGCGCGCTTAACAGCAGGGGGGACTATCGCTTCTCGCTTTCGGGCCTCAAGACGGCGGTGACGCTCTACATCGAGCAGGAGACCAAGGCCGGGCGCACGATTCACCTGCCCGATCTGGCGGCTTCGTTTGAGGCAGCCGTCTTTGACGTTCAGTACAAGAAGGCCAAGAACGCGCTGCATGCCACCGGATGCAAGGAATACTGCATCGGCGGCGGCGTCTCGGCTAATCCGCATCTGCGCGAGATGATGATCAAGAAGCTTGGGCGTCAGGGGATCCGCGTAACGGTGCCACCGCTTTCGGCGTGCACCGATAACGCAGCCATGATCGCGGAGGTTGCCCGCCGTAAATTCGACCGAGGAGAAATCTCGCCGTTCGACGTCGACGCCGATCCAAACATGACGCTGTAGCTGGTACGGCGCGGTCCCCGGACGGAGGGGCCGGATATAAGGTTTCCTGCTCTACAGTCCTGCGCAAGACGAAGGCCACATTAAGTGGCCTTCTTTGCGTGCGGAACTCGCGATAAAGTTCATATGCGCCGCCCGGCTCCCGCGGCTCCCGAGGGGTATCTCCCATGCAAAAACTTTTGTTGGGTAAAGTCCGAGGTCAGTGGCGTTTTATAACGAGAAATTCAAAAAAGTTGAAAATCCATTACAAATTTGCGTTGACTTTAGGTAACTAAAGTTTCATACTCCTTTTCAACCACTGGGGGATGTGAACACGCACGGATCGTTCACATCATGATTGAAGAGGATTTCTTAGACATGTTCACGCATCAGCTAAACATTATCAGCGTAGTAATTATCTGATGCGGGTTAGCACATACAGCTAGCCCGTACGATAACGGGCGGCTGATGAAGATGAGGGCCGTCGAGCGCAACCGACGGCCCTCATTTTTTATGTCTAGGAAGTTCTTTTTAGAGGAGGAAATGTAATGAACGGAGTTTTGCTCATGGTTGTGGCCGCGGCGGTGCTCGCCTGTGGCTATCTGGGCTACGGCCGCTGGCTGGCCAACAAGTGGGGCGTTGACAAAGAGGCCCTCACGCCGGCCAAGCGCATGAAGGACGGCAAGAGCTTCTCGCCCGTCTCCGCCTTTACCGCGTTCTCGCACCAGTTCAGCTCGATCTGCGGTGCTGGCCCTGTCACGGGTACGATCGTCGCCATGGCCTTTGGCTGGCTGCCCGTCGTGCTCTGGGTCCTCGTCGGCGGCATCTTCTTTGGCGCCGTCCACGACTTTGGTGCTCTGTACGCTTCGATGAAGAACAACGGCAAGTCCCTGGCCCAGCTCATCGAGAAATACATCGGCAAGACCGGCCGTCGCCTGTTCCTGCTGTTCTGCTGGCTGTTCTGCATCATCGTCATCGCCGCTTTCACCGACATGGTCTGCAAGACGTTCATGTTCACCTCGGTCGTTGACGCTTCTGGCGCTGCCACCGGTGCTATCGACTTCACCAAGTCCTATGCCGCCGGCTGCGCTGGTACCATCTCCATCCTGTTCACCTTCGTCGCTATCGCCTTTGGTTGGGCCCAGAAGAAGTTCAACCTCACCGGCGCTGCCGAGTTTGTCACTGGCGTGGTGCTCATGGTTCTCATGTTTGCCGTCGGCATGCAGTTCCCGGTCTACCTGGACAAGTTCCAGTGGTTCGCCGTTGTCATGGTCTACCTGGTCTTTGCTGGCGCCATGCCCATCCAGATGCTCAAGACCCCTCGCGACTACCTCACTTCCATCATGATGATCGTCATGATCGCCTGCGCTGTCCTCGGTATCGTCGTCCTGGGTGTTAACGGCCAGGCCACCATCACCGCTCCGGCCTTTACCGGCTTCTCCAGCGCTTCTGGCATGATGTTCCCGGTCCTGTTTGTTTCCGTTGCCTGCGGTGCCCTCTCCGGCTTCCACAGCCTCGTTTCTTCTGGTACCTCCTCCAAGCAGGTCGAGAAGGAGCAGGACGCCGTCAAGGTCGGTTATGGCGCCATGATCGTCGAGTCCTTCGTCGGCATCCTTGCCATCATCGTCGCCGGCATCATGTTCTCCGATATGAACACCGCCGGCACTGGTACCCTCAACGCCGGCGTCGCTTCCACCCCGTTCCAGATCTTCGCCGCTGGTATCTCCCGCGGTATGCAGGCCTTCGGTGTTGACGGCACGCTCGCTACCGTCTTCATGACCATGAACGTCTCCGCTCTGGCCCTGACCTCGCTCGATGCCGTCGCCCGCATCGCCCGCACCTCGTTCTCCGAGTTCTTTGCCCAGACCAACGACGCCCTGGCCATCGAGTCCAAGGCCGGCTACATGAAGGTTCTCGGCAACCCCTGGTTCGCCACGGTCGTCACCCTGCTTCCCGGTCTCGCCCTCGCCTTTGGCGGCTATGCCAACATCTGGCCGCTCTTTGGTGCTTCCAACCAGCTGCTCGGCGGCATGACCATGATCACCCTCGCCGTGTTCTGCAAGTGCACCGGCCGCAAGGGCTGGATGCTCTACGTGCCCGTCGCCTTCCTGCTCTGCTGCACCTTCACCTCGCTGGTCCAGAGCGCCATGGGCTGCATGACCGCTGTCCAGGCTTACGGCTTCTTCGGCACCATCCCGGCTACCGCCACCACGGCCGCCGTCTCCGTCGCCGCCACCAAGGGCCTGCAGCTCGTTTTCGCCGTCCTGCTGATGGTCCTGGGCCTCATCGTTGCCGTCAACTGTCTCAAGGAGTTCTTCGGCAAGGAGGCCGGCTCCATGCCCGACGAGGAGCCCGAGTGGTCCGAGATGGGCAAGGCCGAGTACGGTCGCGCCGCTGCCGCTGAAGCTCCTGCCGACGCCGAGGCCGCCAAGGCCTAGTCGGTCGGACGGGTTGAATCTCCCATCTATTTGACTCGGAAAGACCGGGTCCGCAATCAAGCGGACCCGGTCTTTTTTCTTGTGAGAACAGGTGGTGCAAGGGCGTTCTCGCAGATGTTTTGCGTGGATAGGCTCGTGCGTTGTACCATATGGACGTATATGTGTGCATATGAAAGGGGCCCCGTGGCCAAGACGGTATATTCCGATAATCAAAACAATGTCGATGCTCTGGCTGAGCGTCTGAGCAGCCAGACATCGCTTTCTGCCGAGCGCGCCAAGCTGGTTGCCTACGACCTGCTCTGCCGCAAGGCGCTCAAGATTAAGTCGAGCGCGCTGGCGCAGATTTTCCGCTCCGTCGATAAGGAATGCGACACCAAGGCGATGCGCGATGAGCTTATCGCGGCAAATATCGTGACCAAGATCGAGGGCAGCGGCATTAACGGGCGCCCGGCGTTCTATACCATCAATGTCGAGATCCGCGATGCCCAGGAGCAGCCTGCCGAGTCCGTCGAAGATTTTGTCGTCGAGGATTCCGCTGACGTGCCTGCTGTGGAAGAAGCTGCTCCGCGTGAGCATGTCGATACCGATGAGTTGCTCGATGAGAACGTCGTGCGTGCCTTTACGGCCAAGGCAGGACGCGGCGGTTTTGGCGGGGGTGGCAAGCGCGATGCGCAGCGCCGCGCCCAGCAGGAGCGCTTCCGTCGTGCCGTTGCTCAAAAGGGTGAGACGGATGCCGAGGCTGTTGAGAACGAGGTTGCTGCCGAGTCGCAGAGGCCCGCGAAGGAGCAAAAGCCCGTGGAGGCCCAGGAGCCCCAGCGTCGCCGTGGTGCCCACTTTAAGGCTGCGCAGCAGGATGTCGCGCATGAGGTTGAAGAGCCTTCCGAGGCTGCAGACGATGTTGAGGAGTCTGCCAAGAAGGCTCCGGGTTCATGCCGTCCCGGGCGTGGTTTTGCGAGGCGCGCGTATCCCGTAAGGCGTCAGGAGAAGGGCGAGCCGGCTCCGACCGCTCAGGCCGAGAAGGCCGAACAAACCGAGAAAACCGTTGAGCCGGCGGCTCGCGAGCAGAAGCCTGTTGAGCCGCAGCTTGAGGTTGCTGCCGAGGCCAAGGGCGAGCAGCCTACTGATGGGCAGACGGAGCAGGGCGCGTCGAGCAGGCCTCGCCGCCGTCGCCATCGCGGGGGTCGCAGTTCCCATGCCGAGACTGCAGCCGAGAAGACCACGCCGCAGGACGAGGATGCGAAGGCCGAGGTTTCTTCGGGGCAGCCTAAGCGCCAGCCGGCGAAGGAGAGCAAGTCCGATCGTCCGCAGAAGCAGGCGTCTATGCCGAAGCGCGAGCGCAATTCCCAAGGCGATTCTAAGCGCAGGTCTCAGAAGAAGCCGGAGTCTGCCGCAGCAGATGCTGCTGCCCAGCAGCCCGAGTCGGCCGTCCACGGCGAGGTATCGGCGTTTGCCCTTGCCCGCGTTTTAGGCAGGCAGCTGCTCAAAGTTGTCCCTACGCCTACGGCGCTCTCTAAGATCAAGGAGCAGCAGACACAGATCGTAAAGGTCGAGGGCAAGGACGGCAAAAAGGCTCCGCAGCGCACTCAGCACAACGAGATGTCCAACCGCAAGATTGCCGAGGAAATCGCAATCATCCAGGCTTGGATCGAGCAAAACCGAGGTGCCGATACGCCGGTTGCCTCGCGCCGCCAGCGTGCCTACCAGATTTTTAACGACGAGAAGGCTTTTGACGGCAAGCACGGCGAGCGTCTAATTCGGCGTATGACCGAAAAGGGCATCAGCATGCAGGCGATTAAGGTCGCCCCCAACCGCCCCGTGCACTTTACGGGTTTCTTTACGCTGGGCGCCGATAAGCCGTTCATTATGGTCGAGAACCTGGACACCTATGACGAGATCGTCAAGCTCCTGCGCGGCCGCAAGCACGCTAAGCTCTTTGGCATCAAGGTGGGCGGCGTGATTTTTGGCGGCGGATGCAAGGCGAGCGTCTCGCATGCCCTGGACGATTATCTGGCTGAGATCGGCTATCGCTTTAACTACGTCTACTACGTGGGCGATATCGACCGCGAGGGCGCGCGCATCGTCGAGCAGGCTCGCAATGCCAATGTGGTTGAGATTCGCCTGCATGCCGGCATGTACCGCGCCATGCTCGCCGAGCATAAGCGTCGCGTGAAGGCCGGCGGCGAGTGCGAGCCCGCGGCTGCCAACCAGGGCGTGCCGCAGAACTTGGCGGCGACGATCAAGGATCTGCCCATGGTCACGCGCGTGCAGTTCCGCAATGTGCTGCGCGAGGGCGGGCGCATTCCGCAGGAGATTCTGATGACCGCCGACTATCGGGATGGCGACTCGGGAAGCTTCGACCGCATGCTGAACAACTAAATTCCGCTCTCCCGGGGCCTGTCGTGGCTTGGCCGTTGCATGCGGCTCGCTTTTCGGAACGGGGCTGACGGACACGTTCCGAAATCTACCACCGTCGCTGTGCAGGGTGTCTATAAAGAGCCGTGGCCAAAAAACATCAAATATGAGTACTGATACTCTTTTAGTAGCAGTAATTTTGACCACATTTAAGGTGATTTGACGTGTCGATCGGGTGGCGCGCGCAGACGTGGTGTAAGAGCGTCCCGAGGTCCGTCGCTGCAAGTCC
>CABUDQ010000065.1 GCA_902490365.1 uncultured Collinsella sp. | reverse complement strand
TGTCGCCGTCTGCCTCGACGAGAGCCTTCTTGCACTCCATCATCGGGGAGTCGGTCATCTCGCGGAGCTGCTTGACCATAGCGGCGGTAATCTGGGCCATTGTGGTTCCTTTCAAAGAGATGAAAAAGAATTAACTAAGACTGATTTACTCGGCCTTGGGCTCAGCGGCCATCTCGGCCTCGGAGACCTGCTCCTTGCCGGAGCCAGCGAGGCAGGCGTCAGCCATGAGCTCGCACATAAGGGTGACAGCGGAGATAGCGTCATCGTTGCAGGGGATGCCGTACTCGACCTCGTCGGGATCGGAGTTGGTGTCGATCAGAGCGACGACGGGGATGTTCAGGCGCTGGGCCTCCTTGATGGCGTTCTCCTCGCGCTTGGTGTCGATGACGAAGAGAGCCTGAGGCAGGCCCTTCATGTCGCGGGCGCCACCGAGGTTGGTCTGGAGCTTGGTGAGCTCCTTACCGAGAACAGCCTGCTCCTTCTTGGGCAGAACAGCCATGCGGCCGTCCTCGACCATGGCCTCGAGCTCCTCCATGCGGTTGATGCGAGAGCGGATGGTGACGAAGTTGGTCAGCATGCCGCCGAGCCAACGCTGGTTGATGTAGGGCATGTTGGCGCGCTCAGCAGCGTTCTTGACGGCCTCCTGAGCCTGCTTCTTGGTGCCGACGAACAGCACGTTGCCACCCTTGGCGACGTTCTTGACGAAGGTGTAGGCCTGATCGGCGTCGAGGATGGTCTGCTTGAGGTCGAGGATGTAGATGCCGTTGCGCTCACCGAAGATGAACGGCTTCATCTTGGGGTTCCAGCGACGGGTCTGGTGACCGAAGTGGCAGCCGGCCTCGAGCAGGGTGCGGATATTAATCTTGGTAGCCATGTTAAACCTCCTGTGGTTTGCCTCCGCGCGGGGTCATCCTCCAAAACCAACCCGGACATGTGCTACCAAAGCCCGGGCACCACGGTATGAAGTAGCCGCGCGTGCGTGATAAAAACATGTTGCCGTGAAGCAACCCGATGAATGATAGCAGGAATGCTTCTTCCTGCCAACCCGCAATCAAAACCACACACCTGAGTGCGGCGCGGGACGTCCCAGCCACTATTCGCCTCGGGGATGGGCTTGAGCCACGGCACGTTTGAGCCGATCGGGCGTGAGATGCGTGTAGATCTGCGTCGTGGACAGGCTCGCATGACCCAGCAGCTCTTGAACCGAGCGCAGGTCCGCGCCGCCCTCGAGCAAGTCGGTCGCAAAGGTATGGCGCATCGCATGCGGGGCGATGTCGGCCGGAATGCCGGCGAGCGTCGCCAGCATATGAAACCGCCGCCTGAGCATGGCGGCACTCATGCGATTACCGCGCGCCGATATAAGCAGCGGATGCGGCCCGGTAGCGGGGTCACGACGCTTTGCCTGAGCGAGCAACTCCGGCCTCCCCTCCTCAATATAGAGACGCGTCGCCTCGAGCGCACGACGATACAGAGGGACGATACGTTCTTTGCTCCCCTTGCCCCACAGGCGCAGCGTGCGTTCGGACCACGCAATGGACTCCACATTGAGTGCTGCGAGCTCAGAGATACGGGCGCCCGAGGCATAGAGCAGCTCGAGCATCGCCGCATCGCGCAGTCCCGCGGGTGTTGAGGTATCAGGCGTCTTGAGCAGCGCCTCCACCTGATGGGTCGTCAGCACACCGGGTAGATCGCGCGGGAGCTTGGGCGAGGAAATTGCCGAGACCACATCGCCCTCCACGACCCCCTCGGCAGCCATCCACCGATAGAGCGAGCGAATGGCAGACAGGTGTGCCGCAAGCGTTCGGGGAGTCACCTGCTCACGCGAAAGCTCGGCAAGATAGCGACGAATGGTGCGCACGTCGGCAGCGAAAGAATCTATATTCTCACGCTCGCACCAGGCAGCAAAGCGCTCCAGCCTCGAGCCATAGGCCGTCACCGTGTTGGGAGAAAGTCCCTCGACGCGTGAGATATAGGCAATAAACGAGTCGACGGTGTCGTACAGGTCAAAGGCTATGACCGGTCGCCTCCAAACAGATCGGGGCGAGTGGCCAGATAGGCATCAAGGGCCTCGAGCGCACGGTCCGCATAGGCCTGGTAGCGGTCGCGCTTGCTGCGGCGCTTACCATCCTCGAGTGGCGGCACCAGGCCAAAGTTGACATGCATAGGCTGATAGCCCACCGTGGCCGGATCGGTAGCATAGCCCACGAGCGCGCCCAAAGCACCCACGCGCGGCAGCTCGACGGGAGCGGCCCCGACAGCCTCGGCATAGGTGTTGAGTGCCGCGAGCAGACCTGTCGCCACGGCTTCCATGTACCCCTCGGTGCCGGTGATCTGACCGGCCAGGCGCACGCCGGTACCAGGCACGGCAAAGGTGCCATCGAGCACGTGCGGCGCATCGACAAAGGTATTGCGGTGCATGACACCGTAGCGGAAGAACTCGGCGTTCTCCAGACCCGGCACCATATGGAAGACGCGCTTCTGCTCGCCAAAGGTCAGGTTGGTCTGGAAGCCCACCAGGTTATAGGCGGTCTTCTCCTTGTTCTCGGCACGCAGCTGAATCGCCGCCCAGGGACGACGACCGGTTCGCGGGTCGGTGAGGCCGACGGGCTTCATGGCGCCAAAGCGAATGGCGTCCTTGCCGGTGCGCGCAACTTCCTCGGCAGGCTGGCAGGCCTGGAACAGATCGCCGCCCTCAAAGTCCTTGAGCACCACGCGGTCGGCCGTGGTAAGCGCCTCGATAAAGGCCTCGTACTCTTCCTTGTTGAGCGGAGCGTTGAGATAGTCGCCGCTCCCCTGCTCCTCGTAGCGCGACTGCGAGAACAGCACGTCCATATCGAGCGTGGAGGCATCGACGATCGGCGCCGCGGCATCGAAGAACGCAAGGGCGTCGCCACCGACGAGCTTCACGACCTCTTCGCTCAACGCCGGCGAGCACAAGGGGCCGGCGGCAATGACCACGTGACCTTCGGGAATCTGCGTGACCTCGCCGTGAACGATCTCGATATTGGGACGGGCGGCAACCTCGTCCTCGACAAGCTCGGAAAACTTGACGCGGTCGACCGCCAAGGCGCCACCGGCGGGAACAGCCGCGCGATGGGCGCAATCGAGCAGGACCGAACCCATGCGCTCAAGCTCGGCCTTCAGCAAACCAGCCGCGGAATCCGGACGGGTCGACTTAAACGAATTGGAGCAGACGAGCTCTGCCAGGTGATCGGTATGGTGGGCCGGGGAGCTCACCTGGGGGCGCATCTCGCACAGCTTTACGGCAAACCCGCGATCTGCCAGCTGGATCGCGCACTCCGATCCCGCCAGACCGCCACCGATAACCGTCACCTGATCGAACTGCATCTGCAAACACCTTTCTAATTGACACGTTTTCCATTGTGACCGAAGGGCGTCTGGGCGTGAAGGGCAAACTTGGAGGGCGCATACCTTCCATCCATCATGCGCTCGATAAGGCCCTCGAGCTCAAGCGAACCCAGGAGCTTAAGTACGCCGACGGCATCAAGCGAGACGAGCGCCGCAATGTCATCGACCTTGAGCGGAGAGGCGATGAGCGCATGCATCACGGTCTGCTGCGTTGGATCCAGGTCGGCAATGCCGGGAGCATCGGGGCGCGAGTAGCGCAGGGTGCCGTAGATGCG
The DNA here is from genome assembly GCA_902490365.1 of uncultured Collinsella sp. Lineage (GTDB taxonomy): Bacteria > Actinomycetota > Coriobacteriia > Coriobacteriales > Coriobacteriaceae > Collinsella. Next base: position 5,229 of record CABUDQ010000065.1, on the reverse strand, counting down.
TGAGATAGCCATCTCGATAGATTCCTCGTCGATGATGCAGCAGGCACCGTTCGCAATGAGGTAATTCGTGCCACGCGACTCGGGCGATAGGATCGACCCCGGCACGGCAAGAAGTTCGCGCCCCAAATCCATAGCAGCCTCGGCTGTAGAAAACGTCCCGGAAGGCATACCCGCCTCGGATACAAAGAGGGCTTGCGACAGGGCCGCGATCACGCGATTGCGGCGCGGAAAGGCAAACTTGCGCGGACCCATGCCCCACGGAGAGATCGACACGATCGCGCCGCCCGTATCGAGCGTGCGAGTAATAAGCCCCGCGCTCGAACGCGGGTAAACCACGTCGGCGCCCGTCCCTAGCACCACGACGTGTTTGCCGCCGGCGTTGACCGCAGCCCAACCCGAGGCCTGGTCACAACCGACCGCGCCGCCCGAAACAACCGTCACTCCCGCCTCGACCGCCACCTTTGCCGCAAGCTCTGCCACGGCAAGACCATACGGAGAGGCCTTGCGCGCGCCGATGATGGAGAGCGCAGGCGTCGAAAGCACCTCGGGGTTGCCGCGCACAAAGAGCGTCTGGGGTACATCAGATAGCTCCAAAACGGACTCTGGATACAACGCGTCACCTGGATGCAGTTCGAAGGTCCCCTCGGCCATCATTGGTCCCTCCTTCCCTGGTACATCGCCGCCTCGAGCACGTGATCCTGCGTCACCTGCTCGCTCTCGGCGACATCGGCGATGGTACGTGCGATACGCACCAGGCGCACGATGCCGCGGCCCGTGAGATGCGTGCGCTTCGACAGGCCGAGCACACACTTCTCCGCCGCATCATCGAGCTCAAAGGTCGAAACGACGCCGTCAATGGACCGCGTCTCGTCATCCTCGACCTCGGCATCCGCATCGTCCATACGGGACTCGCGCCAGGCGCGAAAGGCGCGACCGCGCACAACGTAGTCACGCAACTCGGCCGACGACATACCCTCCGCACCCTCGATAATCACTTGGGGGTCGGGACGGGTCACATCGATCATCATGTCGATACGGTCGGCTAAAGGACCGCGCAGCTTTGCCCGATAGCGCTCCACCATCGATGCCGAGCAGCGGCATGGCACCTCGCGATCGCCCAAAAAGCCGCAGGGGCAGGGATTGCTCGCGGCCAGCAGCTGAAAGCGCGACGGGAAGGTAAAGGCCCCGTCGACGCGTACGATCCTCACATAGCCGCGTTCGATGGGCTGACGCAGCGTCTGCAGCACACCCGTGGGAAACTCGGCAAGCTCGTCCAAAAAGAGCACGCCGCCATGAGCCAGGCTGATCTCACCCGGATGCACCGGGCGTCCTCCGCCAATGAGACCCGCCGTTGAAATACTGTGATGGGGGCTTCGAAACGGCCGATGACCTGCCAATAAGCCATCGATGTTCTCGCCCAAGACCGAATGGATGCACAGCGCCTCCTGCTGATCCTCAATGGAAAGCTCGGGCAGGATGCCGGTCATACGGCGCGCAAGCATCGTCTTGCCCGATCCCGGGGACCCAATCATGAGCAAGCCGAGTTCTCCTGCCGCCGCAAGCGCCATGCCGCGTTTAGCGACTTCCTGCCCCAGTACGTCGGCATAGTCGAGCTCGGGCTCAAAGGTCGCCTCGACGCCCTCGGAATCCAGATAGTGCCGAGCCGCCTCGCCCATGCCATGGGCAAGCTGAGACAAATGATCGATGAATCCACAATCCACGCCCGCGAGCGGCACATGCTGATCGGACCTGCCGGCGATAAAGGACAGCCCCATATCACGCGCCAATAGCTGAAACGCCACCTCGCCCTTGACGGGAAGCACCGTACCGTCCAAGCCGAGCTCGCCGGCGATAAGGCAGCGATCGAGGTTGTCACGGGGAATCTGCCCATCGGCCGCCAGAACCGCGATGGCGATGGGCAGATCAAAGCCGCTACCGGTCTTGCGAATATCGCCGGGCGCTAGGTTGACCGTAATGCCCGAGCGTGGGATCTCGAACCCGGCGGAGCGCATCGCGCAGCGAATACGACCGCGTGACTCCATCACCTCCATACTCGGAATGCCAAGCATTTGGATGCCCGGAACACCACCGGCAAGCGAGACCTCGACCGTGACGTGAATCGCCTCGACGCCACGGATGCAGGCCGCGTGAACGGCAAACGTCTCGAACGCCATCACGACACCTGCCAATCGAACGCGTTGTACTGATGCTCGATCTCAGCGATATGCCCGCCACGAATGGTGACACCCACGGCATCGAAGCGAATCGCCTTGAGCGGATAATGCTCCATGAGATAGCAACTTGCGATGCGGCGGTAGCGGCGTTGCTTTTGAGCGTCCACGGCCTCCTCGGGAAAGACCCGCGTGCTGCAATCCAGTGCAACGCGTCTGGTCTTGACCTCGGCCATCACCACGACATCGTCGAGCTCATCGAGCAGCACCAGATCGGCCTCGCCCTCGGTGCAACGATAACCCTGCTCCAGCAAGGTGTAGCCGCGCTCGTTAAAGTAGTCGATGGTGATCAGCTCGCCCAGCATGCCCAGCTCGCGGGGACTGAGTCCCTTGATAAACTCGGGCGTCATCGCCCCGCAGTCGAGCTCGCCGTTTTCCCAACGCTCCTTGAGCTGCTTCGTCTTGCTCTTTTTGCTTGCGGCACTCATGGGGTCTCCTTTCCCGCACGCTGCATTGCCCCGATGATGAGGGCACCTTTCATGCGGGTAAGTACCGGAAGCAAACCAAAAGCTGACCAAATGCCGTCAAAAAACGGGCCGTACGCAGCAATGGTGTTGCATACGGCCCGCTACCAGCAGGTTTATAAAACCCCTGAGGTCCCTGTCTCCACAATTGACCTAGAAAAGGCGCTCAGTCTGCAGAAAGTTTCCGCAAAAGCTCACGCGGTGCAGTGGACAAAGTCCATGTTTGCGAATGGCCTCGATGTGCTCGGGGCTTGCGTAGCCTTTCGATTCGGCCAAATGGTACTCGGGACACTCGGCATCGTACTCGACCATCATCTCATCACGCGTGACCTTGGCCATGATGGACGCCGCGGCGATACAGGCGATCTTGGCATCGCCCTTCACCACGTCGCGCTCGTTGGGAACGGCGCCCAAGGGGTTACCGTCCATAAGCACGCAATCGGGCTCGAGCCCCGTATCGGCCACGGCGCCCGCGACAGCGGCTCGAATGGCGCGGGCCATGCCCATCTCATCGATATCCTTAGGCGCGATATGGCAAAAACCAATTGCCGTCGCCACCTCGGCAATCTTCACTGAGAGCAACTCGCGGCGCGCCGGCGTGAGCTTTTTGGAATCGTTGATGCCCCAGACGCGCGGCTCCATAGGAAGGCAGACGGCGCATACCGTCAAAGGACCGGCCACCGATCCGCGACCCACCTCGTCGACACCAACGACTACCCCATCGCCGCCAAGCTCATGCATAAGCTCGTACATGTCATTGACGCGCTCGCGCTCGGCAAGTTCCTTGGCATGGCGCTTAAGAGCACGCTCGCAAGCCTTGATCACCTGCTGGCGCGGGTCCTCGCGATAATGCTCCACGAGGGCGGGGATCTCCTCAAACGTAGCGCTCGCCAACTCACCGGCAACCTGCGATGCCGAAACCGAGCTCGTCATATTGGCCATACCAGGCCCTCCTTGCATGCAAATCAGATAAAAAGAAGGGCCACCCGAAGGTGACCCTTGTGTCCAAACGAGTGGACAGACGCTGCGATCTTCTTAGCGCTTCTCGGGGATGCGAGCAGCCTTGCCCACCTTGTCGCGGAGGTAGTACAGCTTGGCGCGACGGACGCGACCATGACGAACGACCTCGAGCTTGGCGATCTTGGGGCTGTGAAGCGGGAAGGTACGCTCAACACCGACACCGAAGGACATCTTGCGGACGGTGAAGGTCTCGCGGGCACCGGCGCCGGCCATGCGGATGACGTCGCCCTGGAAGACCTGGATGCGCTCGCGGTCGCCTTCCTTAATGCGGTAGTGAACCTTGACGTTGTCGGCGACGCGAACCTGAGGAATGTCCTCGCGGATCTGCTGACGCTCGATTGCGCGGATGTAATCCATGTGCAATTCCTTACTCTTCTAGAGGTGCCGTACCACCTCGGCCGGCACGTAGTTGAACAAACGTATTCGAGTATACACGCGCGGGTTTCTGCTGCAAGAACAATTTTTTACGCAGACAAAAAGACAAAACCCGCACATGATAACCGCCCGCCTCACGAATGAGACGGGCGGCATGAAGGGGGGCTACACTAGGCGTCTACACCCAAAACGTTAGGCGGAACGCTTGGCCTCGAGCTTGGCCTGAGCGGCAGCCAGACGCGCCAGAGGCACGCGATAGGGCGAGCAGGACACATAGTCCACATCGGCCACGTTAAACAGGCCCTTGATGGACTTGGGGTCGCCGCCGTGCTCGCCGCACACGCCAAAGTGCATGTCGGGGTTGATGGCGCGACCCTTTTCGACGGCCATGCGCACCAGCTCGAGCACCGCCGCGTCGATGGTCTCGAAGGGGTTGTCCTTCAAGATCTTCTTGTGCATGTACAGCGGGATGAACTTGGCCTCGGCATCGTCGCGGGAGAAGCCGAAGGTTGTCTGCGTAAGGTCGTTGGTGCCAAAGCAGAAGAAGTCGGCGTGCTGGGCGATCTCTTCGGCGACCATGCAGGCGCGCGGCAGCTCGAGCATCGTGCCCACGGGAATGTTGAGATCGACGCCCTCTTCGGCGGAAACCTCAGCGATCACGCGCTCGATGACCTCGCGGGTCTGGACATGCTCGGCCGTAATGGAAACGAGCGGAACCATGATCTCAGGGCGCGGGTCGACGCCTTCCTTGATAAGGCGGGCGGCAGCCGTGGCCACAGCGCGGACCTGCATGAGCGGCAGATCGCCAAAGACGACGGACAGGCGCACGCCGCGCAAGCCCAGCATGGGGTTCGACTCGACCATGCCGTCGATACGACGCAGGCGGGTGCGCAGGACGGCAAGCTCTTCCTCGCTGGCCCCAGCGGCTTCCTTCTTGGTGATGGCGACCTCGAGCTCGCGAGGATTATCCAGGAACTCATGAAGCGGCGGATCAAGCAGGCGAACGACCACATCGCGACCGGACATGGTCTTGAACATGGCTAGGAAGTCCTCGGTCTGGACCTTGAGCAGATCAGCAAGGGCCTGCTGCTTCACGGCCTCGTCGTCGGACAGGATAAAGCTCTGGATGATGTTCTTGC
>CABUDQ010000064.1 GCA_902490365.1 uncultured Collinsella sp. | reverse complement strand
GCGAATCATCGCCTCGTCCGGCGTCGTCGGCAACTCGTCCGCATGCGCGGCAACAAACGAATGGTCGGGCAGCGACAACCGCAAAAAGCCCGCGATCTTGCCCCGCGGCGTCACCCACTGCAAAAAGCGCTCGTAAGTCACCGGCGTTTCGTACGCCACTTCCTCATCAAGAGAAAGCTCATCCAAGTCGGCACCCGCGGTACTGATCTCGCGATAGCGAATCTCGCGCACCACTGCGCCTTCTCCACGAGCCGCCAAGCGATTCTCGACGAGCTGACGCAGGTTGGGCTTCTTGTTGCCCACCATAATGTCGTCGGAACTAAAGTCGCGGATCATGCGGCTGATGCGGCAGAACGCCGGCGTCACCACGATGTCGTCGGCAAGCACATCGAGCAGCTCTTCCTCGGTATAGGGACGCCACTCGCCGCGCTCGTAGCAGCCCACCAGACGCGAGCCCTCGATGAGCGCACACGGGTAGACCTTGACCTCGTCGGGCATAAAGGCCCCCTCGGTCATAAAGCGCTCGTAGTCGCGCTTGTCCCCCTCGGGTGTAGCGCCCAGCAAGTTGAGCATAAAATGCGCATGGATCTTAAAGCCAAACAGGCGCGCAAGCGAAAACGCCCGCTCGATCTGCGCCACCGAAATGCGACGCTCGTTGATATCGAGCAGGCGCTGGTCGAGGCTCTGGATACCCATCTGAATCTTGGTGCAGCCCAGGCGGCGGATGAGCGTGAGGGCCTGCGGCGTTACGGCATCGGGGCGCGTCTCGATAACGAGTCCCACCACGCGATGCTTCGCCGTCTCGTTGATGCGCTGCTGACGCTCGAGCTCCTCCATCGTTGCCGTCTGCCACTCGGTGACCTCGCCCCACGGCGTGCCGGGGCCGTACAGACGACGTACCGCACGGTTATAGCATCCCACGGCAGCATCCACACGCTCCTGTTCGCCGGCAACGCCGGCAGCAAGCTCAGCCTCGTCTGTCGCAATGCCGGCAACTCGATAGCGCTCGCGGCGCTCTGTTACCACCGGCGGCAGGGCATCGGCGGGAGCGTCATCGAGCAGGCGCCCCGCCTCGGCACGGTTGATGCCCGGACGCGCCAACATGGGGTTAGCCGCCACACCAGCCACGGCATCGTCATTGAGCGCGCGGAAGAGCTCCGACATAAACCACGTCTGATACCCTCGCGGATAATCGCTCCAGGTACCGCCGAGCACAATAAGCTCAATCTTATCGGTCGCATGCCCCATCTGCGAAAGCGCCGTCAAACGGGCACTCACCTGCAGATACGGGTCGAAGCAGTTTTGCTCCGCACGGGCACACGCCGGCTCAGCGTGCAGATAGCTCTTGGGCATGCGCAGGTCGTTGGGGCAAAACAGGCAATCGCCCGAGCACGGCCACGGCTTGGTAATGACGGTAATGGTCGCCACGCCCGAAGCCGTGCGACGAGGCTTCATGCGTAGCACCTGCAGCAGTTGACGCTCTAGCTCGGCGTCGACATTCCATGCCGTCCAACGAGCCGGCTCCTCGCGCTTCACCCGCTGGTAGAACGGCAGCAAACGGCGCTTGGCCAGGTCGCGTTTGTCGGCACCCTCGCGGCGCGCCTCGGCATGTATCAGTTTGACGAGTGCCTTGTCGTCTACGGTCTCGCCGCGACGCAGAGCCTCGAGTATGTTCAAAATAATCTGTTCCATGACCCCATTGTAAAGGCAAAGGCGCCGGAGCCCGTCACGGCTCCGGCGCCTCCATCAAAGAGCATGCCTATATGTACCGATCTCCGAAAACCGCATGTCACTCCGGATCAAACGACATGTCACCCGAACCGACCTTAAAACGATACGTGGCAGACTTATCACCGTTGTCGAATTCAAGATTCAATATGGTCTCGCCATCGTAGCCAAGCGGAAGGAAATCGCTCTCGAAGTCACCGCTGCCCACGGTGAGACTCGCCTTAAAGCCCGCAGAGTTCGGAACCGCTATCTCCACATCGCCCGAGTCCACGCTTACGTCCATCGACTTCGCGGGGGCCTGGTAGAGCTCGAACGTCACATCACCCGAACCGACCTTGGCATTCAGGGTGTCGGTTACAGTGCCCGCAAACTCAACGTCTCCCGAGTCCAACGTCAGGCTGAGGTCATGACACGCAATGTCCGTGACCGTCAGATCGCCCGCTCCTACATTCGCTGTAATGCCCACCATGTTATCGGCAACTTCGCGCGGCAGTTCGACGGTAACCGTGCGGTCAATGGCGCGCTCGTCATCGCAATCGAACTGGCGAATCTTGAGCGTAGAACCCTTAACCTCGGCCAGATTTTGGGTTGCCGCATCGAAGGCGACGGTCCCCGTTGCCACGCGACCGCTTTCAATTACGCGCACCGGCCCGCCGGAGACGTGTTTGACCTCGACCGTGCCCGACGTCACGTCCAAGTCAAGTGATGTGAACGCGTCGGCATCAAACGTTTCGCTCGAAAGCTGTTGAGGCCGAGCGGAATAGTTACCGCTATTCAAGGAATCGTCCTCGTCAAACGCATCGCCCATACCAGACAAGCCGGATACAACATCGTCGAGATCCCACGGACCATCAAAATGAATCAATGTCCGCGAAATGCCAAAGACAAGCCCGATGATGAGCACAAACGCTCCGATGCCAATGCCCAAGCGCCTCTTAGACTCATGCGAGAGCTTCATCATTCATCACCTTCTTTGGCACTCGACTCAGCGGTGGTCGCGGCAGCCATGTCAGCGTCAACCGCTGTGGAAACGTCCTCCCCCTTAGTCCTAGCGACCGCCGGCGCCGGACCAAGCTGAATATCCCCGCGCGCCCAATCGCCATCGAGCGCACGTGCCACCCAGTGATAGATGGGGATCGTAAAGAAAATCAGCGCGGCAAAGGGGCCGGCGCCAAACAGGAACATCAGCAAAAAGAACAGCAGCCAGCACACGGCCCAGTACGGGAACGACTGGAACGGACCCTTCACCGGAGTCGGGCCGGCCGCACCGGCACCCGTCACCTGCGCCGTAGCGGCATTGGCGGCCTGCGCGCTCCAACTTGCAGCTTGCGCCGCCTTGGCCGCGGCATCACTTGCCTGTGTAGCTGCCTCCGTGGCGCGTGCCGCCGCCTCATGGGTACGGGCGCGCTCTGCTGCCTCGGCCTCGCGCTGACGGGCGCGATCCTCGTTCTCAAACTCGATATCGTCCTCGATCTCAGCGCTCGGATTGAGGAGCTCGTCCAGACTCACACCGTAGAGCTTGGCGAGCGAGATCAGGTTCTCGGTATCGGGCGAGCTCTCCGCGCGCTCCCATTTACTGACCGCCTGGCGCGACAGCCCCAGCTTTCGTGCCAGCCCTTCTTGGCTAAAGCCCTTGCTGCGACGAAGGTCGGCGAGCCGCTGCGCAGTTTCTACATTCATGGTTCCTCCTATGTGATGCCAGCCGTGCCGCCGGACCGTTTTTGTTCTTAAGGCGCCTTGCACAGTTAAAAAACTATCCGCCACCGCCAAAAGCATGCCACCTATTCTAGTGAGATTTTTGACAACCGGCGGTTGCGGGTGCATATGAGCTGCGGAAATGTGTCCAAACAAAGCAATGACCCGCAGCTCTGTTGTCCCCGTTGCGGCGTTAACGGTAGTATGGTCGTACTGTTTATTCCACACCGCCAACGGAGGGAGTTCCGCGCCGTGAACCGCGATTTCGCCTCATCGCTCATCCAGCTCAACAACACGTTCTATCGCGAGCACTCCGCCTCCTTTTCCGATACGCGCCAGGCCCCGTGGCCCGGCTGGGTGCGCACTATGGACATCGCGCTCGAGCAGCTCGATGTGGCCACAATCGAGCATCCTGTCCGCGTCTTCGATCTTGCCTGCGGCAATATGCGCTTTGAGAACTTTGCCGCCGGCGGCGCACTTGCCGCCAAGGGCATCGACGGCACAAACCCCTCGGCAGATGCCAGCTGCCCGTTTGAGTTCTATGGTGTCGACTCGTGTCAGGATTTGGCTATCGATGCGCACGGTCACGCCCTGCGCATTCCCAACCTGCACTTCCAGGAACTCGACGTGCTCGATGCCCTCATGAAGCTCAACCCCGCCGAGACACCCGACGTGCTTTTCGACGCCCCGCTCGCCGACATCTCGGTCTGCTTTGGTTTTATGCACCACGTGCCGTCGTGCGAGTACCGCGTACGCGTGCTCGACGCCCTGGTGCGCCAGACGCGCCCGGGCGGCATCATCGCCATCAGCTTTTGGGAGTTTATGAACGACGAGCGCATGGCGCGCAAAGCCGTTCGCGCCGAGGCCCGCGCCGAGCTCACCCCGCCGTTTGAGGGTTACGATTCCGCGCAGTTTGAAGCCGGCGACCACCTCATTGGCTGGCAAAACGACCGCCACGCCTACCGCTATTGCCATCATTTTGACGACCAGCAGATCACCGACCTGGTGCGCGGCGTCCGTACGTTCTACAAGAGCGGCGAGGTCCCCGTGCGCGAGCTTGAGCGCTTCCATGCCGACGGTCGTAGCGGCGAGCTCAACCGCTATGTGATTCTCAAGCGCCTGTAGGCACCGACGACTCGCCGCCGAGCCGCACCGTATCTTTCGGGCAAACTATGCCCACCCTTTTCAACCCATTGACGGAACGCGCAGCCACGCGTTCCATACGTATGACCAAGGAGCCTCATGGGAGCCGTCCACGTTCGCACGCCTAAGAACTTTGTGCTCGAGGAGCGCCTGGAGCGCTACGCCGATGCGATTGAGACGAACCCCGAGAGCTATACCGGACATTGGCGTGAAGCATGTACGCCGGCTGGTGGCAAGCCCTTCGCCCGCCTTCACCTGGATCTGGGCTGCGGCAAAGGCACCTATCTGGTTGAGCGAGCCCACTGCGAACCCGACACTCTCTTTATCGGCATGGACCAGGAGCCCATCTGCATTGCCTATGCCGCCCAGAAGATTTGCGAGCAGGAGCTGCCTAATGCGCTTGTGCTGCCCCGAGGCGCCGCATCGCTGCCGCGGCTGTTTGCCGCAGGCGAGCTCGACGCCATAACCATCAACTTTCCCACGCCGCAGCCCAAGGCCAAGTACGCCAAAAAACGACTCGTCCATGTCGACCATCTGATGCTCTACCGCCCGCTCTTTTCAGCCGGCGCCACCGTCACACTGCGAACCGACAGTAAGCCATTGCGCGACTACGCCCTGGGGCAGTTTGCCACGGCCGGCTACGACACGCTTTGGGTAAGCGACGACGTCCGCCGCGACCATCCCGAGCATCCCGAGACCGAATACGAATGCCGCACGCGCGAGATGGGTGCCGTCGTTTATGGCATTTGCGCCACACCCGGCGCGCAGCCCAGCAATGAACAGCTCGCGGCGGGCCGCGCGCAGGAGCAAAGCCTTGCCTGCTACCTGCCCGAAAACCTCGATGAGCTCACCTATGTACCTCTGGGCATGGAAGAGGCCGTCGAGAACTTTAGAAACCGCGCCCGCAAAGGCAAAAAGCGCCTTCCGCAGGAGTCATAGGGGCTTTTGACAGTCACGTCGCCAGCGAGCAAGCGCAAATAGGCACCGACGAACGACCCTCAAGCCTAAGTGAGTAGACTTTTTAGCAATAGCCAAGCACAACCCGCATAGGAACAAGTAAAACCGCAGGTAAATCCCTTACGCAAAAGCCATGTGCTGGCGAAATCGCAAAAAGTCTACTCACTTAGCTCGCGGCCGCACCAAACGGCTGAGCAGAACGCCCATTTCCTGCATTTTCTTTCGCGCTGGCACCCCGCGCCGCCGCTACGCCATAATAGTTGGCGGACAATCGCGAGAGAAAGCAAACACATGGCACAGACCACGACAGATATCGCCGCCAGCACCGTCTCCGGCGCCGGAGCCGCCAGCTCATTCTCGGGCGGCACGGGAACCGAAGCCGAATTCGGCTCACTCGGTGCGCTCTCCCCCACCTGGTGGGAGCCCGAGGACGGCAGCGAGCCCGAACCGTGGCTCACGCCCGACCAGGCCTTCGAGCGCTTCTTTGAATGGACGAGCAATCGCGGTATTGAGCTGTGGGACCACCAGGAAGAGGCCCTCATGGATCTAGCCGCCGGCGATCACGTCATTCTGGGCACGCCGACCGGATCGGGCAAGTCGCTTGTCGCGCTGGGCATGCTCTTTATGGGCATGGCACAGGGCAAACGCTGCTATTACACGGCCCCCATCAAGGCTCTGGTCAGCGAGAAGTTTTTCGACCTTGTGCAGGTGCTCAGCCGCGATAACGTCGGTATGATCACCGGCGACACGCATATCAACACCAAGGCGCCCGTCATCTGCTGCACGGCAGAGATCCTTGCCAACGACGCACTGCGCGAGGGCGAAGATGCCGATGTGGGCTGCGTAGCCATGGACGAGTTCCACTACTTTGCCGACCCCGACCGCGGCTGGGCCTGGCAGGTACCGCTGCTCACCCTGCCCCACACGCAGTTTATGCTCATGAGCGCCACGCTCGGCGATGTCACTGCCATCGCCGCCTCACTCGAGGAGCACACCGGCGCTGCTTGCGACTTGGTCATCGATGCCCCGCGTCCTGTTCCGCTGAGCTACGACTATGTGACGACCTCCCTCGAGGGCACGGTCGAGCTCGCCATGCGCCGCGGTGAGGCCCCGCTCTATATCGTGCACTTTAGCCAGGACGCCGCACTTGCAACGGCGCAATCCCTCGCCAACTTTAGCATTGCCAGCAAGGAGCAGCGCGAGGCCATTAAGGAGGCGGCCAAGGGCACGAGCTTCTCGACGGCATTCGGCAAGATCCTCAAGCGTTTGCTCGGCTGCGGCGTCGGCGTGCACCACGCTGGTATGCTGCCGCGCTATCGCCTACTGGTCGAGCGCCTGGCGCAGCAGGGCCTACTGCCCGTCATTTGCGGCACCGACACACTCGGCGTCGGCATCAACGTGCCCATCCACACCGTGGTGCTCACCGCGCTCACCAAGTTCGATGGCTACAAGATGCGTCGTCTGCGCGCCCGCGAGTTCCATCAGATTGCCGGTCGTGCCGGCCGCTCGGGCTTCGATACCGAGGGCATGGTCATCGCCGAGGCACCAGAGCACGAGATCGAGAATGCCAAGCTTATGGCCAAGGCGGGCGACGACCCCAAAAAGCTCCGCAAGATTAAAAAGAAGAAGGCCCCCGAGGGCTTTGTCACCTGGAACAAGCAGACGTTCGAGCGCCTGATCGAGACGCAGCCCGAGACACTCAAGCCGCGCCTGCGCATCACGCACTCCATGGTGATTAGCGTGGTCGAGCAGGGTGGCGATGCCCGAGCCCGCGTACACGACCTCATCGAGACGAGCCTGCAGACCCCCGAGGAAAAGGCTAAGCTCGAGGTTCGTGCCGACGAGATCTTCGCCACGCTCATCGATTCCGGCGTCGTCGTTCGCACCGAGGTGCCACTCACGCCCGACGCCCCGACTGACGCCGCACCAGACATCGACTATGCACTGACGGTCGACCTGCCCGAGGACTTTGCGCTCGACCAGCCGCTCTCGCCGTTTTTGCTTGCCGCGCTGGAGCTACTCGACCCCGAGAGTGAGACCTATACCATGGATCTCATCTCGATGGTCGAGGCTACGCTCGAGGATCCCAAGCAGGTATTGCGCGCACAGGAGCGCGCCGCGCGCGACCGCGCGATGGCCGAAATGAAGGCTGACGGCGTCGAATATGAGGAACGCCTGGAGCGCATCCAGGATGTCACCTACGAAAAGCCGCTCGAGGACTTGCTCGATGCCGCCTTCGACAAGTACTGCCAGGAAGTACCTTGGGCCAACGACTACCAGCTCTCGCCCAAGAGCGTCCTGCGCGACATGCTGGAGAGCGCGAGCGACTTTAAGGGCTATATCCAAAAGCTCGGCATCGCCCGCTCCGAGGGCATTCTGCTGCGCTACCTAGCCGAGGCCTACCGTTCGCTCGACCGCACCGTGCCCATCGAGAAGCGCGACGAGCGTCTGCGCGACATTATCTCGTGGCTCGGCTTTGTGGTGCGCTCGGTGGACTCGAGCCTGGTGGACGAGTGGGAGAACGCCGGCAACCCGGCAGCCCTCGATGCTGCGCCGCCGCAGGGCATCGACGAGGTCGTGGCGGACCGCCGCGGCTGCACGCTGTTGGTGCGCAACGCGCTCTTCCGCCGCGTGACCCTTGCCGCCCGCGAGCACGTTCGCGACCTGGGCGAGCTCGACGACGACTGGGGCATGAGCGAGATCCGCTGGCAAAAAGCACTCGACGCTTACCACGAGCAGCACGAGGAAATCCTCACCGACGGAGATGCCCGCAGCGCCGCGATGTTTTCCATCGACGAGTCCGACGAGAAGACCGCGCACGTCTGGCACGTGCACCAGATCTTTGCCGACGAGGATGGCGACCACGACTTTGGCATCATGGGCGATGTCGATCTGGACGCCACGCAAGACGGTGGCGAGGTCATCTTCAAGAACTACCGCGTCGGTTTTATCGAGGATTTGCTCGAGGATTAGCCAAGCATATTGGGACGAAACGAAGCGGGGCCGCTGGCAACATTGCCAGCGGCCCCGCTTTTTGCGCGATACGCTATCCTCTACTCGGCATCCTCGACCTCATACGAATCCGCCTCGGCGGGCTCATCGCCTGTCTCCGACGCGGTCTCGCGTGCCTCATCAAACGCTGCCTTCATGGTCTTGTTGCCCCAAGTGAGCTTGCGAATGGTGAGCTCATCAGCCTTGTTGTGGGCCAGGCGCAGATTCTCGGTGCTGCGGCGCAAATCGTCCTTGGTCTTCTCGAGCTGCTTGATGGCGGCATCGATTTCCTTGATCGCCGACTCGAATTGCTTACTCGCCAGGTTATAGTTGCGCGAGAAGCCGTCTTTGAACTTTTCCATCTTGGCTTCGAAGTTCGTGACATCGATATTCTGCTGTTTGTACTCCGCCAGTTCCTGCTTATAGCGAAGCGAACCCATAGCGGCGTTGCGAAGGAGCGTAATCATGGGAATGAAGAACTGCGGGCGAATCACGTACATCTTCTCATAGCGGTAACTCACGTCGACGATACCCGCGTTATAGAGCTCGCTCTCAGGCTCCAGCAGGGTGCAGAGCACCGCATATTCGCAGCCTTTCTGGCGACGATCGTGATCGAGTTTCTTAAAGAAGTCCTCGTTTTTATGCTTGGTCGCGGTCTCATCGTTCTCGTTTTTCATCTCGAACATAATCGAGATGATCTCGTTGCCGCTCGCATCGCACTCACGGAAAATGAAGTCGCCCTTGGTGCCCTCGGACGCATCGTTATCTTTCTCGAAGTACGCGTTGGGAAACGCCGTCATGCGCAGGCGATTGAACTCGGTCTCGCAGTGCTGTTCGAGCGATTCGCCCACCATCTTGGTAGACAGACGAACCTTCATGTCCTTAAGGCGCTCGATCTCTTCATCCTTATAACGAATCAGGTCATCGCTCGCGCGCTTGGCCTGCGCAAGCTCGAGCTCGTG
>CABUDQ010000063.1 GCA_902490365.1 uncultured Collinsella sp. | reverse complement strand
TCACGAGCGGGGGCTCCTGTCTTTTTAGTGCCCTCGGATTGGGTCATAGTGTCTGACTATCCTCAACCTATACTGTTTTATTTTTCTATGAATGGCGGTTCTAAAAATGCCTAAGCGTTCCGGCTTGTATACCGTTCCTTTTGAGTTTGATTTGCTTTCATTTGATGAGGCTGTTGGGCTGGCTGCTGATACGGGGCGGATTTCTGGGGATGCTGGTCCTTTGCTTGAGACGGTTGTCGATATGCTTGATGAGCTGGGGCGTCCGGACGAATATTTTGATTGCATTCAGGTTGCCGGTACCAATGGCAAGACTTCGACCACGCGTTTTTCGGCTGCTATCTTGCGTGGTGAGGGGTTAAAGACCGCGCTGTATACGTCGCCGCAGCTGGTGCGCTATCCCGAGCGCATGGAGGTTGATGGGCGCGTTGTGAGCGACGAGTCGTTTGCCCGTGGTGTTTCTGCTGCTGTTGAGGCGGGACATCGCGTGAATGCCCGTCGTGTGGCGGCGGGGGAGCGCGCCTATTCCATTACGCCGTTTGACCTGCTGACGGCTGCCGCACTTGTCGTGTTTGCCGAGGCCGCGGTGGATGTTGCCGTGCTCGAGGTCGGCATGGGCGGACGCTGGGACGCCACGAGTGCGACCGATCCCGTCGCCGTTGCCATTACGGGCATTGGGCTCGATCACACACGCATTTTGGGCGATACGCTCGAGGCCATTGCGGGGGAGAAGGCTGCGATTATTAAGCCTGGACGCCTGGTTGTTTTGGGCGAGGGTACGCACGAGGCGAGCGTTCAGCGCGTGATGGATGCACGTTGTCGCGAGTGCGGCATAGTGCCGCTGGTGGTGAACCATGCCACGACCAAGGTGCCGGCACATGTGGGCGACACGGTTGAGTTTAGCTGCACCACGCCGCGTGCGATCTATACGTCTAGCATGGTCAAGCCGGCGTATCAGCCGCAGAATGCCGCGTGCGCGATTATGCTGTGCGAGGGGTATCTGGGTCGCGAGCTCGATCATGACAAGCTCGATGCGTCGCTTATGGGCTGCCCCACGCCGGGTCGCTTTGATGTGCTGGGAACCAATCCGCTCAAGCTGATCGACGCCTGTCATAACCCTCAGAGCTGCGAGAACTTTGTGAGCGCACTGGACGAGATCGATTCGTGCGTAGAGAATCGCCCCACGCTGCTGTGCGCCGCGCTGGCCGATAAGGACGTGGCGGGTATCGTTGACGTTCTGGTTCCGGCGTTCCCCCGCGTGGTCGTAACCCAGACCGATTCCGATCGCGCCTTGCCCGCACAGGAGCTTGCCTCCCTGGTGGACGCCGACAAGCTCGCGGGCGTGTACCCCAGCGTATCCGAGGCCCTCGCGGCTTTCGATGCCGCGGGCGAGCCTTTCGTAGCAGCCGGTACCATCACCCTAGCCGGCGAAGTAGCGGGGCTGCTCCGTTAACCCATCCCCTCATCAGTTGCGGTGAAATACGGACTGTTTTACAAGCCAGAAGCCTCAAACGGTCCGTATATCACCGCAACTCAAAAGCAGTCAATTTGGGACGGGGCTTTTTTGGCTGCCCTGCGCCTCGAGTTGACTTGCTCGCCACGAAATGGGCCTATTTACTACGTTTGACCGGTAACCCTCGACCATACCGAGAATTGCGAAATCAAAACCGCAGGTAGATGGCTTACCAGTTTTGCGAAAACACGGGTATGGTCGACCCATGCGGGCTAAACGTAGTAGATAGGCCGTTTTTGTGACGGCATTCATGTGATGCGGCAAAGGGACAGCCCCTTTGCCGCATTGCCTAGTCTAGGCGGACCGGATCGTGGGGGTAGGCATTGAGGATCTCGACGCCGGACTCGGTCACCAGGGCCAAGTCCTCGATGCGGACGCCGGTGCGGCCGGGGAGGTAGATGCCCGGTTCGATGGAGAACGTCATGCCTGGCTCTACGACTTGCTCGTTGACCAGCGAGACGTCGCCCGGCTCGTGGTTCTGCAGGCCGATCGAGTGTCCCAAGCGGTGCGTAAAGTACTGCCCATAGCCTGCGTCCTCGATCACATCGCGTGCGGCGCGGTCCAGGTCGCACATGCGCACGCCCGGTGCGATGAGCGCTTCGGCGGCCTCGTTGGCGCGGCGCACGATGTCGTAGATGCGTGCCGTCTCCTCGTCCGGCTCGCCCCAAAAGAACGTGCGCGTCATGTCCGAGCAATAGTTGCAGCGGCGTCCGCCAATGTCGAACAGCACCACGTCGCCGCGCTTGAGCACGGTGTCGTCGGGTTCGTGATGCGGGTCGCCGGCGTTGGCGCCAAAGCTCACGATGGGCGGAAAGCTAAAGCCCTCGCAGCCGTGCTTGCGATACAGGCCGAGCATTTGGTCGGCGATTTCGCGCTCCGTCACGCCCTCGTGGACGAGTTTGATCGCGTCGGCCATCACGGCGTCGTTGACTGCCGAGGACACGCGCATGAGCTCCTGCTCGGCGGCGTCTTTGTAGGTGCGCGCGGCGGTGACGGCAAAGTCGCCCAGGAAAAACTCGCTCGCGGCGTGGCGCTCCATGAGCGGCATCAAAAAGCCGGAACGCATGACAGTGTCGATGCCAAGCGGCTTGGCTGGGTCGATCTCACTCGCGATGGCGTCGGTCACGACATCGGTATCGGTGTGGTAGGCGACGCGGGCATTGTCGTACTCGGGCAGCTGATGCAGGGCATTGACCAAGATCACGGGCTCGTCATCGCGCGCGAGCAGCACGCCGCAAAAACGCTCGAACATATCGGCATAAAAGCCGGTCAGGTAATAGATCGACCACGGGTCATTCACGAGCAGCTGCGCACCGGGGTGCTGATCCTCGAGCGCATCGAGCACGCGCGCCATGCGCTGGTCATCGACATGTGCCATGAAACATCCTTTCGCTAGGCTGCCACCATGGTATCCCAAGCCCGGCACATAGGGACGTTCCTTTTATGCCGGCACTTCGGGACACTCCTTTGCATCCCATGCGCGCCCTCATAAGTTGCGGTGAAATACGGACTGTTTAGCGGCCTGAAGCCATAAAACAGTCCGTATTTCACCGCAACTGCGGAGGAGGACCGGGTGGATGGCGGGGTAGCTAAAAGAGCTCCGTCCCTAATTAGCTAAAGAGCCCCGTCCCCAATTAGCTACTTAGGCTCGGTCGATATCCATGCTGGCGATTAGGTTGATGTTGGTGTCTAGGAGGTTCTCTAGCACGACGTCGCCCATGCGGATGGGGGCCTCGACGACAACGCCGCGGATGAGGTCCATGGCTTGGGCGTGGAGTGCCAGCGGGATGGCTTCGGCCGTGCGCACGGGGAGCAGAGCTTCGTCGCCGCAGGAGACGGCCACGGTCGTCGTGAGCACGCGCATGGGGCAGGCGAGCTCCTGATGCGCGAACGTATCGCCGCGCGGGCAGTTGTTGCCGGTTACCGAGCGCACTTTCACCACGGCGCCATTGGCGTCGCGCTCCACCTCTACGGTCAGGAGGCACTCGGATGGGCAGGTGGTGCAGTTGAACTGCAGTGTCTCGATCGCGTTTATGCTCATGGCCTTACGCCTCCTCTACGGGGTCGACGGACAGGACAATCTCGCTAACACCTTGGTCGAGTGCGTGCTGAATCACCTTTGCCGGCAGCGGGAAGCTTTCCATGACGCTCGGTTTTAACGGGCGGACCTTGCCTGCAAACAGCTCCTCGTCGCCTGCCAGAATACGTACGCGGGCGGCATCAACCGGTCGGCGCACACGGAAGTTGAGTTTGGTGAGTGCCACAGCCGTAATGCGTCCCGGCAGTGCGTAGCCCGCGATACCGGCAGGGGAGACCGTGAGCTGGCAATTCGCGCCCGTCTCGACATCCGCGCTGCCACCCAGCGCGTACGCCGCCGCGGCCGCGCCGGCGCGCTCGGACTCGGTCGTTACATTGTCTGCCAGGTCGTGCACGTGCAGCACGTTGCCGCAGGCAAAGATGCCCGGCACGCCTGTCTGGAGGCTCTGGTCCACCACGGCGCCGCGCGTGCGTGGGTCAAGCTCCACGCCCGCGGCAACCGAAAGCTCGTTCTCGGGAATCAATCCCACCGAAAGCAGCAGCGTGTCGCACGGGACAACGCGCTCGGTTCCCGGAATGGGCGCCAGGTGTTCATCGACCTGGCTCACCTCGACGGCCTCCACGCGATCGCGCCCGATCACGCGCGTGACCGTGGTGGACAGGTGCAGCGGAATTCCAAAGTCGTCCAGGCAGTTCTTGACGTTGCGGCGCAGACCGTTGGCGTACGGCATGAGCTCGTACACGCCCTCGACGGAAATCCCCTCAAGCGTGCAGCGGCGCGCCATGATAAGCCCGATGTCTCCCGAGCCCAAAATGACGGTGCGCGAGCCGGGCTTGAGGTTCTCGATATTGATGTATCGCTGCGCCAAGCCGGCCGTAAATACGCCGGCGGGACGGCTACCGGGAATCTTGATCTCGCTGCGGGTGCGCTCGCGGCAGCCCATGGCAAGGACGACCGCCCGTCCGGTGAGCTGCAGCATGCCGGTGGGGCTCATGAGCGTGACGGTGTGGACCGCGGTGTCTTCCGCAGACTCGCCTGAATCAATCCCAATCACCATGCTGTTCAGGAACAGCGCAATGTCGGTTGCGTGCACCTGGTCGATAAAGCGCTGCGCGTACTCGGGACCGGTGAGCTCCTGTTTAAAGTGCGACAGGCCAAAGCCGGGGTGGATGCATTGGCGGAGGATGCCGCCCAGGTGCTGCTCGCGCTCCACGATGGCCACGCGCGCTCCGGCCTTATGCGCGGCCAGCGCGGCCGCCATGCCGGCGGGGCCGCCGCCGATAACGACCACGTCGAAGGCTTGCGTTTGTACGGGCGCGGAGGCTCCGACCTCTGCGGTTCGAGCCTCCGCGCGTTCGTCGCGCATATCAAACGTCGCCATCCTAGCGCACCCCCTTCAGCGGACCCTCGACCAGCCAGGAACCGGCATCCTCCAACAGTACCTCGCTGGGGTCGCAGCCCAGCTCGCGCGTCAGGATCGCCACCACACGGCTCTGGCAAAACCCGCTTTGGCACCGACCCATGCCGGCACGGCAGCGGCGCTTGACGCCCTCGACCGAAACCGCGCCCGGCTGGCGTCGAATCGCGGCCACGATCTCGGCTTCGGGCACCGTCTCGCAGCGGCAGACAATCTGGCCCCAAGCGGGATCGGACTCAATGAGCTCCTCCTTGCGCGCCAGCGGTGCGCGGTCAAAGTCTTCCGGCGCGCGGCGAATTGGGTTCCAGTCTGCCCGCTCGTGCAGTTTCACGCCGGCATCGCGCAGGACCTGTTCCATTCGCTCGGCAATAGCCGGCGCGCTTGCCACACCCGGTGACTGAATGCCCGCCGCCTGGAATAGCCCCGGCATCACGGCCGACTGCCCAATAAAGAAGTCGTTCGCACCCTGAATGACCGGACGCCCGCCGGCAAACGCGCGCACCACGCGGCGCGTGTCCAGATCGGGCACCAGCTTGCGCGCGCCGGTCAGGAGCGCGTTGACGTCGTCCGCATAGGTCTGCGTGTCGCCTGGCTCGCGCACAGCGGCGGTCGCGGTAATCACGGTGTTGCCGTGCACGGTACCCGTGACGATAACGCCCTTGGACACCGGCGTGGGAACGGGGTAGAGCGGCATGAGCGCACACGGTTCCTTGTCCAGCACCACGATATTGCCCTGGCGCCAGACCATCTGAAACTCCTCGGCACCGGCCATATGCGAGATGTTCGCGGCTCCATTGCCTGCGGCGTTGATCACATAGCGGCAGCGCACGTCTCCGGCGGGCGTTGCCAGCGTAAAGCGCGCAGTCCCGTCGGTAGCCTCGCCGCCAGCAACCTCAATCGCTTCCACCGACGCGGACCGCATAAATGTCACGCCGTTGGCAACCGCGTTTTCCAGAGCAGCGATGGCCACTTCAAATGGGTCAACGTAACCAGTCGAAGGGCACCATAGTGCGTACGTGGCTTGGGCACTCGCGCGCGGCTCAAGCTCATGGATGCGCTCGGGGCCAATGATCGACAACTCGGGCACGCCGTTTGCCAGGCCATTCTGGCGTAGTTTCTCCAGGTGCGCGCGGTCCTCGTCGTTAAAGCCCAACACCATCGACCCGTTGCGGCGGAACAGAAAGCCCAGCTCCTGCGCCCACGTACCGTACAACTCGCAGCCACGGGCGTTGACCTGCGCCTTTACGGTGCCCGGCGCCGGATCGTAGCCGGCGTGCACCAGGCCGCCGTTGGCCTTCGACGCGCCCAGCGCAATATCGTTAGCCGCCTCGACCACGCAAATGGACAGGTCATAGCGCGCGAGCTGCCGCGCGATGGCGCATCCGGTGATGCCCGCGCCGACAATCGCGATATCAAACGTTTCTGTCACAGTGCCTCCCAGACAAGTTGACAGGCTGTCAATAAGACTATCCTACGGTCTGCGCGTCCCCAGAGCGGCGTCAATGCGGCGAACAGCCCCGCAACACCCGCCAACGGCAGACGAGGTGAGACTTGACAACCTCGACAACCTCATCTGCCGCCCCTGGTGTCAGAGGTTCGTCTCGTTCTGTAACAGTAAGCAGAAGACCTGGGTTCCAGATGTTACGGATCGAGACAAACCTTCAGGCGGATTTTGAATGTCTCGATCTGTAACAGTAAGAGGGGTTTTGGAGCCCAAGATGTTACAGATCGAGATTGAAGTCGGGGAGGGACCTCTGTGTCTCGATCTGTAACACCTAGACCCGGATTCCGCTCCCACATGTTACAGATTGAGATGTTTGTGTCCGCGCCAGCCCCGTACCCGGCCGTGGTCCTATATAAACAAACCCCGTGGTAAACTTGACCGGACTGTTAATATTCCGAAAGGTAACCGTAATGTCCAAGTACATCTCCGAGCTCATGTCGCCGCAGCTTATGGGCGTCGTCTATGCCTTCGTTGGCTTTATCATCGCCCTGTATGTGCTGTCGGTCGTCTATGTGTTCATCGACGCTCGCCGCCGCGGCGCCAGCGCCTACGTGGCGTGGGGCATCATCGCCCTCATCCCGTTTGTGGGCCTCATCGCCTACCTGGTCCTGCGCCCGCACTCCTATGCGTCCGACCGCGAGGAGCAGGAGCTGGACATGGCTCTGCGCGAGCGCCAGCTTGCCCAGTACGGCACCTGCCCGCAGTGCGGCGCGCCCATCGAGAAGGACTTCGTCGTCTGCCCGGTGTGCGACACCCAGGTTCGCAATGTCTGCCCCAGCTGCCATCGTCCGCTCGATGCGCACTGGAAGGTCTGCCCCTACTGCCGAACTCGCATCCAGTAACGCATCCATCGCCGGGCCGGCCGCAAGCCACGGGCACCGCGCGTCCCGCGCAAGCCACACGCGCAACCCGCCCCCACACGATGAAGCATGCGTAGAAAATCGCCCGCCGTGCCATTAAGGTGCGGCGGGCGCTTGTATACCAAGGCAACCTGCCTATAATGATGCAAGTTAAAACGCCGAGCGCATCGCACGCACTTGCATCAGGCATCCGAGAGGAGAAAACATACCCATGAAGGCACTCTACAATGACGGTTCGGTGGCCGAGCTCCCGCAGGACGAGGTCACGCACGTCATCCGCCACTCCGCCGCGCACATCATGGCGCAGGCCATCAAGCGCCTGTACCCCGAGGCCGACTTTGCCTACGGTCCCGCGACCGACAACGGCTTCTACTACGACGTCGACCTGCCCGAGGGCGTCAAGATCAGCGAGGACGACTTCCCCGCGATCGAGGCCGAGATGAAGAAGATCGTCAAGGAGAACCTCAAGTTCTCCGTGTACGAGAAGCCCCGTGCCGAGGCCATCGCCCTTATGGAGGAGCGCGGCGAGAAGTACAAGGTCGAGCACATCGGCGACCTGGACGACGACGCCCGCATCACCTTCTACCAGCAGGGCGACTACATCGACATGTGCGTCGGCCCCCACATCTGCTACACCAAGGCCCTGAAGGCCTTTAAGCTCACCGGCGTCTCGGGCGCCTACTGGAAGGGCGACAAGGACAACAAGATGCTCACCCGCATCAACGGCGTCGCCTTTGCCACCAAGGAGGAGCTCGACGAGCACATGCACATGCTGGAGGAGGCCAAGAAGCGCGACCACCGCAAGATCGGCCGCGAGATGGACCTCTTTATGATGCGCGACGAGGCCCCCGGCTTCCCGTTCTTCCTGCCCAACGGCATGATCCTTAAGAACACGCTGCTGGACTACTGGCGCGAGATTCACCACAAGGCCGGCTACGTGGAGATCTCCACGCCGCTCATCATGAACAAGCAGCTGTGGAAGACCTCGGGCCACTGGGACCACTACAAGGACAACATGTACTCCACCGTCATCGACGACGAGGAGTACTGCATTAAGCCCATGAACTGCCCGGGCGGCGTGCTGGTGTACGCCTCCAAGCCGCACTCCTACCGCGAGCTGCCCATCCGCGCCGGCGAGATTGGCCTGGTGCACCGCCACGAGCTGCGCGGCGCCCTGCACGGCCTGTTCCGCGTGCGCTGCTTTAACCAGGACGACGCCCACCTGTTTGTGCGTCCCGACCAGCTGACCGACGAGATCGTGGGCGTGGTTAACCTCATCGACTCCGTGTACCAAAAGTTTGGCTTTAAGTACCACGTTGAGCTTTCCACCCGCCCCGAGGACTCCATGGGTTCGGACGAGGACTGGGCTCGCGCCGAGGAGGGCCTGCGCACTGCTCTGGAGAAGCTGGGCATGGACTACGAGGTCAACGAGGGTGACGGCGCCTTCTACGGCCCCAAGATCGACTTCCACTTGGAGGACTCGCTCGGCCGTACCTGGCAGTGCGGTACCGTGCAGCTTGACTTCCAGATGCCGCTCAACTTTGACCTGGAGTACGTGGACGCCGACGGCACCAAGAAGCGCCCCATCATGCTGCACCGCGTGTGCTTTGGCTCCATCGAGCGCTTTATCGGTATTCTGATTGAGCACTTTGCGGGCAAGTTTCCCACCTGGCTGGCCCCCGTGCAGGTCAAGGCGCTTCCCGTCTCGGAGAAGAGTCGCGACTACGCCCACGAGGTGTGCGCCAAGCTGGAGGAGGCCGGCATTCGCGTGGTCTGCGACGATCGCGACGAGAAGATCGGCTACAAGATTCGCGAGTCCCGCAGCATCGACCGCGTGCCCTACATGCTCATCCTGGGCGAGAAGGAGGTCGAGGCCGGCAACATCTCCGTCCGCGATCGCTCCAACGAGACCGTTCAGATGAGCGTTGACGAGTTTGTTGCCAAGGTTCTCGAGGAGATCAAGACCCGCGCCTAGCACAAACCATACAAGAATTAACAAAGGCGATCGTCCTCGCGGGCGGTCGCCTTTTTTGTTATCTATAGAAGAAAAGCCGCTGGTTAGGGCGGCTTTTTTTGTTGTGCAAAAAGGTACAGGTTTTTGTAGAGGCGTATGGAGATGTGTCCGTTCGCGCTGCAATTTGTGTAATCTGGTTGATTTCCGATCTCAGCCGAACACATTGAGCAAATAGGCCATTCCCGCAG
>CABUDQ010000062.1 GCA_902490365.1 uncultured Collinsella sp. | reverse complement strand
CACATCAACGATTCGAAGAACCCTTGTGGCGCCCATAAAGATCGTCACGAGTGCATCGGCAAGGGATACCTTGGCAGCGAGGAATTTGGTGGCGGTATGCAGGTTATGCAGAATATTGTATCGAATGGCCACTTGCGTTCACTGCCGTTTATTTTGGAGACTCCGAACGAACTTGCAGGTTATGCGGCTGAAATCAAACTGTTAAGGTCGTTGCAGCAGTAATGGCTGCCATAAAGTGGAGTGCTCTATTCACGTTATGGGTTTGTTTCAATCAGTTTTCTGATTGCAGATTCTTCCAAGCGGGTGCATAATAGCCCACAGTTTTTGCAGACCTCTGAATCACGTGGGGTCATTGGAAGGAGACTGATTATGAAGCTGAAGAAGCTTGGCGCATTTGCCGCCACGGGCGCTATGGCGCTCGCCCTTGCTCTGACGGGCTGCGGCTCGTCCAACGCCACCTCTGGTTCTGATGCCGGTTCCAGCAGCTCTGACGACGCTAAGGTCGAGAAGGTCGACGGCTCCAAGGAGTACGCGCTCGTCAAGGACGGTACGCTGACCGTCGGCACCTCTGCCGAGTACGCTCCGTTTGAGTACAAGGATGACAACGGCGATTATCAGGGCTTTGACCTTGAGCTCATCAAGGCTATCGGCGACAAGCTGGGCCTGGATGTCGACTATGTCAACAATGACTTTGACACGCTGGTTCCGGGCGTCGCTTCGGGCGCCAAGTATGACGTTTCCATCGCGGCTATCACCGACACGCCCGAGCGTGAGAAGGAAGTCACTTTCTCTGATTCCTACTACATGGACGATCAGGCTATCGTGACCAAGGTCGATAACACCGACATCACGGCCGATAACTTCAGCGAGAAGCTCAACAACGCCGACGCTACCATCATCGTCCAGTCTGGCTCGACCGCCGAGGCCTTTGCCCAGGAGAACTTCCCGAAGGCCAAGATCGTCCCCTACAAGGACGCCACCGAGTGCTTCAGCGCCCTGCAGTCCGATAAGGGCGACGCCGTAGTCACCAACCGCTCCGTTGCCAGCCAGCTGACTGCCGAGCAGTTCAACACCTGCCAGACCATCAAGCAGATCAGCACCGGCGAGGAGTACGCCATCGCTATCAACCAGGGCAACACCAAGCTCAAGGACGACATCAACCAGGCCATCAAGGACCTGACCGACGACGGTACCGTCGACGCCCTCATGGCTAAGTACAATATCAAGTAAAATAACTACTTGATTGCGCGCGGGCCCTTTCCGTTTTGGCGGGAAGGGCCTTTGCGCTTCTCTTGACGGAGAGCGTTTCCGTCTCGTTTTGCCGGCAACTTCTACGATAGGAGCCACCTTGTCTCGACTGAACAAAGGGGCCGCGGAGCAGCGTTTTCCACTGCCCGCCTTGCTCCAAAAGCTAGCCTGCGTCATGGCCGTGGCGCTCGCGCTGGTGTGCGCGGGGGCATATGCGCCCACGACCGCCCAGGCGCTTGAGACCGCAAAGATTACCGCCCGACCCAACACCGGTTCGGGCAGCACTGTGGTCGGCGGCACCGAGACGCGCATTACCTGGGAGGTTCAGGCCGATGCCGACGAGGAGCTGAGCGGTCTTTCGCTGACGTTTGTCGACGGCACGACGTTTGACACCGATGACACGCGATTGACGATGCTCTCGGGCGAGGACCTCATGGATCGTACGCCCATGAATCCCACGTGCAAGGCTGACGGCCAGACGCTCAAGATCGACTTTGGCGAGACGGCGCCTGCCGGCGGCTTTTTCCGTGTCGAGGTTTACGGCGTGACGTTTCCCGTCGAGGGCGGCGATGAGGCCTTCAGCGGCACCTATACGCTCGCCGACGGTTCGACCAAGAAGATCTCCAAGATTCCGTCGGTGGAGATCAAGGGCGTGACGGCCTTCGATAACTTCCTGGCTGACCTTAAAGAGCAGCCGTGGGTCGAGGCGTGGAACTCCAATATGTTCCTGCGCCTGTTCCTGAACCCGGTCATTTTGGTCCAGAGCCTGTCGATCGTCTTCAAGGGCTTCCTTATGTCGCTCTCGATCGTGCTCGTGGCATTTCCGTTGGCCATTCCCTTTGGCTTTGCGCTGTCGCTCATGCGCATTTCCAAGTCGCGCATCCTTCGTTGTCTTGCCGGCATCTATGTGAATATCATCCGCGGTACGCCGGCGTTCCTGCAGATTTACATTGCATTCTTTGGCCTGCCGCTTGCCGGCGTCAAGGTGGACGACTACGTCTTGGGCGTCATCGTCATGGCCATGAACTCGTCTGCGTACCTGTGCGAGATCTTCCGCGCCGGTATTCAGTCGATCCCCAAGGGCCAGAACGAGGCCGCGCGCTCGCTGGGCATGAACGCCTTCCAGACGCTGCTCTACGTCATGATTCCGCAGACGTTTCGCAATGTCCTGCCTACGTTGACCAGCGAATTTATCCTGCTTTACAAGGATACGTCGCTGCTCGCGGCCGTGGGCGTGGTCGAGATCGTCATGAACGCCCGTACCATCGTGGCCACGACGGGTTCCATTACGCCGTATGTGGTTGCCGCGCTGTTCTACCTGGTCATCACCCTGCCGCTTGCTCGCTTGGTGAGCGGTCTTGAGGCGAGGCTTCTGGGGACGGCCGAAACCAAGAAGAAGCGTCCCGCCAAGAGCGCCGGACAGGTTGTCGCGACGCCCGCCGACCACATCGCCGGTCTGTAAGGAGGTCCTATCATGAGCGAAACCAATAACTCGAACGAGGTCGTCGTCAGCATCAAGAATCTCCAGAAGGCCTTTGGCGACAACGTGGTCCTGCGCGATATCGATCTGGATGTGCACAAGGGTGAGGTCGTTGTGGTCTTGGGCCCCTCGGGCTCGGGCAAGTCGACGATGCTTCGCTGCATCAATCGTTTGGAGCATCCCACGAGTGGCTCGATTATCGTTGAGGGCGTGGATGTGTGCGCCAAGGGTGTCGACCTCAACAAAGTGCGTACGCACCTGGGCATGGTCTTTCAGCAGTTCAACCTGTTCCCGCACCTGTCGGTCAAAAAGAACGTCATGCTTGCGCAGCAAAAGGTGCTCAAGCGCAGCAAGGAAGAGGCCGAGAAGATCGCCGTCGAGGAGCTCACCAAGGTCGGTCTGGCCGAGCGCATCGATTTTATGCCGAGTCAGCTTTCGGGCGGTCAGCAGCAGCGCGTGGCCATCGCCCGCGCCCTGTCGATGAATCCACACGTGATGCTCTTTGACGAGGCCACGTCGGCGCTTGACCCCGAGCTTGTCCGCGACGTCCTGGGCGTCATGCGCGACCTGGCACGTGACGGTATGACCATGATCGTGGTGACCCACGAGATGGGCTTTGCCCGCGATGTCGCCGACCGCGTCGTCTTTATGGACGGCGGCGTCATTGTGGAAGAGGGTACGCCGAGCGAGGTCTTCGACCACCCCAAGAGCGAGCGCACCAAGGCGTTCTTGGGCAATATCTCGTAGCTGGTTCATGCGGCTGGCATTACAGAAAACGGGGCTGGACATGAATCCAGTCCCGTTTTTTGTTGGGATGTCGATAATGTAGCGTGAGCCCCTTCTGTCGGGCTCGGTGGTGCTGCTAGGCCAGCTCGGCGCCAAGGGCACGGCAGGCCGCCTCGCCCTCATCGTCGGGCGCATCGTAGCAAATGACGGAGTCCACGACGTTGACTCCGGCCTCGTCGGCGTCGGCCTTCCAGTTGTCCATCCACTCGCCCTCGGCCCACGAATAGGAGCCAAAGAGGACGACCTTCTTGTCGCCGAGGGTCTCCTTGACCTCGTCCCACATAGGCTGAAACTCGTCATACTCAAGCTCCTCGGAGCCCATGGCGGGGCAGCCGAAGGCGAAGGCATCATATTCGGCGGCCTTGTCGGCAGAGAAGTCGGCGCAGGGGATGACCTCAGTCTCGGCACCCGCGGACGTGGCGCCTTCGGCGACGAGGTTTGCCATGGCCTCGGTGTTGCCCGTGCCGCTCCAGTAGACGACGGCGATCTTGCTCATGTTGAGTCCTTTCAGTTGTGCGGCAGGTTGCCGCGGCTTCTATGTTCTATCGGGTTGCCTGGGCAAGTTGCGCCAAGCTGCAGCCCTGCTGATAGACAAAGGTGAGGTATTGAGTGCAAGCACGGTAGGCGTCAAACATCGCAAGCGCTTGCTCGACATTCGTGTAGACCTTCCAAGCTCCAAAGACCTTGTAGTTCTCGCCGCGCTGGACGATAAACTCGTGCACGTCGTCGTAGGGATATCCAAGGAAGTAGCCTATTTCGTGCGGAAACTCGCAGGTGCAGTCGTTGCTGCAGCTAGCTTGCTGGGGTAGTGCGCATCGAGTCTGGCTACAAGCGCATTCCGCGACGTTATTGCTCGCGAGCGTGATGCGTGATGCCAAATGCACAAGGCATGTCGAAAGGTCTCTCGTGTCGTAGCCTTCCGAGGCGAGCGCTGTTTGGGCGCGAGGGTCTGCGAAATAGGTGGAGAGGCTTTTGGCTCGGTACACGTATACGAGTGCTCCGCAGGGCCGCCAGACCAAAACACTCAGGTGGATGCCGAGCGGGTCAAGCTCGCGATTGCACTGGGCGATAACGTTGAGCAGGCGTGCTCGACGTTCTGCGATGGTTTCGGTTGTGGTCGAGCCGTTCCCGTGGGCGTAGATGCCTGGATAGGTAAAGAGCGATGCCGGCTTGATACCCGCGAGCGTGGGAGAGCAGTTGCGCACGACTGCCGCCTGAAACGTTGGGATGTCTATGGTTCGAGTCACGGCGCTCCTTACGGATCTAAACTGTTAGCCTAGGAAAACTTATACACGAAAGTAAGCCATGGTCAACAAAAAAGTTTGAAGAGGGAAACTAATTGACCGAACAGACATGATTTTGGGTTAAGATGGGGGCACCCCATGGGGGTATCTAGATAGTGCTACTTGAAAGGGGAGCGCATGAGTGACTTGCTCAACCCTGCGAATCTCATCGTGCTGGCCGTCATTGCCGTCGGCATGTTTTTTGGACTGCGTCGCATTGCCGCTTCGACACACGGGAAGAGTTGCTGCAGCGATGGTACGAGCGGCAAGAAGGCCAAAAAGGTTGTTGTGGTGGATACCGATGCGTCACACTATCCCTATAGCGATGAGCTGCTCATCGGCGGCATGAACTGTGACGGCTGCGCTCAGAACGTAGCCAATGCCCTCAATGCGCTGGATGGCGTGTGGGCAACGGTGACGTATGCGGACCACACGGCACGCGTGCGCTCTAAGCAGCCGGTTGATCGTGGTGTCCTCGAGACGGCCGTGAAAGACGCGGGCTACTACGTCATGACGCTGTAAGTGCCGCCCTGGATGCGCTTCCTTGGCTAGGCTCGTCCGCGCAGTTCGATGTCTTGGATGTCGTCGAAGTCGATGGCGATGTCTCGGAGCTTGAGGAGCTTGAAGGCGGGGAGCGCCTCGTCGAGGATGCCGGTGCGGCTGCGATAGCCGTATGTATCGTAATAGGTGACACGAACCAAGTCGCCACGTTTGAGACCCTCGAGCTTTTTAGAAAGTACGAGGGCTTTTTCTTCCGTGAGCTCACGTTTTGACTCGACGGTGATTTCCTGCTTGCGCACGAGTTCGTAGTATCCCGTGAGGGCGGCAAAGGGCATAAACTGTGCGGCGCGGTTGGCGCGCACGGCACCGTTGGCAGTGAGGTTGGGGTCGGCGGCGCGGCGTCTGCCCTCGGGGTCCGCCAGGCGCTCGAAGGCGGTCGGCGGGCGCACGGGCTGCTGCTTGGGTTTAGGCACGATGTCCTCCAACTTGGCCGTTGCGTTCGCGCGCGGTGGCGCCGGCGGTAAAGCTTAATCCCTTGACGAGCGCGTTCTTGCCGTACTTGCCTTTCACGGCCAGGACGGCGCGCGCCAGGTCGCGCTCGCGCTCATCGGCCTCGATATCGCTGAACAGATCGATGGTGGCAAATTCCTCGGGCACAAGATTGCCAAATCCCAGGTTGATGCGCTTGACCGGTCGTTTGGGATCGACCGTTTGTGCCCAAAGGTCATCGAAATACCCCATGATTTTCTTAAACGAATTAGTGCGCTCGGGCAGCTTTCGCGAGGCGTTGGAGTGCGCAAAGAGTGCGGCATAGCCACCACGCGGTTTGCCGCCATGCTCTCCCACAAAGATGCCATCGATTGCCTGCGCTTCGCGCACCAGGCGACGCCTTTCGTCATCGCGCTGGACGGGCTTGGGAGCACGGGGCGCGAGCTCGGGGCCGTCGGTCGCTGCGGGCTCGATGCCCGAGGTGCTCGAGCGCAAGTGTCCGCAGCCGTCTATATACTGCGCCGTGCCGCTGGCGTTGAGCCGGCGTATGTCGGCGCGCTCGCTCGCGTAGCCCACAAAGAGCGAGATGCTGTCGCAGACCACGTGCTTATCGACTAGATCCAACACGGCGTTGTCGACCATTTCGCGCAAGACGGTGTAGGCCTGCTCGTAGGCATAGCCCTTCGAGAGCACCTGTCCTGTGGTGGTCGAGGTCGCTTGCGGGCGATAGGCTTGGATATCGGCGATGGTTGTCGGCTCGCGCCCGAAGGCGTGGTCGATGAGATATTCGGCATTGACGCCGAGTTCGTCGTAGAGCAGGTTCTCGTCGAGTGCGGCGACGCCCATCAGGTCGTAGACGCCGTATTTCTCGAGACGGGCCGCCACGCCGGGGCCGATGCCCCAGATGTCGGTGATGGGGCGATGGGGCCAGATCTCCTTGCGAAAGATCTCGTCGTCGAGTACGCCAATGCGGCTGGCTACGTGCTTGGCGGTGATGTCGAGCGCCACCTTGGCCTGGAATAGGTTGGGGCCGATACCGACCGTCGCCGTGATGCCGGTGCGCCCCAAGACCTCGTCGCGCAACATGCAGGCGAACCCTTCGGCATCGGTGTGATAAAGGTCCAGATAGGGCGTCACGTCGATAAAGCACTCATCGATGGAGTAGACGTGCACGTCCTGGGGGCTGACGTATTCCAGATAGACGCCGTAGATTTGCGCCGACACCTCCATGTAGTGTTGCATGCGCGGCACTGCTTTGATGTAGTCGATGCCGTCGGGAATCTCGAATAGACGGCAGCGGTTGTGTATCCCGAGGTCCTTCATGGTCTGCGTGATAGCGAGACAGATGGTCGTGCGTCCGCGCGATTCGTCGGCAACGACCAGGTTGGTGGTGAGCGGATCGAGCCCACGATCGACGCACTCGACGCTGGCATAAAACGTCTTGAGGTCGATGCAGATGTAGGTGTGCTGCTCGTGCTCCATCCGAGCCTCCCATCAAACACATGTTCTTATCGAATACCTGTTCGATAATACCTGCTTGCGCGGACATCGTCAAAACCTGTCCCTCTTTGGCGGGTATGGTCGTGCGGTTGCATCGGGTTTTTTAACGCAGCTCTAAAGAGCGCGAAACAGCTCGGAAAACCTCGCTTCGTAGCATGAGCCTAACGATTGATACCGCCTATACGCACGGAAGGGTTGTGGGGATAATGGTCAACTATGGGTTTGGTATGCCGACGCGCTTGGTTGCGGATGGGGATGTGGCTCGCTGGTGCGGACGATTGGTCGCTCACTACGGTGGCACCAAGGCGCTGGTTGTGCTGGGCGGTGACAAGCATACGCGCGATGAGCTCGTCTCGGCAGCACTCGGCTCGCTTGATCGAGCTCTGCTCGAACGCGTGCTTTTTCGCTGCGGCTCGGTTGAAGGCGACGGGGGAGACGAGCTGATCGACGAGGCCGTGGCCCTGGCGACCGATGAGGGCGTGGACTTTGTCCTGGCGATCGGCGATGCCGATACGGCGGGCTTTGCGCGCGAACTCGCTCGTCGCATGGCCGTACTCGATGCCGGCGAAGACGGTTTTGCCCCTTATGGATGTATCGTCTCGGAGGGCAAAGTGCCTGCCGTCGTGGGGGCCGGCGAGGTTCCCGTTTTTGCCATCATCGCGCCCGAACTGCTGGAGGGCATCGGGTCTCCTCTGCGTGAGTTGCTCGGTAGCGTCTGCGCTGCGGCCTAATATTTGGCATAAAGGGATAGGTTATTTTTGATTGGTAAAGCGTTTGACCTGCCAAATTAAACCTGTCCCTTTTTGGTCGGTTGCCGTTTGGGGGCCGATTGGCAACGCTCGCTGATTATAGTCTTGACCTGCGCTAGAATAGTGGCATCTGAATGTCCGGGCGCATGGAGGCGTGCGCCCGTATGCTGAGGAGGACTCTATGGCAACTGTTGCCGCACCTATCGATGCTACATCGACTGCCGCTTGGAAGGCGCTCGAGGCCCATCAGGAGAAGCTCGAGGCCGAGGGTATCGACCTCAAGGCCTGGTTCGCCGCCGATGCCGAGCGCGTGAACAAGCTGAGCTTTGACGCCGGTGACCTGCACTTCGATCTGTCCAAGAACCTGGTGACCGATGAGACCGTCAAGCTGCTGTGCGATCTTGCCCGCGAGGTGAAGCTCGAGGAGCGCCGCGACGCCATGTTCTCCGGCGAGCACATCAACACCACCGAGGACCGCGCCGTCCTGCACACCGCGCTGCGCCGTCCGGCGAGCGAGAAAGGCCAGCTCATCGTTGACGGCCAGGACGTCGTCGCCGACGTGCACGAGGTCCTCGATCGCATGTATGCTTTCGCCGAGCGCGTGCGCTCCGGTGAGTGGAAGGGCGTTACCGGCAAAAAGATCGAGCACCTGGTGTCCATCGGCATCGGCGGCTCCGATCTGGGCCCGGTCATGGCTTACGAGGCTCTGCGCCCCTATGCCGACGCCGGTATCGACTGCCGCTACATCTCCAACATCGACCCCAACGACCAGGCCGAGAAGCTCAAGGGTTTGGATCCCGAGACCACGCTCGTGATTATCGTCTCCAAGACCTTCACCACGCTCGAGACCCTCACCAACGCCCGCGAGGTCAAGACCTGGATGCTCGAGCAGCTCAAGGCTCAGGGCGCCATCGATGGCTCCGATGAGCAGAACGCCGAGGCCGTGGCAAAGCACTTCGTCGCTGTTTCAACCGCACTCGAGAAGGTCGAGGCTTTCGGTATCGACCCGGCCAACGCCTTTGGTTTCTGGAACTGGGTCGGCGGCCGCTACTCCGTCGACTCCGCCGTGGGCCTGTCGCTGATCGTCGTGCTCGGCCCCGAGCGTTTCCAGCAGCTCCTCGAGGGCTTCCACGCCATCGACGAGTACTTCTGCAACACCCCGCTCGAGAACAACGCCGTTGCGCTGATGGGCCTGCTCAACGTCTGGTACGTCAACTTCTTCGGTTCCAAGAGCCACGCCGTGCTTCCGTACTGCCAGTACCTGCACCGTTTCCCGGCCTACCTGCAGCAGCTCACCATGGAGTCCAACGGCAAGCACGTCCGCTGGGACGGCAGCGCCGTGACCTCCGACACCGGTGAGATCTTCTGGGGCGAGCCCGGCACCAACGGCCAGCATGCCTTCTACCAGCTGCTGCACCAGGGCACCGTGGTGGTCCCGGCCGATTTCATCGCCTTCGCCAATACCGCCAACCCCGCAACCGACGGCGGCCAGGACGTCCACGAGCTGTTCCTGGGCAACTTCCTGGCCCAGACCAAGGCGCTCGCCTTTGGCAAGACGGCCGACGAGGTTCGTGCCGAGGGCACGCCTGAGCAGATCGTTCCGGCCCGCTGCTTTGAGGGTAACCGTCCGACGACCTCGATCTTTGGCGACACGCTGACCCCGTTCGCACTCGGCGAGCTCATCGCCCTGTACGAGCACATCACGTTTGTCGAGGGCACGGTCTGGGGCATCGACTCCTACGATCAGTGGGGCGTCGAGCTTGGCAAGCAGCTTGCCAAGCAGATCACCCCGGCCTTCCACGACGACGCCGCCAAGGCCGAGCAGGACGCTTCGACCCAGGCGCTCATCGAGTTCTACCGCGCTCACCGCAAGTAGGATTCGCTGCGAAAACTAACGCATAGCCGACAAGGGCCCGTATCCGTTGGGATGCGGGCCCTTTGCTATTTGGATAGGATGGAATGTATCGGGAGGCGCCTCGACGGG
>CABUDQ010000061.1 GCA_902490365.1 uncultured Collinsella sp. | reverse complement strand
CCGTTCTTAGTGACGATTACCTTGATTTTTGAGGTATCCACGCTGCGGGGCTCGATGGGCGCGGTCGCTTCTCGATGAGCCGACGCTGTTTTCCAAGGCTTGCCTCTCGAAAAACCAGAATCGCAGAACCGATTGATATAGCTGTCGAAACATCCATCGAACAGCAGCCCCGTTGCCAGGCCCGCCATGAATCCACAGACGATCGCGGCCTCTCCCCTAATTTGCATATGTCCCTCCTTAATCGCTCTTAAAGAACAAGGCAGCGCGCGCCGCATGGAGCCTCATCACCCCCCCACGGTACGCGCCGAAAATGGCCCGCAGTCCCTTCTGTCCCTAACGAATCAGCTGGCGGCGTTTATCGGACAGGAAGACACCGGCGGCTACCAGGACCGTGCCGCCGATAACGAAGGTCTCGCCCAGCAGGTCGAACGCATCGCCCGTGGCAGGCATCGCCGTCTGCTGCGTCGCAATCTCGGTTGTTGCCACCGCATGTTTGGCCTGGTACGTCACCTGCGTAGCGGTCTGAGCCTGCTCGCCATTCCCGCGTTCGGCGGCCTCTTGGCGAGCAATCTCGGCGTTGAGCTCGGCAATAGCCTGGTCGAGCTCGGCCTTGGCGGCGGTGTAGTTTGCAAGCGCCTCCAAGTATGCCGGCGCCACGGCATCCGTCGCAGCCACGGCGGCATCGAGCTCGGCCTTGGCGGTCGCGGCACGCTCGGCGGCATCGTGGGCCGCAGCGATCTTGGCGTTGAGCGCCTCGTCCGCATCGTCAGCGCTGCCATTGACGATGGCTTCGGCAAGATTGACGCTGCGCAGGCGGGCAACCGCGGCGGCAGAGGCATCGCGGGCGGCAGTTGCATTCGCCACGGCATCGCCAGCCTCCACCACGTCGTACTCGGCATCGCTCACGGCCACCTCCGCAGCATCGAGCGCGACATCGGCAGTGGCTTTGCCCTCTGTGGCCCTGGCAAGTGCCGCAGCGGCATTCTTAAGCTGAGAGGCACGCCCGGCAGCTGCATCAGATTTTGCCTGAGCCGTTGCCACGACGGCGTCGGCATCGCTCGCAGCCTGCTGGGCCATATCGAGCTCCGCCTGAGTGGCAGCAGCATCGATGCCTGCCTGATCGGCATCGCCTTGGGCGGCAAGAAGTTCGGCCTCCGCCACGCGCTGATTGGCACGAGCGTCTTCGAGTGCAGACGATGCCGCATCAAACGCACGCTGAGCAGCGGCGATATCGGCTGAGTATGCCGCCAGCTCATCCTGGGCCGCGGCAAGTGCATCCTGCTTTTCGTCAACACCGGTACGAGCGGCGTCCAGTGCGCGCTTGGCAGCAGCCACCTTGCCCTTGGCAATGTCGAGCTCGCCAGACTTGGCGGCCACGGCGTCCTGCGCTGCCGCAACAGCGGCGTTGGCAGCGCTCAAATCGGCGCGGGCATCGCTGACGGCACGCGCGGCGGCGTCAGCTGCAGCCTGCTTTTGCGCCACGGCAGCCTGGGCCTCCGAGGCCTTGGTTGCCGCGACATCAACGTTAGCGGCAGCGCGCTCAACCTGGGTTTGCTTTGCTGCAACGGCCTGCGATGCTGCACTCACCTTGCTGCCGGCATCGTCGGCAACGCCCTGCGCCACAGCAAGCTCCTTGCGTGCCGCATCCACGCCCTGCTCGGGATTTGCCAACGAGTCACACCACGCATTCAACGCAGCCTCATACTCTGCAACCGTCATCGGATTGAGGTTATACGGCTTATACCATTGACCAGAATATACAAATGTTTGCGCCTGTGTACTCCCGTACAGCGTCCCTCGCGTGCAAACGCCCATGCCCGTCACGGTGTAATCGGGGTTGATCACGTTGATGTAATGTCCGACCGAAGGGTTTGGTCCACCGTGCAGTGCGGCGTAGTTATCAATCTGGGAGCTATGCGCTGTATAGAAATCGTAAGCGGCCTTTCCCGTAAGGCCCGACGCGCCCAGCGAGGCGGCGGCAGCATCAAAGATGGCCTTCTCCTGATCGACCCACTGCTTAAACGGATTGCTTCCGTAGTTCCACGCCACATTCTCGCCCACGTTAAACTGCTGAGCGTGCGCGACCTTCGTATCGGAGAAGTTCGCGTCGGCGATGGCGGTCGCCATCATGGCATATGTCACCTTGAGCTCGCCTAGGCCAACGCTTGCGCGATACTCGTTGCACGCTTTGAGCCACACAACCGCCTGCTTCATATTGGTCAGGCTCGTCGCGTCGACTTCCTCGCCCACCTTGTTGTAGCCAGCGAGTTTGCAGTTGAGGATGATATCCGCCGCATCGTCGGCACCCACACTCTTAAAGAATGCGATGGCACCCTGGCGGTAGTTCTCCGCCGATGCATTCGCCGTTGCCTGAGCGGCATCGAGCTTTGCCTGGGCCTGAGCCACAGCCTGGTCGGCCTGCTGCTTTTGGGCCTTCGCCTGATCGAGCGCCTTGTCGGCAGCGTCTTTCTCGTCCTTGGCCGCCGAAAGCTTGGCCTGGGCATCGGCCAGCTCCGTGAGCGCACTGGCATGATCGGTCTTGGCCTGGTCAAGAGCGGCGTCGGCAGCGGTCTTGGCAGCAGCGGCGGCATCCAGCTTTGACTGGGCATCGGCAGCGGCCTGCTGCTGATCGGCAACTGCCTGCTGAGCAGTCTGAACCTCGCCCTCGGCGGCGGCAACGTCCTGCTCAGCGGCAGCAAGCTCGCTCTCGCACTTCGACTGCGCGGCCTTGGCGGCCGTCAGCGCTTCGGACGCAGCAGCCACCTTTGCCTTGGCGGCCTCGTACTCCGGGCCCGCGGCGCCCTGCTCGGCTCGATCCAGATCGGCCTTGGCCGCGTCATAGCTCGTCTGCGCGGCATCCACGTCCGCATCTGCCGTGGCCTTTGCCTGCTGAGCTGCCGAAAGCTTGCCCTGCGCGTCCTGCTGCTTGGCAGCGGCGGCAGTGGCAGCGTCTTGAGCATCCGAGAGCTTGGCCTGCGCATCAACGACCTGCTGCTTCGCCTGTTCCAGGTCACTCGCAGCCTGCCCTGCGGCAGCCTGGGCGGCAGCTACAGCCTCGGGCGTAGCATCGGATGCAGCAGCCTGTGCGGCCTCAAGCGCAGACTGGGCATCACGGGATGCCCTCTGGGCAGCAGTCAGGGCTTCATCCTTGTCCGCCAGCTCCTTCTTGGCAGCATCGAGCGCAGCCTGAGCGTCCTCAAACGCCTTGACATCCTGATCGGCCTTGTCCTGCGCAGCGCCCAGCTGCTTTTCCAGCTCGGCCGAAGCAGCGGAGGCCGCGCTATCGCTCGCACCGCGGGCCGCGTCATAGGCGCCCCGCGCCTGCTGCTGGTTGACGGCGGCAGCATCGTAGGGAGCGGCAGCCGCTTCCAGATCGGCCTTGGCGGTAGCAGCTTTAGCGCGCGCCGCATCAACTGCAGCCTGCAGGCCGGCGACCTTTTGCGCTGCAGACACGGCACCCGCGCCAGTACCGGCGGCCGCAGTACTCGTCAGCGGCGACATCACCGCAGCCGTTGCACCCGTGGCGCCAACGCCATCCGCATCCTGTGCCACCGCGACCAGGGGCGACAGCATCGAGCCGCCCGTCATGGCAATCGTCGCCGCAGCAACCGTCACCACGCGTCCAGCCGCCTTGGCCTTACCCAAAGCCTTGCCGTCCATGTCCTTGTTCATATTCTTGCTCATTGTCGATTCCTTCCCACGGTGAGCCGTTGTTTGACACAGATAGTCGATCCAACTTGCCCCATTAAAAAGAGGTGATAACGGGGTAATTAAATTGAGCGATTTGAATCGCGGCGAACCTGGCATTCGCAAAAGCCAAACTCATAGTTCCGCTCGCGCTCAATCTCATCCAAATACTCGAGATCTTCGCCACTTGGCGCCTCTTCACCTAGGCATACAGGCCAGTTCTCTGTGCGAGAACGGTCAGCACGGCCATAAATGGTCTCGAGATTAATGAAATCGATATTGCCGTTGTTAAAGGATAAATTGCTGGTGCTCATGCTCAAGTCCCGTCCACATAAACTCAAATTGCTGTGCTTGGCCTCTTTTAGAGACCCCATCTCATACGCTATGACTGTAGTATATGCGCTCTGCTTGCATGTTGCAAGAACATTTTTATTTTTCTAGCGCTTATAGCTAATCTGTTTCCTCTGTTTCCTCACGAGCAAATACCAGGCTCCCCCGCCGCGCCCTCACGCGCGGCACATTCGTTGAGATACTTCACCGGAATCGGCCACCTGGAGGGAGCTCCGTGGCGCGAAAGCCCCACATTGACCAGCTGAACCAGCAGCTCGGACAGATCGTCGCCTTCGAGCACCTCAATCGAGCGCACATGAATCGCCGTCGCCAGGTCCTCCTTGGTGCCGTTGTTGACGCCCACAAAGTAGCAGGTCATCCCTGCACGTTCAAACGTTCCAATGCCGTAATAGGGCGAGTTGTAGCTTTCGAAAAACTCCTTCTTACGGCCCGCTTTGCCCGTAAGCTGGTAATCGCGCACCAAGGTCGCAAAGTTGTTAGAGAAGGTCGTCAAGCCCGTATCGCGCACGCGCGCGAGCATAGACTGTCCACCTGCCCGCACGTCAAAGATATAGGCATCCTTGTCGAGTTTGCCGTCCGACGTCAGCAGTTCAAGCTCCATCTCGTCCACAGGACCGTCCTCGATGGGATGCGAGGTGTAGTCCATGGTCCCGTCGACACCAATCGTTAGCGTTGCGAGGCGTTCATCCAGCTCAACCTTATCCTTCTCCTTGCGCGGGACATTGACCACGCCACAGACCGTCACCGACCCAACGCCAAAAGAGCCAAGGTCAAACGCCTTCACTCGGCCGTCGGCAACATCCTGCTTAACCAACAGCTCTTTGAGCATGGCGCCCAGGATTCCCTCCTGTGCGCCGCACACCTTTGCATTCGACGCCGCCTTAAACAGCGGCTCGCACACGTCCGGCGTCACATGCTGCTCAACCACGCCAGCGTGCAGGGCATAGCCATCGTTCTCGGCGACCTCGTTGGGCACCATGACGATATTCCACGCCAGCGGATCCACATCCTTCCCGCCATACGACGCGCACACGCCCCACGAGGAATCGTTGAGTCGATCGACCAACTGGCGCGCCACCCCAGCAAGCCCTTTGTGCGCAAACGACACCACAACCCGCTGTCCCACCGCGCGCTCCGCAACCACGCGGGCATATCGCTCGCTTTTCAAAACCTCGTAGAAGCTCTTGCGCGGATACTCCCTGAGCGACACCCGGGCAAAGTCGCCGTACCGGCGCTCGAGGATCTGCAGCTCTCGGTACAGGATGCCCTTCTTGGTATAGGCGACCTTTTCCGCTTGGGCCGAAAACGTAAGATCACGGCGCTTGGACGGCTTATCGCCCTTGGCGCGGCGCAGGATGTACTCGTCACGTTGTCCGTGAGCCAGCACCACCGAAGCCACGGGCGACAGCCTGTAACCAACCTGGCTGTTAATCTTCTCGAGCTCCTTCTTGTCGCCTGCCGCACGACCGATGAGCACCCGTCGCTTGGTAAACGTTCGGATCTTAAGTTCGAAGGTGCAATCCTCGTTGATAACGGTCTCGACCGTCTCAATCTTGGCAGGGCCCGTTCCAGCTTCCTCAATGGCGTCGCGGCGAGCACCCTTGGCGCTTACAACATACAAGTGCCCCGTATCATTGGGAATCTCGTCCTCGATCCCCTCAAATTGCGAGCACGAGTTGAACAGCAGACGCAATGCGATGTAATCATCCAGCTCGTTCCAATGAGTTTTAATCGGAACCATTTGCTCATGGTCGAGCGAAGCGCTCAGGTCACCCGTCTGCGCGCCCGCCTTGACCATCAGAAAGACGCGGTTGTCCTCGAGCTGCGTAAGCGCGACGACCTTACCTGTCTGGCACACATCGGCCATAAAGTTTGCCACGGCATGCTTGTCCGCATCGCCGACGTTGCACCAAAAGACCGAGTAGCGCTTCTCGGCAGCCGCGGCATCGAGCTGCAATACGAGCTCGGACACAGCGATGTCTCCCAGACCACACGGCTGGTTATGCTTCGATTGCACGGCCGATCGCCTCCATCATCTCCAGGTTGATTGCTCCATCAGTTGCCATATAGGGGAAGGAGAACACCATCCCCTCGTCATCGATTGGCTTTTGGCGGAGCTCCAGCGCCGCCTCGTCAGCCAAAACATTGACGATCAGCAGCCGCTTCGCCCCGACTTTTTGAGCCTTTGCCTTAAAGCGCTCTGCGTCCGTAGTCTCGCCGCCGGAGCGCCTGTAGGCCTCATAGGCGCCGATACGGTAGTGCTTAAAGTCGATCCACACCCCGGTCTTGTTGCCAGCGGCATCGAGCACCTCAAAATCGCCGCCCGTCTCGGCATGGGCAGCATCACCACGAGCCAGCGAATAACGCCCGTCGTTATACACCTCGAAGATGGCCCTACCGGCAGACTCTCCCAGCTCTCCCAGGTATACCGCCTGGAACATATAGGGCGTCATGTGCACCGTCGCCGCCGGTTGCAGCGTCGCAGGCACCCCGTCACGCGACCAGCGCTCGCGCACCTCGCGAATCGAGAGCAGCTCGGGCACGCGGGCCGCCGCCTGGCTTACCTGGCGAACCTTTGCGCCCTTAAAGCCCTCGTTATAGCGACAGCGCTCCTCCAGACGGGCGGCAATCTGCTCGACAGGCTCGCCATCGTAGTTGGGAAACTCAAAGTGCGGCACCTTGCACGCACCGCCTTCTGCATACGCATAACCGCTCGTGGCATACGGCATACGCAACGCGGTACTTCGGCGCGCCGGATAGCTCGCAAGCTCTTCCCACGGCAGGCAGAAATGATGCAGATAGAAGTCACGTTCATCGTCAAAGGCGGCAAGATCCTCCATCCCAGCATTAAGCGAAGTGACTTTCCATGCCAACTTCTCATGCTTTTGCCGGGCAAGATTGTTCTTAAAGGCGGCAAGATTCTGCTGCTTATCGGCAGCGTGGTCTTTATCATCCGCCATATGATTGTTAGCAGCTGAGCAAGCACCAACCACTTGCTCAAGCTCGTAGCCCATCGGCAAATCATGTAAGAAGGAGAAGTTGCAATCGTTCGCAATTTCGCGATCGAGCATCACCTGTACGCGGGGCATCTTTACGCTCGTGCGCATCAGGCGGCCCACGGCCTGCGCCACAATGCGAGCACCTTCGACCTGATAAGAGAGGGTATTGCGAACCGGAAGATTCCGTTTGGTGCCAGACAGCAGCAGCCGTACGTTATGACGCTTTTCGGTAAACGGGACCTCTCCGCGCGCCACCAGCTCTTCCTGTTCAACCACACCTGTCAACGCCTGCTGAACAAACGTCGCCGAGCTAATCTCGACTTCCGACGTCAGACGGCTCGTAGGCGACTCAATGTACAGAAAGTCCAGGTCCATCTTGGGACGGCGGTCGGCATCCTCGAAGCCGCAATCAACCTGTCGTACCGTGCGACACAAACTTTCCGGTACCTTGTATTTAAGATTCTTGGAAAAGCCACCGGCCGACAAATTGATGAACATCAGGGTTGGCCGGCCCATCTCGAGACGGTTTCGAGCGTCGCCCCAACCGATATCCCATTCTGCAGCGTTAAAGCACGGCACCATACCCTTGGCCTCCTTGAGCGACTCCTCGTACGACGCCTCGGGGCACTTAACGTTCCGGATCACCAGCTCGGCAACGATTTCTCGGGCAAGGTCCAGCGCCAAGCTATTAAAGTCGCCATTGTTTCCCATGTGGCGCGTCGTAAAGATGGCTCCTGCCTGATGCTCGTTGCGTGCAACGCCACGTGCCCAGGTGCTCACGGCAACGAGTGTCTTGCTTAGACGCTTCAATTCAAACTCGATGCTCTTGACGTCGCTTGTGCCCACCCTGTCGGCGATCTTTAAACGCAGACGCACCGCAAGCCCTTCACTTACGCCGACCTGGTCAAAGAACTCCATCACGCGC
Organism: uncultured Collinsella sp.; assembly: GCA_902490365.1. Lineage (GTDB taxonomy): Bacteria > Actinomycetota > Coriobacteriia > Coriobacteriales > Coriobacteriaceae > Collinsella. The sequence continues at coordinate 2,546 of CABUDQ010000061.1, read as the reverse complement.
TCGTACGTCTCGTCGGGCGATACGATGGCCCCACCAAAGGCGCCGCCGGCCAACGCAGCCATACCGGCAAGATTCTTGTCTTCGCCAACCCAAGCAACGTCAACGTCGTATGTCTTTGCCGCCTGCTTGTTAAACAGCTTGGTCTGTCGCACGATCTCTTGGTTGAGCTCGCCGATCCACGCATCCTTACGAACCACGCCGTGAACCTCGTCGAGGTAATCCAGGTTAAAGTTCTTTACGGTCGATGCGCTCCAAGTTGCGCTCATGCACACGCAGGGTGCCTTGGCAGCAATGGAGGCCAAGTACGCCTCGGGCATGCGCTCAATACCATGGCTGGTTAGGTGCGTGGTAAACATGTGGTCGAGCGTGGTTTCCATCACCAGGTAGCCGACGCCGCGCGCATACATCGAGTCATCGGCTGCATCAATATCGTCGTTCTTACGGTTCTTAAAGAACAGCGCCATCATCAACGAATCCCAAAAATACTTCTCGTTGGTCTGATCGTTCCTAATGCCCAGCGCATCGATGATGTTCTTGCGCGAAAGATCGTCTTTGTACGAAATGCTGCCGTAATACAGGCTGTCCATAAGCGCAGCGCAGCGGCCGAGATGACCCACCACCATCCTGACGATACCGCGAGCTCGGCGCACCGCCTTGTTGACTGTTGGCTGTCCATTCGCCCCATGAGCCGTAATCATATTGTGGGTACCGTTCTCATTGAGCTTGTAACGCAACGGGTTTATCGAGTTGTCACCCACCGAGATATCGTCACTGCCAAACAGATGTCGACCGAAGAGTTGCCCTTCTTTCGCCTCATCAGACAGCGCAAAAGGCAGACGTAGCTTCATCTCCTTAATGCAAGAGGCAAGCGCCTTTTGAATATTCTCGGCATCCTTTGCGATTTCTTCGGCAGCTTCCTCTACGCTCGCTCGCGAAACCCTGTTCCTCTCGGCATTCGACCCCTTGTGATCACCCGACGTGGAAGCGTGCGTGTAGACCGCCATCCATTGGTCTCGATTTCCTAGCAGCAAGGGGTCCACCACGCCGCCGTTAAAATGACGATCAAGGATGCGCAGCACCTCATCCGGCTGAAACGTCACGGGGTCGTCCGTCAGCGTCGACAGCATATCCGACTTCATATGATCGATTTCGTCAAAGATAAACATGCTCTTCTCGGCGGCTGATGCATTAAAAAGCACAACTCTCGCACCGGTCACCGTATCAATTGTGTTGACGAGCTTTTGAGGCGTGCACGCAATCACATGTGGCATGCTCTCGTCGTTGAGTAGCGCAGATGGCCAAATCTGAGGGATTATCTCCATGCCACGCGTGATGTTTTTAAGCTCGCAACTCACTGCCCAACGCAGGCTCGCATCAGCTAACGACAGCTTGTCCCGCAGGCTGGGGGTCAGACGATCGACAACACTTCCCAGGCGTCTCCTTGTGTCAAGGATGCCCAAAAGGTCATCGGCGACCTCCATAGCGTTACGCCACGCCCGCTTAATGACGCGATAAGAGTTCTCGTCATCTGCTTCGATGGGACACGGAATTTTGCGCACACCCACGGCACCCTTGCCGCGGGTGGCCTCGATCCAATGCAGGATGTTCTCGCCCGCTCGCGGAAGATCGAACACCATGCGCTCCGCATCTTTGGAATCCATGCCCTGATGGATCAGCAATTCGCGCACGCTTGCAATATAGTTGTCTCGGTTGTCCTTACCCGGAACCACAAACACCAAGGTGCGGCGACCAGGGCATTTGTTAAAACAGCCCGACTCATCCCAGCCGCCGGCGATCAGATCAGCCGTGACCTGCTCGGCCGTATAGTTTTTGCCCGAGCCCGTCGTGGCGCCCAAAAAGTACAGGCCGTTGTTGCCCTGGTCCTTGGCGCCGTCCTGATCCTTAGGGACAAACAGCGCGCGCTCAAAAAACTCGCGCATCGCCTTTTGGCGCGCAAGATAGGGAGCAAGCTCTTTGTCGTCCGCAGACGACTGATTCGATTGACAGTTCAGTTCCCACGTAGCCATGGTCAAACCTCCGATTTAGTTGTTGCATGTGTTGAATACCATCCCGTGCGGACAAAAACTCACGCAAGGCGGTCGAGGCGGCGGCATCCATGCCGTCCGAGAAAAGGAAAGAAAGGAAAGAGGGACAGCCGGCGATTACCCACACGAAGCGAGCAGCTTCTCAAGATCGCACTCCAATGCTTCACGCTCCTCAACGTCCATCACTGCAAGGGCGACACGCATCAGGGACACCTTGGCGGCAAGCTCCTTAACCTGGTCGGGGCGCTTGCTAAAGTGGTCGTAAATCCGCAGGGCCTCCCCGGCCGCCAGGTACTGCCACTTTTCCAACGAAGGCTTTTCGGACCTGCTCATGGCATCGACCCACTCGCCAAGACCCTGAAAACCGTTGCCCGTAGTCGTGCCGTTCATAACCACATCGAGCGGGCTCAGCAAGCAATCGGGCGATTTTTTGTACACCAATTTGGTGAGCATAAGCACCTGGGCAAGGTTGCGATACTTGTCCTGATCGGCATAGAGCAC
>CABUDQ010000060.1 GCA_902490365.1 uncultured Collinsella sp. | reverse complement strand
ACGGTGGGGACGATAGCGGCATCGAGCTGCAGGTCGCCGTCGATGGCGAGCTCGGGTGCCTTCTCCTTGCAGAACTTCACGGCCTCCTGGACCTTCTTGGCGACCTCGCCGCCAGCGGAGCCCATGGTGGAGTAGGAGAGCATGGCCACGTGCGGCTCAACGTTGCCCATGAAGGTGGACCAGGAGTGAGCGGAGGCGATGGCGATCTCGGAGAGCTCGTCGGAGGACGGGTTGATGTTGAGGCCGCAGTCGGCGAAGATCAGCGTGCCGTCGGTGCCGAACTGCGGGGTGTCGGTGCACATCACGAAGAAGGCCGAGACCAGCTTGGTGCCCGGGGCGGTCTTAAGGATCTGCAGCGCGGGGCGCAGGGTATCGGCGGTGGAGTGGCAGGCGCCGGAGACCAGGCCGTCGGCGTCGCCCATCTTGACCATCATGGTGCCAAAGTAGGTGGCGTCCATCACCTGGGCGCGAGCCTGCTCGATGGTGACACCCTTCTTGGCGCGGAGCTCGGCAAACTCCTGCGCGTACTCCTCGTGCTTCTCGGCATTGCGCGGGTCGATGACGGTGGCGCCGGGAACGTTGATCTCGTCGGGGTTGCCCAGGATGACGATCTTTGCCAGGCCCTCCTCGATGATCTTGGTGGCCGCGACGATGGTGCGCGGATCCTCGCCCTCGGGCAGGACGATCGTCTTAAGGTCGGCCTTGGCGGCAGACTTCATACGGTTAAGGAAATCGCTCATGTTACTCCTTACAAGCGTTTCACTAAGCTCCAGGCGCCCGGCTGTTCACGAATAAACCCGCTGCTAGCGGGTTTACCTTTCAAATTTGTACGCCGCGGTGCTTGAGCTTTCCTTGTGTGGCAAGCTCATTATAGGACGCATTAGCGCTATAATCGCTCTGATAAATATGTCTCGAAGAATGTTCGAGAAAAGCCCAGCTAACGAGCCCGTGGCTTTTGACAAGGAGTATCGATGCAGATTACCTCAGGCCTGCCTGAAGGCTTTAACGCCGGCGCGTACGACATGATTGTCGTCGGTGCTGGATATGCCGGTGCCGTTTGCGCCCGCCGTCTTGCCGAGACCATCGGCTATCGTGTTGCCGTTTTGGAGCGCCGTAGCCACATTGCGGGCAATGCCTATGACTGCACTGACGAGGCCGGAATCCTGATCCACGAGTACGGTCCGCATATCTATCACACCTTTAACGAGCGCGTGCACAATTTCCTGTCGCGCTTTACCAAGTGGACGGATTATCAGCACAAGGTGCTCGCCAACATCAACGGCACCCTTATGCCCGTGCCCTTCAACCATGCGAGTCTCAAGCTCGCCTTTGGTGACGAGCGCGGCGAGGAGCTGTATCAGAAGCTCGTGGAGACCTTTGGCAAGGATGTCAAGGTGCCCATTATGGAGCTGCGTAAGAAGAACGACCCCGACTTGGCCGAGGTCGCCGATTACGTCTACGAGAACGTCTTTTTGCATTACACCATGAAGCAGTGGGGCCAGACGCCCGATCAGATCGACCCCTCGATCACCGGCCGCGTTCCCGTCTTTGTGGGCGATGATGACCGCTACTTCCCGCAAGCTCCCTTCCAGGGCATGCCGCAGGAGGGCTACACGGCGCTCTTTGAGCACATGCTCGACCACGACCTGATTGACGTGTTCTGCGACGTGGACGCCCGCGATCTCTTTGAAATCGACGAGACCACCGTCAAGATCGATGGCAAGGTCTACGGCGGCGAGATTGTCTATACCGGTCCTCTCGATGAGCTGTTCAGCCTCGACTTGGGTGCGTTGCCGTACCGCACGCTCGATATGAAGTTCGAGACGCTCGATATGGACCAGTTCCAGCCCGTGGGCACCGTCAACTACACCACGAGCGAGGACTACACGCGTATCACCGAGTTCAAGAACATGACTGGCCAGGTCCTGCCCGGCAAGACCACCATCATGAAGGAGTATTCCAAGGCCTATACGCCCGGCTCGGGCGAGACGCCCTATTACGCCATTCTGGAGCCCGAGAACCGCGAGCTCTACGAGCGCTATCTCGAGCGCGTCCAGAACTTGACGAACTTCCACCCGGTGGGTCGCTTGGCCGAGTATCGTTACTACGATATGGATGCCGTGACCAACTCCGCCCTCGATCTTTCGGATGAGATTATCGCCTGCCATGCATAAAGTCATAACATTCGGTATTCCCTCGTATAACGCCGCCAAGGACATGGACCATTGCATCACCTCCATTCTGGAGGGGAGCAATTATGCCACCGACATCGAGATTATCATCGTCGATGACGGTTCCAAGGACGAGACGGCCGCTAAGGCCGACGAGTGGGAGGCGCGTTACCCCGGCATTATCCGCGCGGTGCATCAGGAGAACGGCGGCCACGGTATCGCCGTCCTTTCGGGCTTGCGCGAGGCGCAGGGCACCTACTACAAGGTTGTCGACTCGGACGACTGGCTTGACGGCGCTGCCCTTTCGACCATGCTGTCGATTCTGCGTGGCTTTGAGGAGCGCGACCAGCGCGTTGACCTGTTTATCTCGAACTACGTGTACGAGAAAGTTTACGAGGGAACGCATACCGCTATTGGCTACAAATTTGCCCTGCCGCGCAAGAAGATCTTTTCCTGGGATCAGATCGGTCATTTCCGCCTGGACCAGAACCTACTCATGCACAGCCTGTGCTATCGCACGGATGTGCTGCGCGAGTCCAACCTTCCCATGCCGCCGCACACGTTCTATGTGGACAACATCTACGCCTACGTACCGCTGCCGCGTTGCAAGACCATGTACTACGCCGACATTGACCTCTACCGCTACTTTATCGGTCGCGAAGGCCAGAGCGTCAACGAGGCAACGATGGTCAAGCGTCTGGACCAGCAGTTCCGTGTTACGCGTATCATGATGGAGTCGTACCACTTGTACAGCGATGTTGAGTCGTCGCGCCTGCGTTCGTACATGATGGGCTACTTCACCATGATGATGGCGATTTGCTCGGTACTCACCAAACTTTCCGAGGAAGATTGCGCCGACGAGCGCCTAAAGACGCTGTGGACGGACCTGAAGGCCTACGATGAGCGCATGTATCGTCGTGCTCGCTACGGTGTGGTCGGCTTCTTTACTAACCTCCGCGGTCGTGCCGGAGACAAAACCACACTCGGCCTATACCGTCTTGCCTCAAAGATCTTCAAATTCAACTAGCTGCTGAGTAATCGCTGCTGATAGGTTGACTGGGCCCCTTGGCCTTTAGTTTGCTACTGCGAACAGTCCTGCTCGCACGGAAAGCACATTGAGTGCTTTCCGGCTCGTGCGGAACTTGTATCAAACTAAAGGCCAAGGGGCCTCTGCTATAAGAATCGATTGCCAGGTTATTTGAATTTGAAGATCTTCGACGCGCGGTACACAGGGGCCTGGGCTGAAAAGAATTAGATTGGAAGTCGGTCGGAGGCGGGCGGGCATTACGTTTGTCGCGAGTTCCGCATGCAAAGAAGGCCACTTAATGTGGCCTTCGTCTTGCATAGGACTGTAGAGCAGCAAACGTAACGCCCGCCCGTCTCCGACCGACGGTCGAGTGGACTACTTTGCGGCGCCGGGGATGCCGTGGGAGGTTTTGGCGGTTTTGGCTCCGTTTACGATGGCGGTTTGCAAAGCCCTTACGGCGAGCATGCCCAGCAGGTCTAGGGGAACGGCGGCGTTTGCCTGGGCGCCTAGTTTGCCACTGGCGAGGGTGTAGATCTCGGCGGTCGCCGTATCATTAAAAAACGGGCGAATGGCGTGCGCGTAGGCATCTGCTGCCATCTGGGAGACCTTGGTGGCTTGTGCCTTAGTGAGTTCCACGTTGGTGACGATGCAGCTGATGGTGGTGTTGGTGCGGTCGAGCGGCATCTGCATGGATCCGGCGGCGGCAAAGGCTGCGAGTTCCATATCGACGATTTGGTCGCTATCGGCTGAGGCGCGCATGCCGGCGACCCACTCGCCGGTGAGGGGGTCGACAACGTTGCCGCAGGCGTTGACCGAGACCACGGCGCCCACCTTGATGGGGCCGAGCGCCACGGCGGCAGCGCCAAGGCCGGCCTTCATGCAGGTGGCGGGGCCCATGAGCTTACCCACGGTAGCGCCCGTGCCGGCGCCTACGTTGCCCTGTTCGAGCTTGGTGGGGGTGTGGTCGAGCGCCTCGCGCACGGCGGCGATGCCGGCCTCAATGTCGGGGCGAACGGTGGGGTCGCCAAAGGCAAGGTCGAAGATACAGCTGGAGCACACGATGGGCACCTGCGTGGGGCCGACGGGCAGACCAATGCCGCGGCTCTCGAGTTCGCGGGCCACGCCGCTTGCAGCCTCGAGGCCAAAGGCCGATCCGCCCGAAAGGCAGACGGCGTGAACCTTGTCGACGGTGTTCTCGGGTCGCAGCAGGTCGGTTTCGCGCGAAGCGGGGGCGCCACCACGTACGTCAACGCCACCGGTGGCACCCTCGGGCGCCACGATTACGGTGCAGCCGGTGCCAGCCTCCTCGTCCGTATAGTTGCCAAAGCAAAAGCCATCGACATTGCAAACATCGATGGCTTCGAGCAGTGTGTCCATGTGTTCTCCTATCGGTTTTCCGCCGGGCCTTATGCCCAGTCGGGATCCGTACGGTACGGCAAAATTGTAGGCGCTGGGGGATACCCAGCGCCAGATGCAATTACGAGAGTTTTTGAATCGCGCGTGCGACGCGAGCGATGGGCAAGCCCACCACGTTGTAGAAGTCACCCGAAATATCGTGCACAAGCATGCGGCCGCCTGTGCCTTGGATGCCGTAGGCCCCGGCCTTGTCCATGGGTTCGCCGGAGGCAACATAGCGCTCGATCTGCTCTTCGGTAAGCTCATAGAACGTCACGTCGGTCACATCGACAAACGACAGGCTCTCGGCGGCATGCGGAGCTGTAGCGTCGCCGGCTTTAACGATGCAGACGCCGGTTGCGACCTGGTGCGTGCGGCCCGAAAGCTCGCGGAGCATGGTGCGCGCCTCGTCCCCGTCTGCCGGCTTGCCCAAAATTTGGCCGTCAAAGGTGACAATAGTATCGGCCGCGACGGTCAGTTCGTTGGGTTCGGCGTGCTCGGCGGCAACGGCGGCAGCCTTAGCGCGAGCTAAGCGCTCGACAAGCGTAAGCGGGGCCTCGTCATCAAAAGGAGTCTCGTCGATGTCAGCGGGAATGACGCGGATGTCGTAGCCCGCTTCGCGCATCAGCTCGATGCGGCGCGGTGATTGCGAAGCCAAAATCATAGCTGAATGCCCTCGGCAACCTTCTCGACAGCCTTGTCGCCGGCGAGCGTACGCAGCAGCTCAAGCGCAAAGGGGAGCGACTGGGCCATGCCGCTGGCGGTGATGATGTTGCCGTCGTGCGTGACCTTGTCGCCGGTATAGGCACCTTCGGGGAAGCTTTTCTCAAAGCCAGGGAAGCACGTGGCGTGGCGCCCCTCGAGCAGGTCGAGCTCACCCAGGATAAACGGGGCGGCGCAGATGGCGGCGACGTGCTTGGTCGCGGCGAACTCGCAGACCACGTCGCAGACGCGCTGATCGGCGCGCAGATTGGTGGCACCGGGCAGGCCGCCGGGCAGCACGACGCAGTCGTACTCGTCAAAATTGATCTCATCAAAGAGCGCATCGCAGGTCACGGGGATCTGCAGCGAGCTTACGACCTCGCGCGTGGGCATGATCGAGACAAGCGTGGCGCGCACGCCGCCGCGACGCATGACATCGACCATGGTCAGGCATTCAATAGTTTCAAAGCCATCGGCGGCGAGAACGGCAACGCTGGGCATGAGGGTTCCTTTCATAGGCGGCATACAATTAGCCGTCTTATACCCCGAAGACCTCCGCTTGCCACGCTCGATTCTCCATTGTTTAAAAAGGGACGGGGCTATTTTAGCAACCCCACTTGCAGGGTAGCTAAAATAGCCCCGTCCGAATTAGCTACCCTCACCCATCCTCAACAATCTCAATCTGTAACATCTAGACCCACTTTTGACCCCTAACTGTTACAGATCAAGACAAACGGAAACCGCCCCGACAAAACGTCTAAATCTGTAACATCTACGGACCAAAACCGGGTCTTACTGTTACAGATCGAGACAGCCCCCAACAGCACCGCCCCGTTCGGGGAAACGACCGCTACAGGTACGGCGGGCAGAGGCTCACTTTTTTCTTCGGTTTTTCTTGACGGAATCTCACCTGTTGTAGTACTTTGTCCCAGTCTAAAAACGCGTGGACTTTTCTGGGCGCTAGCCACCTTTTTGCCACGCAACCGAGCAGTCGGTTGCGTGGCTTTTTTCGTCTTGGCAGCAGGTACCACATGCACCGCCAGAAGACCGCACGAGCCCACCTTCCGACTGCAGGGAACAGACGCACGAGACGTGCATCTGCAAGACAGCAGACGGAAGGGAGCCTAATGGCAGAAACAAACACAATCAAGCAACAGACCGCCGAGGCGGGAGCCGCGGGCGCGGGGCAGGTCAAGGCGGCGCTCCAGGTCTTTGCGGGCGGCGCCTGCTACGGCGCGATGGCCACGACCTACAAGCTCGCCTACGCTGCGGGCTTCACCTCAGCGCAGGTGGTGGCGAGCCAGGCGTGGTTCGGCTGCCTCTTCTTCGCCCTCGCCACGCTCGCAGGGCACGCACTCGGGCACCGCTGGCAGCGCGTGGGCTGGAAGCTCGCCCTCAAGCTCATGGGCCTGGGAGCCCTCACCTGCCTCACCTCAATCCTCTACTGCTACGCCATGAGCGTGCTGCCCGCCCCGGTGGCACTCACGCTCCTCTTCCAGTTCACGTGGCTGGGGCTCGTGTGGCAGACCGTCATGACGCGCCGGCCGCCGAGGCTCCTCCAAGTGGCCTCCGCCCTGGTCATCGTCTTCGGAACGGTGTTCGCCAGCGGCGTCTACAAGACCGGCATCACCGGGTACGACCCCGTGGCCCTGCTCTGCGCGCTGGGGGCGGCCGTGTCCTGCTCCCTCTTTGTCACCCTCTCCGGCAAGGTCGAGGCCCCCTGCTCGTCCGAGCAGCGTGGCGTCATCGTATGCGCGGGCTCCGTGGTCATGTCGCTCACGGTGTGTCCGGACTACGTCGTCTCGGGCGTCCTCGCCCAGGGCATCCTGCCCTTTGCCGTCATCGCCGGCTTCTTTGGCATGCTCTGCCCGGTCCTGCTCTTCGGCATGGGCTCTCCGCACCTGCCCGCGGGCCTGTCCACCGTCATGGCCGCCGCGGAACTCCCCGCCGGCCTGCTCATCGCCATGATCGTCCTCGGCGAGCCGCTCGGCGTCGTCGAGTGGCTGGGCGTCGCCATCATCCTCGCCGGCGTGTGCCTGGCACAGGTCCCCTCCCTGCTTGGAGGCCGGGAGGCACGTCGCGCCGCCGCAGGACAAGCCGTCAGCTAGTCACCCCTTCACAGGCGGCCCGCGCGCATCAGGGAAAGGGCCACGGGCCAGGCGCGCGAGGCCGCAAGGACGTTATAAAGCGTCCCCCGCAGAGATGGGGGCGCCAGAGAGAAGGAGGCACCATGCCATTTCCAAAAGGGTTCCTTTGGGGAGGAGCCACCGCCGCCAACCAATGCGAGGGAGGTTATGACGAGGGCGGCCGCGGCCTTGCCAACGTCGACGTCATCCCACACGGGCCGGAGCGCAACGACGTAAGCCGCGGCCTGAGGCGCATGCTCGACTTCGAGCCCGGGTACTACTACCCGGCCCAGACGGGCATCGACTTCTACCACCACTACCGCGAGGACATAGCCCTCTTCGCGGAGATGGGCTTTAAGGTCTTTCGCCTCTCCATCGCCTGGAGCCGCATCTTCCCCAATGGCGACGAGGAGGAGCCCAACGAGGCCGGGCTCGCCTTCTACGAGGACGTGTTCCGCTGCTGCCGCGAGCACAGGATCGAGCCCCTCGTGACCATCACGCACTTCGACTGCCCCATCCACCTCGTCAAGAAGTACGGCGCCTGGCGAAACCGCGCCCTCATCGAGCTCTACAAGCGGCTCGTGAAGGTGCTCTTCAACCGCTACCGCGGCCTCGTGCATTGGTGGATCACGTTCAACGAGATGAACATGATCTTGCACCGTCCCTTCATGGGTGCCGGCATCGTCCTCGAGCCCGGGGAGAATGCCCGCGAGGCCGAGTACCGCGCCGCGCACAACGAGCTCGTGGCGAGCGCCTGGGCCACCAAGATCGCCCACGAGGTCGACCCGGAGAACAAGGTTGGCTGCATGCTCGCCGCGGGAAGCTACTACCCCTACTCCTGTCGTCCCGAGGACGTCCGTGCAGCGCAGGTCAAGAACCAGGAGGACCTCTTCTTCGTGGACGTGCAGGCACGCGGGCACTACCCCGGCTACGCGCTCAAGATGCTCGAGCGCGAGGGCATCGACGTGGGCATGACCGCCGAGGACGAGCGCATCCTTGCGGAGAACACCGTCGACTTCATCTCGTTTAGCTACTACTCCTCGCGCTGTACCGCGGGCGACCCCGATTCCGTGGGCGGCGTCGCCGAGGGCAACGCCTTCGCCGGCGTAGAGAACCCCTACGTGCGCACGAGCGACTGGGGCTGGGTCATCGACCCGCTGGGGTTCCGCATCACGATCAACGACCTCTGGGACCGCTACCAGAAGCCGCTCTTTGTGGTGGAGAACGGCCTCGGCGCCTATGACGAGGTGCTTCCCGACGGCACGATCGAGGATGACTACCGCATCGCCTACCTGCGCGAGCACATCGAGGCCATGCGCGACGCTATCGAGCAGGACGGCGTCGAGATGCTCGGCTACACCACCTGGGGGCCGATCGACCTCGTGAGCGCGGGCTCCGGCGAGATGGAGAAGCGCTACGGCTTCATCTACGTGGACCGCGACAACCTGGGCAACGGCACGCTCGAGCGCAGGCGCAAGAAGAGCTTCTACTGGTATCAACAGGCCATCGCCACCAACGGAGGCGACCTGGGCTAACCACCCGGGCAATATCACTAAGGAGAAAATAATGGCAGAAAAATACGACGACCTGGCCAGATCCATACTCGAGAACGTAGGCGGCGCCGAGAACGTCGCCAGCGTCGCGCACTGCATCACGCGCGTGCGCTTCAAACTCAAGGACGAGTCCCGCGCCAACACGGCCAAGATCGAGGCCCTCAAGGGCGTCATCCAGGTCATCCAGGCCAACGGCCAGTACCAGGTGGTCGTGGGCAACATCGTCGAGGACGTCTACGACGCGGTCCTGGAGGCCGGCAACTTCTCGGGCGGCGCAAGCGCCGACGACGAGCCCCAGGGCGATAAGACCGTTGCCTCCGTCATCATCGACCTCATCTCTGGCATCTTCCAGCCCATCCTGGGACCGCTTGCCGCCGCAGGCATCATGAAGGGACTGCTTGCCCTCATCACCTACTTCGTCCCGGCCTTTGCAAACGACGGCCTCTACACGCTGCTCTACACCGTGGCTGACGGCTTCTTCTACTTCCTTCCCGTCGCCCTGGCGTTCAGTGCCGCGCGCAAGTTCCGCATGAACGAGTTCACCGGCGTGGCAATCGGCGTGGCGCTCCTCTACCCGACGATGGTCGCCCTGACCTCGGGCGAGGCGCTCGGCAGCATCGACCTCGGCGTGGCCGGCACGTTCTCGTGGTACGCCACCGCCCTCGGGCTCCCCATCATCATGCCCGTGTCCGGCTACGTGAGCTCGGTGATCCCCGTCCTTCTCATGGTGTGGTTCGGCTCTATCCTTGAGCGCTGGCTCAAGAGTTGGATGCCGGCTGCGCTCAAGATGTTCCTTGTCCCGCTCGCCACGATGACGGTCTCCATCGTCTTGGGCTACCTCATCATCGGCCCGGTGGCCACCCTCATCACCAACCTGCTGAGCGCGGCGTTCTCGTTCATCTTCCAGCTCCCCGTGGTTGGTTCCGTCCTGGGCAGCGCCCTAGTCGGCGGACTGTGGATGTGCCTCGTCATCTTCGGCTTCCACTGGAGCCTCATCCCCATCTCCATCATGAACCTGAACACCCTCGGCCACGATAGCGTGCTCGCCGCCACCATCGGCCACGGGTTCGCACTCGGAGCGGTCATCTTTGCCATGTACCTCAGAAACAAGGATGAGCGCTTCCGCGGCATCGCCCTTCCCGCGATGATCTCCGCCTTCTTCTTCGGCGTCACCGAGCCGGGCATCTACGGCATCGCCCTCCCCAACAAGCGCGCGTTCGTCGTGGCATGCCTGAGCTCCGCCGTGGGCGGCGCCATCGTGGGAATGACTGGCGCTCTCATGTACATCTCGGGCGGCCTCGGCGTCTTCAACCTGCTCAACTTTATCGACGGGACCCCTGGTGGCGCCGGGATCTCCCACATGATCTTCGCGATCATCGCCTCGCTCATCTCCGCCGTCCTGGCCTTTGTTATCGAGTTCATCACCTACCGACCCAACGACGAGGAGGAAGGCGCCCACTAGCTTGCGCCCTCCTCAATCAGCTCTATGTAATTGAGTAGCAGTTGAGGTGGGTGAGGGCCGAGGGCGATCAAGGTGGCCGCCCTCGGCCCGGGACAACCTGCCAGAAGGCGTTTAGCTTTCTCGGGCGGCGCTGAAATGAACTGCGCCCCGAAACTTAGACGGGTCAATTAGCGGCCTATGCCGCACATGGGGACTGATTCCGGAACTCCTCCGGGGTCAGTCCCTTTTGCTTAACCTGCCTCCTCTTGTTCCAGTGAACGGTGTGGGCGTGGAGGTCCCGCTTGAACTCCTCGAAGCTCCGCCACGTCCGGTTCCTGTAGAACTCGTCCTTCAGGCGCCCGGGCAGCAGCTCCGTCGCATGAGCTTGCCCTCGCACGCCGCCGGCCCCGGCCGGGTCCGGGCGCCCTTCGGCCTTCGGTGCGCCCGTATCCCCTGTCGCAAAACTCTGCTGCAAGAGTCCTCAGCGTGGCGTCGTGTCCGACTTGGCTTTTGAACACCTCTTTAGCCTGTTCGATGCTGAAATTTCTGACGTCAAAGTC
>CABUDQ010000059.1 GCA_902490365.1 uncultured Collinsella sp. | reverse complement strand
CATAGCTGTTGGTCCGGTCGATTACCCCGACGATATTAGTACGCACGTGCGCGACCCCAAGATCCTGGAGCACGACGGTATCTACTATATGGTTCTTGGTGCTCGTACGAAAGACGACCGCGGTTGCGTGCTCGTCTATACCTCGCACGATCTTGAGTGCTGGAAATATGCGACGCGTATCGAGCTCGGCGAGAAGTTCGGTTTTATGTGGGAGTGCCCCGATCTGTTTGAGCTTGATGGCGAGCTTATTCTCGTTTGCTGCCCGCAGGGCGTGCCCGCCGATGGTTGGCGTTACCAAAACCCGCATCAGTGCGTGTGGTTTCGTATTGAGGCCGATTGGGAGGCGCCTAGCTTTAAAATCGCCGGTCAGGGTATGCCCCCGATGGTCGATGCGGGTTTTGACTTCTATGCCCCTCAATCATTTGCAGATGCCGACGGTCGACGGATTATGATCGGTTGGGCCGGCTGCCCCGATGCAACGGCTCAAAACCCGACGGTGGAACGCGGATGGCAGTGCGCGCTTACCGTGCCGAGGGTGCTGAATATGCGCGACGGTAAGCTCTGTCAGTGGCCCGCGCGCGAGGTTGGGCAACTGCGCAAGGAGCGTGTTTCGGTGACCGCCGGAGAGACCGTCGGCTCTCCTGGTCGACTGTTTGATGCCGTCGTGTCGTGCCGGGGGACGAAGTCCATTGAGCTGGAAGTTCGTGAGGGCGTTGTCGTGTGCTTTGCCAGCGGAATGCTCACACTTGATATGGGCGATGAGGGCTATGGACGCGATAAGAGGTCGGTTGAGCTCGACGAGCTTTACTGCCTGCGAGTCCTTTCGGATGCCACGATGCTCGAGGTATTTGTCAACGACGGCGAGGTTGCGCTTACGAGCCGCACCTATTCGTCTGCGGCGCCGGCGATGCAGTTGCGCGCCGAGGGCGACGCCTCGATGGAGTTTTACCGTCTGGCTCGCTAGCCGCATTGTGAGTGACCATGGCGTTTTGGATACACGGGCTTTCTTGGTGGCTACCGTTTATCGCATATAGCTACCGTTTGCGGAGTAAGTAACACTCATTACTAAACCGTGTAGAATCTCATGCAAGCACGGAGTATTTCAGGGAGACGCTGTCCTTTGTTGTGGCGAAGGGCGGCGTCTCTCTGGTGCTTGGGAGTCGTTGTTCAATTGGGCGACGGGCGTGCGCGTGTAATACATATCCAACGTCGAGATGGGTCGTGAAGATAATGGGCAAGTACGTAATCGTGGTTGAGTCTGGTTCGGATGTGACGCCGGAGCTCTGTGAACGCTATGGTATCGTGCGCGTGCCTATGCATGTCACGATTGGTGACGAGACCGTCGAGGACGGCTCGATCGATCCGCTTGAGATTTATTCGCGCTGCAACGAGTTTGGCGTGATGCCCAAGACCAGTGGCTGCGCGCCTGCGGATTTTGCTCACGTGTACGACCGCATTCACGCCGAGCAGCCCGACGCGACCATTTTGCATCTCGCGTATTCCGAGGCCACGACCTGCTCGCATCAGTCCTCAAAGATTGCGGCCCAGGGGCGCGACTACGTGTTCTCCATGGACACGCGCTTTGTCTCGGTAGGCCAGTCGCTCGTTGTCGTCGAGACCGCCAAGTATATTGAGGCTCACCCCGATGCCACCGTCGACGAGATCTTTGCATTTACGAACTCCGTCATGGACCGCGTGCTGTTGGGCTTTGTTCCTACCGACCTTGCCTTCCTTAAGGCAGGTGGTCGCTTGTCCAACGTCGCGTTCCTAGGCGCCCATCTGCTCAAGATTAAGCCCTGCATTGAGGTGACAGGCGGCAAGTTCGTGGCGACTAAGAAATTCCGCGGCTCTATGCTCAAGTGCGCCCGCGCCTTTATTGACCACATGGTTGCGAAGGGCGAGATCGACTACTCGCACATTGGTTTGGCGTATTCGGTGGGCCTTTCGGAGGAACTGCGCGACGACATGGAAGTCTATGCGCACGATCTGGGCTTTAAGGACGTTACTTGGACTCAGGTCGGCGGCGTCATCTCGAGCCATTGCGGCCCGACCGCCTTTGGTGCGGTGCTTACGCTTAAAGCGTAAAGGCCTGGCGACTATTGATTGCTATTGCCACGGCGGCGGGCGGGTTGCGACAACCTTCCTGCCGCTTTTGCGTGGAGTCAAATAGGACGACCTAATTGACCGCTAAACCGTTTCGCCATCATGCGTATGGGCTAGAATGGCTCTGGCATTTTAATTGGCGAAAACCAAAGAGAGGCAAGGTAGCGGGAATGGCTGAGATGACGTTTGAGGGTGTGGACGCTCATCCCGAGGACTCTGCATATGCCCTGGGTCGCGTGCATTCAATCGAGACGATGGGAACGGTCGACGGACCCGGCATCCGCTTTGTGGTGTTTGTCCAGGGCTGTCCTATGCGCTGCGCGTATTGCCACAATCCTGATACCTGGTCGGTTAACGGCGGCACCATGGTGACCGTCGAGCATCTGATGGATGAGTTCCAGAGTAACCATGAGTTCTACCGTAGCGGCGGCATTACCGTTTCGGGCGGCGAACCGCTCCTGCAGCCCGAGTTTTTGGCCGACCTGTTCCGCGTGATGCACAACAACCCCGATGGCCGCGTACACACCTGCTTAGACAGCTGTGGCTATGCGTTTGATCCCAAGCATCCGGAGAAGTTCGATGCCGTGCTCAACGAGACCGATATGGTGCTGCTCGACATCAAGCATGCCGATTCGGTTGAGCACAAAAAGCTGACCGATTGCGATCCTGCGCGCATCCTGGCGTTTGGCGATGAGCTTGCCCGTCGCAAGATTAAGGTTGTTATTCGCCATGTGGTGGTGCCGGGCATTACCGACACGGTGGAGGAGTGCGAGGCACTCGGTCGCCTGATTGCCCCGTGGCACAACGTGGTGGGCCTGGAAATGCTGCCGTATCACACGATGGGTGTCGTCAAGTACGAGCAACTGGGCATTCCCTATAGGCTCGAGGGCGTGCCCCAGATGGATACCGCGCGCATGCCCGAGCTGCGCAACGCCGTCATGACGGGCATGAAAAAGCGCCGTGCCGAACTCAAATCCGCCATCGGATAGCAAGCCATTTTTGTTCCTCTACGATACCCGCGCTGCGCTGGTCTAACGGCTTCGTATCGCGCGGTTGAGTCAAAATGCTGGTACCATACCGTGGATAAGCAGTTTTCACAGGTTTGGGGGATGGTGTGCCTACCATCGCAATCATCGGTGCGCTCGAAAAAGAGGTCGCGCAGATTAAAGAAGAACTGAACGGCGCTCGTGTGTCGCAAGAGGCGGGCTTGACCGTTGTCAGCGGTGAGCTTGACGGTTTGTCTGTTGTCGCTACGACCGCTGGCATGGGAAGCGTAAACGCCGCGGCGGCAACGCAGCATCTCATCAGCAAATATGCCCCGCAGGCCGTTGTGTTTTCGGGCATTGCGGGTGGCCTAAACCCCAAGCTCCATATTAGCGACGTGGTTATAGGCAAGTGCCTGCGCTATCTCGATACCGACACGGCGCTCATCGCCGAGTCGGCGCCGGGGCTTGAGGAATTTGCCTCGACACCGGCTTTGGTTGATATTGCAGCTGCCGTGCTTGTCGAGCACGGGTTTGTGGACGCATCACTGGATGTAGCGGCTGCGGAGAAGGACCCCAAGCAGTTCCTGTGTGGCACTATCGCCACGGGTGACCGCTTTGTTACGGGTGACGCCATGCGTAACGCTGCGATTGAGGCCACGCATGCCGATTGCGTTGAGATGGAAGGCGCCGCAATTGCCCATATTGCAGCCAAGAACGGTGTCGATTGTCTGGTGCTGCGTGCTATCAGCGATAATTGTGACGAGGCATATGACGCGTTTTGCGAGCGCGAGTTCGATCTAGATGAGTACGCTCGCACCGCGAGCGGCATCACGCTTGACATCGTTCGTCGTATCGCCGCCGCGCAATAGCACGCCCGTTTTGTAAAAACCTACGACCAAGGAGTGTCCATGGCCGATTCCATTAATTACCAGCTTGCCAAGTTCGTCGCCAGCTACGGCAAGGTTTCGCAGATCCCCGAGTCCACCTGTCCCGAGGTGAGCTTTGTGGGCCGCTCCAATGTGGGCAAGTCGTCCATCATGAACAAGCTCTTTGGTCGCAAGAACCTGGTCAAGGTTTCGAGCACGCCGGGCAAGACGAGCAACATCAATTTCTTCGAGGCCGACGACGTGCACTTTGTGGACCTGCCGGGCTACGGTTTCGCTCGCCGTTCCAAGGCCGAGCGCGACCGTTGGGCCGAGCTCATCGGCGACTTTTTCGACTCCGAGCGTAGCTTTAACCTGGTTGTGTCGCTGGTGGACATTCGCCACGACCCCAGTAAGCTCGACCATGACATGATTGACTACCTGCAGGGCAACGAGTTCAACTTTATCGTCTGCCTCTCCAAGGCCGACAAGCTCAGCCGCACCCAGCAGGCCCGCCAGGCTGCAGCCATCAAAAAGCAACTCAACGTCCCGGCCGAAAACGTAATCATCACAAGCTCCCAGACCGGCACCGGCATCGACGAACTCAAGCGCCGCATTGCCGAGGCCTGCCTCTAATCAGGTTAACCCCCCAAAGCTCCTATCTATATCACCTCAGTGATAGTTATTGGTAAACTATCACTGAGGTGATATTTTTTGGAGGTCGCTATGGAGCTATGGCACGGGTCGGAGGTTGTTGTCGAACATCCATCGCTGGATAGATGTAGACAGTTCAACGACTATGGGCGTGGGTTTTATTGCACGCCACATGAGGAAATGGCGATGGAATGGGCATGTCGGACCGAGTCTGATGGCATTGCGAATCGATATGAGCTTGATTTAGATGGTCTTGCGATTTTGGATTTGGAATCAGGTGAGTTCTCGATTCTCAACTGGCTTGCAATTCTGGCGAATAACAGAGAGTTCAATGTCTCGACGCCATTGGCGCGCGAAGGGCTACGATTTCTACTTGATAACTGCCTGATTGATATTTCTTCATATGACGTTATTCGGGGCTATCGCGCTGACGACTCCTATTTTTCGTTTGCAAGACAGTTTGTCAGCGGCATGATATCGCTCAGACAGCTGCAACGTATCATGCGCTTGGGTGATTTGGGTATTCAATATGCTCTTATGAGCGAGCGCGCTTTTTCGGTGATTAGATTCTGCGATTGGAAGCAGGCTTCGGGGTCTGAGTTTTATCCCAAGCGTTTTGAGCGTGAGCAGAATGCTCGACGCAAATACT
Organism: uncultured Collinsella sp.; assembly: GCA_902490365.1. Classification (GTDB taxonomy): domain Bacteria; phylum Actinomycetota; class Coriobacteriia; order Coriobacteriales; family Coriobacteriaceae; genus Collinsella. The sequence continues at coordinate 5,720 of CABUDQ010000059.1, read as the reverse complement.
TGGATACGGTTAACGGGTTCGATTCCGAAGGTATCGACATTAGGGATTTAATGGCAGGGAGGGTTGATTTAAATGATCCAAGAGTTAACGGATTGTGGGCCGAGTAGGACATACCCCGTCTACTACCTCGAGGATGCAATGAACAACCTCGGTGACTGCTTTGACTATGCCGTCAATGACTATGGAGCAGAAGGATCTGAAGTTGCTGAACTCTTTTGTCTGAGCGGGGTTGCCCGCGAGTTTGAGCGTGGCAACGCATGGGTCGTATCGGGAAAATCGGGCGTTGAGCTGTTCGCACTGATCGCCGAAAGGTCGGGCTATGAAGCCAGGTCTATGCCGGACCGCACCTATCGATTTGAGAAAACACCGGAATACTGGACGGGCTGGATATTGGCGTATCTGCAGTGGCGCCTGGGAGAGTCTTTTGAAGACCTGCTGCATGTCGCTCCGTTTGATGTGCTGCATAACCTGTATCATCCCTGGCACGAAGCCTCGGAGGAACGTGTGACGCGTCTTATTTGCGACATGGCGAAGAAAACACCTCGTCAAACCAAACTGGCGCTAGCAAGAAAGCGGCTCAAGAAAACCCAACAAGACCTGGCATACGAATCGGGCGTATCACTCCGCTCAATCCAAATGTACGAGCAGCGCCAGAGAAACATCAATGAAGCTTCGGTAACAGGCGTAAGAGCCATAGCAAAAGCCCTCCACTGCAACATCGAAGATCTCCTAGAACCAGTCTTCGAATACAAAGAAACCAGCGCCGCCTAAACCAAGCACACAGCCGATGCCCGCCTCTAGGAAGTGCTCCAGCCTAGCAAGAGCCCCTACCAATAAAAAGCAACTATCAGCCCGGCGACTTTCCAGAGCGTAGGTCCCTGTAGCCGCCGCCAGCGAAGTTAACATAGGGGAGGCCAGGGGCTTTGCCCCCAAATCTTTCCGCAGGACGACAGGACCCCCGCCGCACGAAGTGCGCAGCGGGGGTCCTGCCATGTCCGAGGACGATTTGGGGGCAAAGCCCCTGGCCTCCCCGGCGGGTATAAGGTACGGCGACTACAGGTATTCGATCTGGGCGCCTTCCGTGTCGCACGTCAGAATGTGCGTGTCACACTTGGGGAACTGTTCACGCAGTTTGACCTGTAGGAACTTTGCCACGATGGTGTCGTCAGTCACGGCCATGAGGGTCGAGCCCGAACCACTGATCCAGATGGTCTTAGCGCCTCCGTTAAGGCAGGTGTCGCGCACGGCGTTGTAGTCGGGGATGAGACGGCGGCGATAGGGCTCCTGGATGCGGTCGTCATTGGCGGCGGCAATCAGGTCCAGGTCGCCGGTCTCCAGGCCGCGCGTCATGCCGGCGATGCGGCCCATTTGCCACACGGCGGTGGAGAGCGGAATCTCCTGCGGCACGACTTTGCGCGCCTCGCTCGTATGTACCTCGTAGGGCGGAATCACGGTAATAAAACGTAAGCGATCGCTCACCTCGTAGCGCAGGCACTGGGGCAGCGAGTCGGTCGGCGTAAAGGAGCAGACGGCGCCGCCCAGGATGGCGGGGGCGACGTTATCGGGATGGCCCTCGACTTCGGTGGCAATGCGAACCAGCTCGGCGCGGTCGACGGTGTGGCCTGTCAGTGCGGCGGCGGCCATAATGCCGGCGACGACGCAGGTGGAGCTGGAGCCCAGGCCGCGGGCGACGGGAACGTCAGTCTGAATGTCGATGGCGACGGGGAAGGTCGGCTCGCCCCATGCGGCCAGTGCATCGACAAAGCTGACGTAAACCAGGTTATTCTCGTTTTGGAACTCTTCGGGGCAGCCCGTGATGGTGAGTTTGTCGGCGCGCTCAAAGGTAAAGTGCGAGTAGAGGCTGACGGCCATGCCGAGGGTATCGTAGCCAATGCCCAAGTTGGCGCTTGTTGCTGGGACGGTGATCTTGATCATGGGAATCTCCTGGGCGGTCTGCCTGTTTAGTTCGCTGCTCGGGCAGTCCTGGCTCGCTCGGAAAGCACATTAAGTGCTTTCCGGCTCGTGCGGAACTCGCGACGAACTAAACAGGCAGACCCGCATGTCAGTTCGTCATCATCCCAAGGGTTATCTGATGAAAGAAGGTGCGCCGGCTTTCGCCGGCGCTTAATAAGGGGTTTAGTTAGTAGCCATCTTTTTTGCTGCAGACTCGACGTAGCTTGCCATCTCATCGACGTCGCAGACGTCTTCGAAGCGGACGGGTTTGGACTCGAGTTCGGCGAGCTGGGTCGGGGCGACCGTGTTGGTGGCCTGCTCGAGCACACGCATAGCCTCAAAATCATCCTCGGGAACGTCGAGGCCCAAGGCGTCGCAGCAGGCTCGCGGGAACTTGTAGGGGCTGGCGGTCGAAAGCAACACGCGGGCCTTGGCGCCCTCGGCGGGAGCGACCTTTTCGAAGACGTGATAGCCGCAAGCGGTGTGCGGGTCGATCACGTAGCCGTTCGCGTCCCAGCAGCTCTTGATGGCAGCGCGGACCTCGTCCTCGCTGGCCCAACCGCAGCCAAAGACGCTCTGAATCTTTGCCAGCAGTTCGGCGGGTACCTCGTAGCGGCCGGTCTGGGCAAGCTGCTCCATAAGGCCGGAAACGAGCTCACAGTCGCCGTCGGACAGGAAGTAGAGCATGCGCTCCAGGTTGGAGCTAATAAGGATGTCCATCGACGGCGAGATGGTCGTGAAGAACGGACGGTTGCGGTCGTAGACGCCGGTGGTCAGGAAGTCAGCCAGAACGTTGTTCTTGTCGCTCGCGACGATGAGCTTGGCGACGGGCAGACCCATGCGCTTGGCATAGTAGCCGGCCAGGATATCGCCAAAGTTGCCGGTCGGCACGCAGAACTCCACGGCATCGCCGGCCTTGATGGCGCCGGCGCGCAGCAGCCGCGCATAGGCGGCAAAGTAGTAGACAACCTGCGGCACCAGGCGGCCGACGTTGATGGAGTTGGCGCTCGAGAGCACCGTGCCGGCGGCCTCCAAGCGTTCGGCAAGTTCCTTATCGGCAAAGATGCGCTTGACGGCACTCTGGGCGTCGTCGAAGTTGCCGCGGATACCGCAGACGGCGACGTTATCGCCCTCCTGAGTGGACATCTGCAGGTTCTGGACGCGGCTGACCTTGCCCTCGGGATAAAAGACAGTGATGCCCGTGCCCGGAGCGTCGGCAAAGCCGGCGAGTGCTGCCTTGCCCGTGTCGCCCGACGTGGCGGTGACGATCATGATGCGCTCGGCGCCGCCGTCCTTGGCGGAGGTGCGGGCCATAAGGCGGGGGAGCATCTGCAGGGCGACGTCCTTGAAGGCGCTCGTGGGGCCGCCAAAGAGTTCCATCACATAGGTCTGAGGGGCGTCAGCGCCCGGCGCAGCGTCGAGTTTGACGAGCGGCGTAACCTCTTCGCTCGCGAACGTGCCGCGGTATGCCTCGTCGACACACGCCGAAATTTCTTCGGCCGTGTAATCATTCAGTAACATTCCCAACACATCTTGAGCGATTTCAAAGTACGATTTATCTGCAAGCGAGCTGATATCGACCTGCTGGGTGCCAAGCTCGTCCGAGACAAACAGACCCCCGTCGGGAGCGATGCCGGTGCGGATTGCCACCTTACTTGAGCACGATAAAGTGCGTCCTCGTGTACTATGATAAGTTCCCATATAACACTGCTCCTCGGATGCCTTGGTCCCAATCGGTGAAACCATGGTATCAGAGCGCGCAAAACAGGTTTGCAGAGGCTTTTAGAAAGGTAACCTCCAGCCCATGATTAAGATTGCCAAGTTTGGCGGCTCGTCTGTCGCCGACGCCGAACACTTTAAGAAGATCAAGGCCATTGTCGATGCCGATCCGGCCCGCCGTTTTGTGGTGGTTTCTGCCTGCGGTCGCCGCTTTAAGGGCGACACCAAGGTGACCGACCTGCTCTACCTGGTTAACGCGCACGTTAAGTACCACGTGTCGTGCGAGGAGCTGCTCGAGGACATTGGGCAGCGCTATTTTGATATCGCTGACGAGCTGGAGCTCACCTATCCCATCCGCGAGGAGTTCGCGGCCTTTGCCGAGCGCGCCCGCTCGGGCGGCTACTCCACCGAGGAGCTCGTGAGTCGTGGCGAGTACTTCACCGCTCGCCTGATGGCCGAGTATCTGGGCCTGCCGTTCCTGGACGCCGCGACGGTCGTGGCGTTCCATCACGACGGTACGCTCAGCATGAACCGCACCTCCGAGCTGGTGCAGGAGTACGGTCAGCAGGGCGGCTTTGTCATGCCCGGTTTCTACGGCGCGACGCGTGAGGGTCAAATCAAGCTGCTCGACCGTGGCGGCGGCGATATCTCGGGCTCGATCCTGGCCAAGTGCCTGGGCGCCGACCTGTACGAGAACTGGACCGACGTTTCGGGCTTCTATTCTGCTGATCCTCGCATTGTGCCCGAGGCTCAGCCCATCGCCCGCGTTACCTACGAGGAGCTGCGCGAGCTTTCGTACATGGGTGCAAGCGTCCTGCACGAGGAGGCCGTGTTCCCTGTGCGCGAGGCAGGCATTCCACTGGTCATCAAGAACACCAATGCGCCGCAGGACCCCGGCACCATCATTAGCGAGACGGCTGACGAGGGTGAGGCAGAGCCCATCATTACCGGCGTGACCGGTAAGCGCGGCTTTGTCGCCATCAACGTTGCCCGCGACCGTACCAAGCCGCGCGTCGGCTTTATGCGCCGTGCGCTTTCGGTCTTCGAACGCTATGACGTTTCCGTCGAGCACATGCCCACCGGTGTCGACCGCTTTGGTGCTGTGGTGCAGGAGCAGGACGTGCGCGATTCGCTGTACTCGCTCGTAGGCGACATTCAGCAGGAGGTCGAGCCGCTCGAGATCGAGGTGGTCGAGGGCTTGGCACTTATCGCGACCGTCGGTCGTAACCTGCGCGGCCGTGCAGGTATCTCGGGCCACCTGTTTGGCATGCTTGGCCAGGCGGGCGTGAGCGTGCGTATGATTTCGCAGAGCTGCGATGAGATCAATATCATTATCGGCGTCGAGGAGAAGGACTTCGACTTGGCGATTCAGACCATTTACCGTGCCTTCTCCGACGAGAACGGCATTGTGAAAGTCGCGGACCTGGAGGCTCCCGCGCCGGTCGAACCCGCCCTGGCCGCCCTCCACAAGTAGCGGCCATTCCGGCAGATTTTGGGACATGCCCCAAAATCTGCCGTGGGGCGTTTCATTTCGGTTTCGTTTCGACGGGGCGGGTTTCATGCCCGTCCCGTTTTTGTATAAACTGGGCAAGAACATTTAGCCTGCTCGGCGTGCGGGCAAAAGCCACAACCTTAAAAGGGGGAAGCATGAAACAGTACACGGTTGCTATTTTGGGCGCGACGGGAGCTGTTGGCACCCAGATGCTCGAGTGTCTCAACGAGCAGGAGTTCCCGGTCGGCAAGCTCAAGCTGCTAGCGAGCGCGCGCTCTGCGGGCAAGACCGTCGAGTTCCGCGGCGAGCAGGTTGTGATCGAGGAAGCTTGCCCCGAGGCCTTTGAGGGCTGCGACATCGTACTCGGCGCTGCCGGCGACGATATCGCGAAGGAGCTGCTGCCCGAGGCCGTCAAGCGTGGCGCCATCGTGGTAGACAACAGCCATGCCTTCCGCATGGATCCCGAGGTGCCGCTGGTCGTGCCCGAGATCAATGCCGACGATATCAAGTGGCATCACGGCCTTATCGCCAATCCCAACTGCGCGACTATCATCGG
>CABUDQ010000058.1 GCA_902490365.1 uncultured Collinsella sp. | reverse complement strand
TGACCGTCAGCGCGACGCCCTGCCCCTGCTTGTTGCAGAAACGCGCATTGAGTGCAACATCATCGATAAAGATGGTCGCGATGTCGTCGTCGACTACCAGGCGCACGTGATGAGTTCCGTTGCCCGTAAAGAAAAGCGGACGGTCGAGACCCATGTTGTTGACCTGGAACCACGGATACTGGGGGGCTGCCGTAAACTCGAGCTTGCCCTCACGCAGATTGGCGCGGAACTCGTAGGCAAGACCGGACTCGGCGTCCTCGGCAAACTTCACCGAGAAGCCCGCGGCGTCGCCACCGAGCTCGATGTCGGCGTCAAGCATATAGGTAGAGCCGGCGTCCGCAGCGAGCACCTGCTCGACCTTGCCCGACTCGCAGGAAAGCTCAAAGGCCTCGACTGCCTTAGCCTCGCCAAAGGCGCCAAGCATGCTGTCGGGGAGTTTGGTGCCAAGCGTTCCGTCGGCACGCTGAACGATCTCGAGGGGCATAAAGGTGCCACCCCACAGGTAAGAGCTGGGGTCGCCGCCCTCGTCACGCGTAGGAACCCAACCAAAGAGAACGCGGCGCTCGCCATCAAATGCGGTACGTGCGGCATAGTACGCGCGGCCATCGAAGGAATCGTCCGCAGGAGTAATCCAGGGACCGTTGATAGAGCGAGACATGCGGTAACGGGTCTTGTTGCCATCACTGTACTCAGAGAACACCAGATACCACCAGTCGCCCATCTTAAAGAGATCAGGCATCTCAAACATGGTGTACAGGCCCGGATTCCACCAGTCGCCCTGGAACTCCCAGGTATCCAGGTCCTTGGAGGTGAACTTGACCAGACGACCGGTCATCAGACGCTTGTCCTCGCCCACACGCGTGCCGAGGATGAGCATGTACTCTTCGTTCTCCTCATCCCAAAGCACAAAGGGATCGCGCCAGTTGCGGTCATCGTAACCCTCCTGGGGCGGAAGCAGCGTCTCGGCGATGTTCTTCTCCCACTTGACGGCGTCGTCACTCGTTGCGTGAAGAAGAACCTGCTTCATCAAACGTGCGCGGACCTTATCACGATTGCAACCAGTGTAGAGCGCATGGTACTTGTCGCCCACCTTAAACACCGTGCCGGCATAAACGTACTGGTCGACCTCCTCGTCGCCGCCACGCTCAAGGCTCTCGCCAAAGTCCTTGTAGTTGACGAAATCCTTGGTCGTCGCGAGTGCCCAGCCAAACGGCTCTCCGAAAGGTTCGGGGTTACGCGTGTCACGCTGATGATAGAGATAGAACGTGCCGTCCTCGCCGTACGGCATGATGTCGCCTACCCAAATTCCCTCAGGCTGGTAATACACCTTATGCATCCGAGACTTCCTTTCCGTCGAGATACTAACTCGGTACATCTGCAAGATATGTCAAACGTTTTCATATGTCAAACGTTTTCATATCCATACGTCTTTTCGCAGTTCCAGTCGTCGGCAAACGGTTGACATATGCCGGCGAACGGTTATCGGTGGCGTTTGAGGGATTCTTTTGGCACGGGGCGAATTACGCGGTTTTGCCCTCGATAAGTTCGACGGGAAGCTTGGTATTCGATTCGGGCTTTTCACCGTTAACAAGAGCGATGATGGATTGGGCCGCGAGCTTTCCTATGCGATCGATATCTTGACGCACGGTTGTTAAGTCAGGCATAAACGTCATGGTACGGTGGGCACCATCCGCACCCACGACCTTAATGTCGTCTGGAGCGCTCAAGCCGCGCTGCTTCATCACGTTGAGACAGATGGCCGCCATCGTATCGTCTCCCGCAAAGATGCCGTCAACATCGGGGTTCTCATCGAGGATCTTCGCAACGACCGCGCCCTTTTCGTCGTCGGGCTTAACGAACTCGACCTCACGGACAAGCGCGGGCAAACCGGCCTGCTCAACAACATCGAGGTAGGCATCGGTACGCTTATTGGCAGGCATGCGCATGCGACTATTGCTGCGCAGGCACAGGATACGCCTGCAGCCGTCATCAATCAGACGGCGCGTGGCGAGCTCGCCGATGCCATAGCTGTCACTTGCAATCTGGACAGAGCCCTCGCCAAGATCGCAGTCGATGCCAACCAGGCTCAAGCCCATCTCGGCATATGCCTCGGCACCGATATTGAGGGAGTTGACGATTACGCCGTCGACCATATTGCGGCGGAGCATGTCAATATAGGAACGCTCAAGATCGGGTCGATTGGCGCTGTTGCACAGCAACATCTTAAAGCCGTTTTCCGCCAACGTGCGCTCGACCGCCTGCACAACCTGAGCATGGAACGGGCTGCTCACAAAGGGAACGATCATGCCGATAAGGTTCAGGCGACCGTTGAGCATGGCACGGGCGATATCGTTGGGCGTGTAATTGATGCGCTCCATCGCCGCATGGACTTTATCGCGGGTTTCCTGACTAATGTAGCCGCGATTATTAAGCACGCGAGATACCGTAGTAGGCGAAACCCCCGCCACCGCTGCAACTTCCTTGATGCCAGGCTTGGCAGAATCCTTAGAACGAGCGCCCTCGCGAGCCATAGCACCCTCCCCTCATCAACATGTCATACGTTTACATACAAACAAAGCATACCCCAACAACAGTGGGAAGACGGTAACAGTACAAGTAAGTAAACGACTCATCCAAATAATTAGGAGAGTTCCGCCTAAAGGGCGACTACACAGGACCCCAGCCGGGCCGCTTTGGGTTACTTTCCAAAACATTCCGCAGGACGCAAAGGGCTCCGCCGCGCGAAGCGCGCAGCGGAGCCCTTTGCATGTCCGAGGACGTTTTGGAAAGTAACCCAAAGCGGCCCGGCGATCCTGCGGGAGTTAAACCCCCTTTAGAACTTGTTGTGGAAGGTACGCGAAATGACCTCGTCCTGCTGCTCCTTGGTGAGCGTGTGGAAGTTCACGGCATAGCCGGAAACGCGGATGGTCAGCTGCGGGTACTTCTCGGGGTGAGCCTGAGCGTCGAGCAGCGTCTCACGGTTGAAGACGTTGATGTTCAGGTGGTGGCCACCCTTCTCGGCGTAAGCGTCGAGCATGTGGACCAGGTTATCGGCCTGAGTCTCGGAAACTTCAGAAACCTTCATAATGTGTCTCCTTCGATTGATAGGCGCCGGCCGAAACCGGCGCGCTAATCAGTAATCGTTATTGTTAGTATAGCACTAACAATAGTTACTCGCCCAGCTGATCAAGGTCGATATCGCCAAAGAACACCTGGTCCTCCTTGCCGAGCGCACCCGGGATGATGGAGAAGGTGTTGGAGATGCCGTCCTGAGCATCGCGGAACGGGAGCTTGGAAACCGAAGACAGCGAAGCGATGGCGCCGTGGCTATCGCGCTTGTGCATGGGGTTAGCACCCGGGGCGAACGGCTGGCCAGCCTTGCGGCCGTCAGGCGTGGAGCCGGTCTTCTTGCCGTACACGACGTTGGAGGTAATGGTCAGAACCGAGGTCGTGGGCACGGAGTTGCGGTAGGTGTCGTTCATGCGGATGTACTCCATGAACTGGTGCACAACGTCGTGAGCGATCTGGTCGACGCGGTCGTCATCGTTGCCGTACTTGGGGAACTCGCCCTCAGTCTCAAAGTCGACGATGATGCCGTTCTCGTCACGGACGGGGTGGACCTTGGCGTACTTGATGGCGGACAGGGAGTCAGCCACGACGGAAAGACCAGCGATGCCCGTAGCAAACCAGCGGTGCACGTGCTTGTCGTGCAGAGCCATCTGGATGCGCTCGTAGCAATACTTGTCGTGCATGTAGTGAATGATGTTCAGCGAGTTGACGTACACGCCAGCGAGCCACTTCATCATGTCGTTGTACTTGGCCACAACGTCGTCGTAATCGAGCGTATCGCCCTCGACGGCGCGGTACTTGGGGCCGACCTGCTTCTTGGAGACCTCGTCAACACCGCCGTTGAGTGCATACAGCAGGCACTTGGCCAGGTTGGCGCGAGCGCCGAAGAACTGCATCTCCTTGCCAATGCGCATGGAGGACACGCAGCAGGCGATACCGTAGTCGTCGCCGTGGTACACGCGCATGAGGTCGTCGTTCTCGTACTGGATCGAGGAGCTGGCGACAGAAGTCTTGGCGCAGAACTTCTTGAAGTTCTCGGGCAGACGGGTCGACCACAGAACGGTCATGTTGGGCTCGGGGCTGGTGCCCATGTTCTCGAGCGTGTGCAGGTAGCGGTAGCTCATCTTGGTAACGAGCGTACGGCCGTCAACACCCATGCCGCCGATGGACTCGGTGACCCACTGCGGATCGCCGGTAAACAGGGCCTGGTACTCGGGGGTACGGGCAAACTTGACCATGCGGAGCTTCATGATGAAGTGATCCACGAACTCCTGGATCTGCTCCTCGGTGAAGGTACCGTTGGCAAGGTCGCGCTCAGCGTAGATGTCGATGAACGTAGAGGTACGGCCGATGGACATAGCGGCGCCGTTCTGCTCCTTGACGGAAGCCAGGTAGGCGAAGTACATCCACTGGATGGCCTCCTGCGTGTTGGTAGCAGGGTTGGAAATGTCGAAACCATAGGTCTCGGCCATCATCTTGAGCTCGCCGAGGGCGCGGATCTGCTCCTGCAGCTCCTCACGATCGCGGATGTTGTCGGCGGTCATGACCGTCGGGGTGGAAGCCTTCTGGGCCTCCTTGTCCTTGATCAGGTAGTCGACGCCGTACAGGGCAACACGACGGTAGTCGCCGATGATGCGGCCGCGGCCATAGCCATCGGGCAGACCGGTGATGATGTGAGCCGAGCGGCAAGCACGCATCTCGGGGGTGTAGACATCGAAGACGCCGGCGTTGTGAGTCTTGCGCTCGAAGGTGTAGCGCTCGACAACGTTCTCGTCGACCTTGTAGCCGTGCTGGCTGGCAGCCTGGCAAGCGATGCGGATACCGCCGTTGACGTGCAGCGCGCGCTTGAGCGGCTTGTCGGTCTGGAGACCGACGATGGTCTCCTTGTCGCGATGGGCGTTATCGATGTAGCCAGCGGGGTGGCTCACGATACCCGTGACGGTCTTGGTGTCCATATCGAGGACACCGCCCTGCTCGCGCTCCTTAAGCAGCAGGTCGAGAACCTCGCCCCACAGCTCCTTGGTACGCTCGGTCGGACCGGCGAGGAACGACTCGTCGCCCTCGTAGGGGGTGTAGTTCTTCTGGATGAAGTCTCGGACGTCAACCTCTCCCGTCCAAATGCCTTCCTTGAAGCCTTCCCATGCCTCCTGCATTGTGTAACCACGCTCCTAGTTACGTGTAATGCGGCGCTCTCTCACACCGCTGCTTATTGAATTCTTGAATTATCGGCTTGCACTACCGGCTTCTTCCGTTCTTCACCACACGTTGGTACAGGGAAAAACGTTTGTCCACCTTGGAACTGCAACCCAAAACCCAAGATTTCACCCGTTTGAGAAGGATAGCATAGCCACCCCCTTCATCAGGGCTGTTATATGTTTCTTTTTTTATACCATTAGGGTGTTTTTAGCAAATCCGCAGGAAATGCGAGCGCGAACAACTACCGTTCACCGATTTGTTTGATATTTCCCCTTGCCTTTATACGTCCATCACTCTAGCTGTTATGCCAGCTTTAGCAGGGTAAAGTGCCTCTGAGTAGGCTTTAGGACATGCCTAGAGATCTACTCCCTAACTTCGCTGATACCGACGGTGTACGGAGGTCGCCTAAAGGTAGTTTTCTAGGCATGTCCCAAAAATCTACCGTATAGGGTGCGCGTGCAGGGGTATCATCTTCCACCGAAAATAGTTTCTAGTGTTAGGGGTTTTCGGTGGAAGATACCGATTTCCATGAGCTTGGGCGTCAGCTCTTAGCTGAGTTTGGCAGCATGCATCAGCGCATTTCGCGCTTTGCGGACAAAGCCCTCGGCGGCGAGATGGCTGTCATGCGCGCTCTCATGCTCGCTGGCGGCTCGCTCACGCCGAGCGAACTCGCTGATCGCGCCTGGGTCTCGAACGCCCGCATCGCCAATATCCTACGCGCTCTCGAAGCCAAGGGTTGGGTTGAGCGTGAGCACTCAAAGACCGACCGTCGTCGCGTACACGTCACGGTGACCGACAAGGGATTCCATGATCTCGAAATCAAGCGTCGGGAATTCGAGGACCGCACCGCGGCCTTCCTCGAGCAGTTCGGCGAAACAGATACCCAAGAGATGGTGCGCCTTTTAAGACGTGCCAACGAAATTATCGACCGCAATCAAGAAAGGAGAGATGCCGAGTGAGGATTCTCAAGCTCTTTAAAAAGCATATTCCGGCACTGTTCACAGCTATCGTACTTATCGTAATCAGCTGCAACGCCGACCTGGCACTGCCTACCTATATGAGCGACATCGTCGACGTGGGTGTGCAGCAAGGCGGCATCGTCTCACCCGTGCCCGACACCATTCGCGCCGAATCGCTCGACGACCTCGAACTCTTTATGAGCGCCAAGGACGCCAAGACGGTAGAAGCTGCGTTTGGCAAGGCAGACAAAAACGGCATTCGCACGTACAAGGGAACAGAGGATGAGCGCGCCGACGGCAGCAAGCTCGCCGATATCATGAGCCTGCCCGAGACCGTCGTCCTTTCGCTTAACCAGGGTATCGACGCCAGCTCCATGGGCGACATGATGGGCACGTCCGACGAGAAAGACAACAGCGCCGCCCAGGCCATGCCCACCCCCGAGCAGATGGCGGCAATGACGCCCGAGCAGCTCGCCGAGATGCAGCAGAAGGCCGCAGCGGCGCAGAACATGCAAAAGCAGATTGATGCCGACGGCGGCAAGGTCACCATGAAGAGCCTGCGCCTAGGTGTCGAGGGCGGTCTGGTAGACCAAAGCAAGCTCGTCGAGGGCGCCAATGAAATGGCGGACAAAATGGGCTCCATGTCGGGCTCCATCGTGACCCAACGCGCCGTGAGCTATGTGCAAGACGAGTACAAGGCGCAGGGTATCGACCCCGCCGACGTGCAGAACGCCTACCTGGGCCGCATGGCGACCACGATGTTCGGCCTGTGCCTGGTATCGCTCGTCGCCACCATCCTGACCGGCGCTGTGGCGTCGCGCACCGCCTGCTCCATCGCGCGTGACCTACGCCGCGAGGCCTTCAACAAGGTCATGCACTTTTCGCCGGCCGAGGTGGGCAAGTTTAGCCAGGCCTCGCTCATCACCCGCTGCACCAACGACATTCAGCAGATTCAGATGGCAGCAACCTTGTTTATCCGCATGTGTCTGATGGCCCCCGTCATGGGCATCGTCGCCGTCATGCGCGTCCTGGCCAACCATACCGGCCTGGAGTGGACCATCGCCGTTGCCATCATCGCGGTCTCGGCCGTCGTCGGCGTGCTTATGGGCCTCACCATGCCCAAGTTCAAAAAGATGCAGAGCTTTGTGGACCGCGTGAACCTTACCGCCCGCGAGCTGCTCGACGGCCTTATGCCCATCCGCTCGTTCAACCGCGAGGAACATGAGCTCGAGCGTTTTGACAAGGCTTCGCTCGACCTGATGACCACGCAGCTCTACACCAACCGCGCCATGAGCTTTATGATGCCGCTCATGATGCTCGTCATGAACTGCATCACCGTGCTTATCGTGTGGTTTGGCGCGCAGGGCGTGTCCGACGGCGTGATGCAGGTCGGCAACATGATGGCGTTTATCTCCTACACCATGCAAATCGTCATGGCGTTTATGATCCTCACCATGGTTTCGGTCATCCTACCCCGCGCCGAAGTCGCAGCCGAGCGCGTGGAAGAGGTCATCACTTGCCCCACGAGCATCAACGACCCCGTCTCGCCCAAGGTGCCTGCGGCCAACGCGCCGCGCGGTGAGCTCACCTTCCGTGACGTGAGCTTCCAGTATCCCGATGCCCGCGCCGACGTCATTAGCGGCGTGAACTTCACCACGCATGCCGGTCAGATGCTCGGCATCATTGGCTCCACGGGCTCGGGCAAGTCCACGCTCGTGCAGCTCATTCCGCGCCTGTACGACGTCACGAGCGGCAGCATTTCGCTCGACGGCATCGACGTGCGCGATATGACCCTCTCCGAGCTTCGCCGCCGCATCGGTTACATCCCGCAGCAGGGACGCCTGTTCTCGGGCACCGTCGAGAGCAACCTTAAGTTTGCCGGCGACATGGTGAGCGACGAGGACATGCACGAGGCCGCGCGCATCGCCCAGGCGGAGGACTTTATCGCCGAGCGCGAGGGCGGCTACGACTCCCCCATCAGTCAGGGCGGCTCCAATGTCTCGGGCGGCCAGCGCCAGCGCCTGGCCATCGCCCGCGCCCTGGCCAAAAAGCCCGAGGTCGTGGTGTTCGACGATTCCTTTAGCGCGCTCGACTACAAGACCGACGCTCGCCTGCGCGACGAGCTCGCCAAAAACGTTACCGACGCCGCGCTCGTGGTCGTGGCCCAGCGCATCGCGACCATCATGCACGCCGACCAGATCATCGTGCTCGACGACGGCCACGTGGTGGGCACCGGCACGCACGAGGAGCTGCTGCACAACTGCCCGGCGTACCTGGAGATTGCCCAGTCGCAGCTTTCCGCCGAGGAGCTGGGGCTTACCCAAGAAGAGATTACAGCCGTTATGGAAGGAGGCGAGCGCTAATGGCAGACGAGACCAAGACTCAGATTCCCAAGCCCACCCGCCAGCGCGGTCCCATGGGCCGCATGGGCGGCATGGGCCGCGGCGAAAAGGCCAAGGACTTTAAGGGCACGATGAGGCAGCTGCTCGGCTATATCGGTCAACACAAGGTTGCCGTGTTTGCCGCCGTCGCCTTTGCCGTGTGCTCGGTCATCTTTAACATTGTGGGACCCAAGGTGCTCGGCCAGGTTACGACCAAACTGTTCGAGGGCCTGGTTGCCAAGGTCAACGGCACCGGCAATGTTGACTTTGATTGGATCGCCAAGACGCTGGGCTTTTTGCTCTGCCTGTACCTGGCGAGCTCTGCCTGCAGTCTGATCCAGGGCTGGCTCATGACCGGCATCACGCAGAAGATCTGCTATCGCATGCGCAAGGAGATCGCCGCCAAGATCGCCGTCGTGCCGATGAGCTATTTCAACGGCCACAGCAAGGGTGACGTGCTCAGCCGCATCACCAACGATGTCGACACGCTGGGCCAGTCGCTCAACCAGAGCGTGACGCAGCTCATCACGTCGATGACGCAGATTATCGGCGTGCTTGTCATGATGCTTTCGATCAGTCTGCCGCTTACCGGCGTCACCGTGCTCACGCTGCCGGCAGCCGCGATTATCCTGACCGTAATGATTCACTTCTCGCAGCCGTACTTCCGCGAGCAGCAGCAGGTCCTGGGCACCGTCAACGGCATTATCGAGGAGGACTTTGCCGGCCAGAACGTCATTCAGGTGTTCGACCGCGCCGAGGCCTCGATCGAGGAGTTCGACAAGGAGAACGACCGCCTCTTTATCAGTGGATGGCGTTCGCAGTTCCTGTCGGGCCTGATGATGCCGCTCATGAGCCTGGTAGGCAATATGGGCTATGTGGGCGTCGTCGTGGTGGGTGCGCAGCTCGCGCTGACCGGCAATGCCACGCCCGGCGACATTCAGAGCTTCATTCAGTACGTTCGCAACTTTACGCAACCCGTGCAGCAGCTGGGCAACGTAAGCAACACGATGCAGTCGATGGCCGCTGCCACCGAGCGCGTCTTTGAGTTCCTGGCCGCGCCCGAGGAGGAGCAGAAGGCCGACGCGCAGATTCCCGAAAAGCGCCTCGGTCACGTGGAATTTGACCATGTCAAATTTGGCTACACACCCGACAAGACCATCATCCACGACTTTAGCTGCGAGGCGCAGCCCGGCCAGACCATCGCCATCGTCGGCCCCACCGGCGCTGGCAAGACCACGCTCATCAAGCTGCTGCAGCGCTTCTACGACGTGGACGGCGGCTCGCTGCGTGTCGAGGGCGTCGACGTGCGCGACTGGGATCGCGCGGCGCTGCGCGGCGAGTTTGCCATGGTGCTGCAGGATACCTGGCTGTTTAACGGCACCATCCGCGAGAACATCCGCTACGGACGTCCCGATGCGAGCGATGCCGAGGTAGAAGCCGCCGCACGCGCCGCACGCTGCGACCACTTTATCCATACGCTCGCCGGCGGTTACGACTTTATGATCAACGAGGAGGGTACTAACCTCTCACAGGGCCAGCGGCAGCTCGTGACCATCGCCCGCGCCATTTTGGCCGACCGTCCGGCGCTGATTTTGGACGAGGCGACTTCCAACGTCGATACCCGTACCGAGGAGCTTATTCAACGCGCCATGGATGCGCTGATGCAGGGCCGTACCAGCTTTGTTATCGCGCATCGCCTGTCCACGATCCGAAACGCCGACGTGATTCTGGTAATCCGCGACGGCGACATCGTCGAGAAGGGCACGCACGACGAGCTGCTCGCCCAAGGCGGCTTCTACGCCGACCTGTACAACTCGCAGTTCGACGAAGCGGCATAAATTCGGCCGCAAGGAGCGAATAACGCCCGAGAACGGGGGCGCAGGACAACCTGCGCCCCCGTTTTGTGTCCTTCGAGCCTCGAAACGCCTTCCCTGAGACCTGATTGACGGCACCATCCAGACCCCGTGGACAAAAAAGGGCAAATATGAGTACTGTTACCTTTTTAGTAGCAGCCAAAACAACCCAAAACACCGCTCTTGCAGTTTGTATGCACCTCTACATTGCTCAATCAGCTCTGTAGCAGGCTTATGTGTACTAGCATTAATGAACATATTTACTTTTATGTCCATTATCTTGTGAGAGCAATATGGCACTACAGCAGCAACAGTACTCATATTTGGCATTTTTTGCCCACAGGGCTTGGAGAACGCCCAACAATCTGGCAATACCAGCAAGCAAACCGCGTCCGCTGGCGCAAGGAGTTTCCCCAAGTGCCAGCACATAAGGAACGTCCCCAACTGCCAGGTTTGAAAGGTAGTCATTGGGTGTTCCTATAGTTTTGTCAACCGTCGGGGCTACTCCCGGTAGGGCACCCGGTCGCGCATCACGGCGTATATCGCCCTGAGCCG
>CABUDQ010000057.1 GCA_902490365.1 uncultured Collinsella sp. | reverse complement strand
CCGAGCTCGCCATCGACGGCGACCTGCAGCTCGATGCCGCTATCGTCCCCACCGTCGCCCAGCTCAAGGCTCCCGGCTCCTCCGTTGCCGGCAAGGCCAACGTGCTCGTGTTCCCCGACCTCGAGGCCGGCAACATCGGCTACAAGCTGGTTCAGCGCTTCGCTGGCGCCGACGCTTACGGCCCCATCCTGCAGGGCATCGCCAAGCCGGTTAACGACCTTTCGCGCGGCTGCTCTGCCGACGACATCGTGGGTGTCGTGGCCATCACCGCTGTCCAGGCTCAGATGGCTGAGTAGCGGACGTATCCCCTCGGGACCCTACAGGGTAAAGCTCTGAAAACGTCCTCGGACATGTCGGAAGCCCCCGCTGCGCACTACGTGCGGCGGGGGCTTCCTCCGTCCTGCGGAATGTTTTCAGAGCTTTACCCTGTAGGGTCCCTGCCGCTACGTGGCAGCTAAGGAATCTGGAGTGGACGGCGACTTGGCTACGAGCTGGGGCTGAGGATCTGAATGGATGGGTGTCGTTGCTGGGAGCGCAGGCGTTACTGGTGATGATCACTTTGGGACTGGAATTTCCGCCTGCTAGCAAAAAGGCCTCCTGAGCTGCTGCTCAGGAGGCCTTTCGTTCAATCGCAAGCGAACGCACTAGTTATTCGCGGTCAGACGCTCGACGTCGTGGGCGATCATGTATTCCTCGTCGGTGGGGATGACCATGACCGTGACGGCGGAACCGGCGGCGCTGATGACCTGCGGACCGTTGCCCACGGCCTCGCGGTTCTTGTTGTTGTCGATGCGCACGCCCAGCCACTCGAAGCAGTCGCAGAAGGCCTTGCGGATCGACCAGTCATTCTCGCCGATGCCGGCGGTAAAGGTAATGGTGTCGACGCCCGCCATGGAAGCGATCATGGAGCCGGCCTGCTGCATGGCCTTGTAGGCGAACATATCGAAGGCGAGCAGGCAGCGCTCGTCGCCCTCGGAGGCGCTCGTACGGATGTCACGGGCGTCGTTGGAGATGCCCGAGATGGCAAGCAGACCAGACTGCTTGTTCATCATGTCATCGACTTCCTGGTAGCTGTAGCCGCCCTCGCGCTGCAGGTAGCACACGGTAGCCGGGTCAATGGAACCACAACGGGTGCCCATCATCAGGCCGTCGAGCGGCGTGAGGCCCATCGTGGTATCGCGGCATACACCGTCCTCGATGGCGGCAAGCGAGGCGCCGTTGCCCAAATGGCACGAGAGCAGGCGGTGGCAGCGCGAGCCCAGGATCTCCTTGGCCATCATCCACTCATAGCGGTGACTCGTGCCGTGGGCACCGTACTTGCGCACGTGGTACTTGTCGCACACGTCCTTGGGCAGCGCGTAGGTGTAGGCGACCTCGGGCATGGTCATGTGGAACGAGGTGTCGAAGACGGCCACGTTGGGCAGCTCCGGATACTTCTCGCGGCAATATTCGATTGCCGCGGCCTCGCCGTAATTGTGCAGCGGGGCGAGCGGAGCAACCTCGAGGATCTTAGCCATGACCTCATCGTCGACGACCGCGGAATCATCGAAGTGCCAGCCACCCTGAACGATACGGTGGCCGATGCCATCGATCGTAAAGTCGGTCTTCTCGAGCTCCTCGAGCACGCGCGCAATGGCGCAGCGATGATCGGGAAAAGGAGTCTCCTCGGTCTGCTTGGCACCACCGTTCTCGGAGTGGCCAAAGATGCCCATGTCCGAGCCGATACGCTCGCAGTTGCCCTTGGCGAAAACCTCGCGGGTATCGGTATCCAAAAGCTGATATTTAAGGCTCGAGCTGCCGGCGTTGACAACAAGTACGTTCATGAGACTCCTTTGCAGTGCGATACGGTCGGCGCAGACCCCTTAAGGCGGCCGCATGTTAATAAGAAGTTATCACAACTTGATAAATAGCTATCAGGCATATCGCCCAACGAGCACAAAAGAGGGGCTGAACGGCGCTCGGTCGTCCAGCCCCTCCCCTCTTGCAATTACTTGCCGTTGACGATGCGCTCGACGTCGGAAGCGATCATGAACTCCTCGTCCGTGGGGATGACGAAAATCTTGACCTTGGAATCCTTGGCAGACAGGCACCAAGCGCCGTCACCACGCAGGGCGTTGCGGGCATGATCCATCTTGACGCCCATAAAGGCCAGGCGGTCGGCAACGCCGGCGCGGACGGCCGGAGCGTGCTCGCCGATGCCGGCGGTAAAGACCAGGGTGTCCATACCGCACATAGAAGTGGCCATCTCGGCAGCCCTGGCGGCAATCTTGTAGACAAACATGTCGAAGGCGAGCTGAGCCTCGGGGTCGCCAGCGGCAGCGAGCTCCTCGACGTTGCGGCAGTCGTTGGTCTTGCCGCCGGTCACAGCCAAAAGGCCGGACTTCTTGTTCATCATCTCGTCGACCTCGTCGAAGGTGTAGCCGCCCTCGCGCTGCAGGTAGCACACGGTAGCCGGGTCGATGGAGCCGCAGCGGGTGCCCATCATAACGCCGTCGAGCGGCGTCAAGCCCATGGTGGTGTCCATGCACTTGCCGTCCTCGATGGCGCACAGGGAAGCGCCGGAGCCGATATGGCACACGACGACCTTGCGGGCCTCGCCGTTGGTCATCTCGGCGACCTTCTTGGAGATGTAACGGTAGCTGGTGCCGTGGGCGCCGTACTTACGGATGTGCAGCTTGTCGCAGACGTCCTTGGGCAGGGCGTAAGTCTTGGCGACCTCGGGCATGTTGAAGTGGAAAGCGGTGTCGTAAACCGTAACGTTGGGCAGGTCGGGATACTGCTCCAGGCAGTACTCGATAACGTTGGCCTCGGGGTTGTTGTGCAGCGGGGCGAGCGGAGCGACCTCGCGGATCTTGGCGAGGACATCCTCGTCGACGAGGGAGGAATCGCCAAAGTACCAACCACCCTGAACGATACGGTGGCCGATACCCTCAATCTTGACGCCGTTGGCCTCGAGGTCCTTCAGGACAACCTCGATGGCGACCTTGTGGTCGGGGAACTCGATGTTCTCGGTCACCTTCTTGGAGCCGTTGGCAGCATGGGTGAAAGTGCCGCCGGTAAAGCAGACGCGCTCGCAGGAGCCCTTTGCGGACACCTTGTGGGACTTGGTATCGATGACCTGATACTTAAGGGTCGAAGATCCTGCGTTGACGACCAGAACGTTCATGTGTCTCCCTACTAACAGGCGGTGTGGCGCCGCCAGGTTACATACGTTTCAATAATAAACCCAAACGCCCTCGCGCTCGGGTTTATTGCGTTGATATATAAGTTATCGGTGTCTAAATACCCATGTCCTTTGGCTTGTAAGACGAAAGAGCGCGGGGATATACACCAAAGAAGAGATTCCGAGTGCGACAAGCAATATGACTCGAATGCCCGCGATGCTGCTCAACGCAGCATTGAACAGATAGAAAAGGATGGCGCCCACCGCCACCATCTGGCTTTGAACCGAAATCAGTGAACAGCGCATCGAAGAATCGGCTGCTTTTTGAAAAATTGAGTATTTAATTGGAGCAAATAACGAGTACGCAACCGTCTGCAGCACATAGAACACGGGCAGCAAATTAGCCGGAGTAAGGGGAATCAAAAACAAAGCTGTCAGGAAAAGGCGCACGATGCCGCAAATACGCGCAAAGCGGCCCTTGCCGACATGAGCAATCGCACAGGGCACAATAAGTCCCATGGAGGCCGAGGCAAGGAGCTGGACCGCAATGGTCACGCCCGAAGCGACGGCATTCATTCCGCGGCCTGCAAGTAACAGTGAGAAGAAGTCTTCCAGAGCGACGAAGGCAAATGCCTGAGAACAGTCCATGATGAACGCTGACCGAAGAATGCCATTACCCGCAATAGCAGCACCGATCATCCTCGGGCTCATTCCATGCCCAGGTGTCACCGCAGCGCCCTCTCTTCTCGCCTCAGGAATACAGACAACGACAACCAATGTCAGCACCATTGTGATGATATCGACCGAAAGCCCAATGAGATATGCACCGACGGACGAAATGAAACCGCCCACGCAAGCGGAGAGGGCATAAGAGGCATAGAAAACAAATCGCTCAACGACATTAAGTCTTACGAGCTGGTCCTGAGAGACGCTGTCAATGTAAATCGCTTCTATGGATCCGCTCAGACATGCAACGGCAAAACCTTTGAGAGCAAACGCACCGATTAAAAGCAGAGGAGATCGGACGAGAAGCAGGGCGGCGTAGTACCCAAGCATTCCCACAATGCCAACGAGGCCGCTCACCTTTCGTCCAAACCTATCAGCAATATAGCCAGTGGGAACTTCGAGGATGAACTTGCTCACTTGATATGCAATCATCATGCTAGAAATCGCCACCATCGAGAATCCGACGAATTCAAGGTAAACCGTCAGAAAATACAAAATGGTGCTGAAGTTCGACAGAAAAACGAACGTCATATAAAGAAAAACCGTACGGTTTTTCATGCTCCGCCCTCCAAGAGTCAGCAATCTAAATCGGAATCTTGGAAAAGCATGAGGGCAAAGCTGTCAGCTATGTGTTGCAGGGCGTCAACATTCACTTGACGACACGAGGCCAAATGGCCTCACGAAGCGAGATGACGCAATAGGTGAAGAAATACCGTCTGGTGTCGATCGGTCCAGGCATTTTGTCGATAGCAGAAGTAGATGGGCAAGGCTACGTCATGCGAGGCTTCAATGGAGCACTCGCTCACTTCCGATCCATCTGATGCGAGAGAAGAGCCAGAAAAACCCAATATCAATCCCCCGGCTTGAAGAAACTCAGCCTGCGCTCTGTTTCCGTATTCGACGTCGCGGAAGCGGAAATTAACCAGCTGAGCTTCGGGGCATTGATTGATTGCATTGAGACAGGGCGACAAATTAATGGGAACAGCTAACCTGCCGCCCAGTAACTCACGAACGGTCATAGCGCCCACAGATTGATGACCCGCTGGGCACGAAAGAACCTTGAGCTCCTTTTCACCCAAGTATTTTGAAGAAAGGACACTGTTCCTTGGTTCCTCAAATGAGATGGCCGCATCCGAAATGCCAAGCACAAGTGATTCAAAGCATGTAGCCGTTGGCTGATGCCACACATCAAGGTGAATCTGAGGGTGCGAGCTTTCAAACGAGTCGTACCAGTTTTCGGAAAAGAGACGCCCCCGCCCTTGAAGGCAGGGGGCGTAAAGACGGAAGTGGCCGTCGGGCGAGACGCCGTCGTCCCTCGATTGGGCGTACTTTTTAAGATCGTCGACTTGTGCCAGGATCACGCGTGCACGACGCGCAAATTCTCTGCCCGCCGGAGACAAAACAGCCTCCCCCGCCGATCGGTCGAGCAAAACAATCTGATACTCAGATTCCAACTTTTTGATTGCCGACGAAACGGCCTGCGGACTCACATGAACGGCGCGAGCTGCTTTGCGCACGCCGCCATAGTTCGCTACCGCTTGAAGGTATTCGAGTTGAGAAAGCTGCATAGATTACTCCAAAGGCAGCCAAGTCGACGGGCTACGCGTCCTCAGATGAGGTTCTCGCCCAGGCTCTTGCCGCCGAGGACGTGCATGTGGAAGTGCATGACGGTCTGGCCGGCGTTAACGCCCTTGTTGGAGATGACGCGGAAACCGTCCTCCAGACCCTTGGCCTTGGCGACCTCCTGGATGGCGTGGGCCATGGCGCCCATGGTCTCGGCAGGCACGCTGTCGGCGATGTCGCTGTAGTGCTTCTTAGGGATCACGAGCGTGTGGACCGGCGCCTGCGGGTTGAGGTCGTCGAAGGCGATGACCTGGTCGTCCTCATAGACAACGGTCGAGGGGATCTCGTGGTTGGCAATTTTACAGAAGATGCAATCGCACATAGCTGGTTCCTTTCTTACAGACCAAGGTAATTATATTTGGTCGAGATGCTTAGAACGAAAGGTTATCATCGGTGTTGGCGGCCTCGCCGTCGGCGAGCACGTCGTTGCCGTCGACGTCCTTAAGGAGCACCGAGACCTTCTGCTCGGCATCGGACAGGCGGGTGCGCAGGCTTTTGAGGAGCTCGACGCCGCGGGTGTAGCTCTCGAGCGACTCCTCGAGCTCCATATCGCCCGACTCCAGGCTGCGGATGATGAGCTCCAGCTCCTGCGAAGCCTGCTTGTACGTAAGCTGCTCTACCGGGGTCTTCTCTGCCATATCTGTTTCCTTTCCTAAGGGTCTATCACTGCGAAACGCGGTCTACTCGACCGTATCGACCGTTGCTGCCACGTTGCCGTCTGCCATGCGCACGCGAATGGCGTCGCCAGGCTTAAAGGTCTTGGCACTCGTAGCCACACCATCATCGCTGTACGCGATGGAATAGCCGCGAGCAAGCACTTTGAGCGGCGACAGGGCATCGAGCGACGCTGCCGCACGGCTCAGGTCGGACGCTGGCTTGCTGAGCATCGTGCGCCCTTGATGCTCTAGGCGGGAACTCGCAAGCGTGAGCGCATGGCGCTTACCATCGAGCCCCGAGGTGCTTGTAATCAGACGCTCGGGCAAGCGCTCAAAGTTGGAGCGGAATGTCCCGACCGAGCGTACTATGGCGCCCGACAGGCGATCGGCAGTCAGCGCAAGCTCCGATTCGCGACGGTCGACCATAAATGTGGGGTCGTTGAGGCACGGGCGACACGCAGCCGCATCGAGCGCATCGCCCAAGCGAGCCGTATAGGTATCCCAGGCACGGCGACCGCGCTGATCGAGCATCTCCAGGTCGACCTGGGCCGACCCAATCATCGATGCCATCGCGGCACCCAGACGCTGATGGCGCGCCTCGAGCACATCGGCCAACTCCGTCATAGCCGGCGCCACCGATTCTGCCGCCGCCGTGGGCGTGGAGGCGCGACGGTCGCTCACCATATCGCAGATCGAGGTATCGGGCTCATGACCAATGCCGGTCACCACGGGCACAGGACAAGCCGCCACCGCGCGGGCAAGTTCCTCGTCATTAAAGGTCATGAGGTCCTCAAAGGAGCCGCCGCCGCGCACCAGCAAAATACAGTCGGGCGCCGGCGTAATGGAAGCGGCGCGGCGCAAGCCCTCAATGAGCTCGGCCGGCGCACCCTCGCCTTGAACCTTGGCGCCCACACAGACGAGCTCGACAAGCGGGTTGCGACGACGCAATGTGCGCTTGACGTCGTCGATTACGGCACCCGAAAGCGAGGTGACGACCGCCACGCGGGAGCAGAACACCGGGATGCGGCGCTTGCGCGCTTCGTCCATCAGGCCCTCGCGGCGTAGCTTTTCGGCCAGTTGCGCCACTTGTTGACGCAGCAGACCCTCCCCCGCCAGCGAGAACGAGCGGGCAACGAAGCTCATGCGACCCGTAGGCTTGTAGAGATTGAAGCTGCCCTTAAAGCTTACCTGCATGCCGTCGCGCAAGTCGAAGGTGCGCTTAAGGTAGGCGCCCTTCCAGATGATGCAGTCGACGGCGGCCGAGTCGTCTTTAATCTGGAAGTAGCAGTGGCCGCTTCGGGCGTTGGGACCACGGAAACCCGTGACCTCGCCCAGGACACTCAGCTGCGGAATGGCATCGAGCGCACCGGCGGCGATCTCTACCGCCTGGCTCACGCTGAGCTCCTTACGCTCCTGCTCGTCCGAACCGTCGAACTCGGCGGAAACGGCATTGCCGGTTAGATTCCAGCCTGCCACGCAGCCTCCTTTCGTCATCGTGCACAAGGGCTCCGGCCCTGCGCAAATTCAAGTCCAACACATAGTACAGCGCCGCGAGGACACGAATCCCCGCGGCGCCTGCCTGTCCCATTTGTTATCGGTTGGAGTTTCTGTTGTAGCGAGCCATAAGATAGAGCAGCTGAATAATCGAGGTGAGCGCAGCGGCAACATAGGTAAGCGCGGCGGCCGTCAGCACCTTCTTGGCACCGTTGACCTGCTTGGAACTCATGCCCGACTGCTCGATATACGCCACGGCGCGGCGGCTGGCGTCAATCTCGACCGGCAGCGTAACGAGCTGGAACAGCACGCTAAACGAGAAGAAGATCAGCGCGAGGGTCGTGAGTCCCGCGATGTTCATAAACAGGCCCAAGAGCAACACGATGGTCCAGGTGTTCTGGGTAAAGTTGACGACCGGCACGAGGGCGGTACGTACCTTCATCATGGCATAGCCGCTTTGACGCTGGGCGGCATGGCCCGCCTCGTGGCAGGCGACGGCAACGCTTGCGACCGAACCGCCCGAACGATTGGCATCCGACAGATACAGGTTGTTGTCCTGCGGGTTGTAATGGTCGGTGAGCTCGCCAGCGACACCCTTGATACCCACGGCACTACAACCGTTGGCATCGAGCATGCGGCGAGCGACCGTGGCACCCGTATCGCCGTCCGAGCGAACCTTGGACCAGGTTTTGTACGTCGAGTTGATATAGTTCTGTGCGGCAAGGCCAAGCACCGTGCAGACAAGAACAACCAGCAGGTACAGCGGGTCGATGCCAAAGCCGTATCCATAGTAATAGGGCATGCGAATTCCTCCGAATCGAGTTACACGTTGGAGGCATTCTACCCACTCAGCAGACTAGGCTTCCCTATAACAACTCAATCTTTCCGTCCTTCACGGTGAGCCCCATATTGCCGGAAAGCAGATCGTCCAGGCGCGAACCCACAAGCTCAAAACGCCAGCCTTCGCGCAGGGGGCTTTGCTCAGGATGCTCGATGTAATCGGCCAGGTCATCGCGCGAGGCAATGACCGAGGTCGCCACCCCCGAGCGCTCGGCAACCAGGCGGATGAGCGCATACATCAGGTCCGTCACGCTCTCCAGCTCCGGCGAGATCTGACGGTGTCCGCGCACCATGAGCGGCAGGCGATCGTGCGGGCAGCTCGCGCCGCGCTTGATGGCCATGAGCGCACCGTCCACGTCGCGCTCCCCCAGCTGGTCGGTACCGCGAATGCTACGGAACTCCTCAACGCGGACGGGATTGCGCTTAACGAGCGCCAGCAGCGTATCGTCGGACATGACCCACTTGCGCGGGATGTTGCGGCGCTCGGCGCGGTCCTCGCGCCAGGCGGCGAGCTCGCGCGCGATGCCCAACTGGTGACGGCTGCACGAATTGATGCGTTTGACCTTACGGAACGCCTCGTGGCGATCGGCGCGATAGTGCGACTCGTCAGCCAGCGGGCGCAGCTCGTCGAGCACCCAGTCCACGCGGCCCAGCTCGCGCAGGCGGCTCATCATCTCGGTATAGGCGACGATCAGGTACTTGACGTCATCGATCGCGTACTCGATCTGTTTGTCGGTCAGCGGGCGACGCGACCAGTCGGTCAGCGACTCGGTCTTGGGCAGCGAGACGCCGCAAAACGTCTGCACGAGCGCGCCGTAGGAAATCTGCTGGCGTTCGCCCAAAAAGGCGGCGGCCACCTGCGTGTCAAAAATCGGACGCGGCAGCACGCCCACGGTATGGAGCATAACCTCCATATCCTGCGAGCAGGCGTGGAAGACTTTGGTCACGCTCTCGTCGGCCATAAGCTCGGCCAGCGGCGACAGGTCGTCGATCACCAGAGGGTCGACCGCGACGCTCTCGGCAGGGGTGGCAATCTGAACCAAACACAGGCGCGGATGGAACGTGCGCTCGCGCAAAAACTCGGTATCGACGGCAATCGCGTCAAACTCACGGGCGCGCTGGCAAAAGTCGAGTAGAGCCTGATGTGTGGAAATGTACATATCAACCCATCGAATAAGGTTAGGCCCGAAAAACACGGGTAGGATAACGGCATTGTCTTACAACTATACTCGGTTAGTCACAGAACGGGAACGTAAGTATGCGCTGCCTTATCATCCACAACCCGGCATCGGGCCCCAGCTCAGATGAAATCTACGCATTCACGCACGCCCTCGCGCAGGGCGGCGACGAGGTCGTGATGCGTTTTATCGGCGATGGCATGGAACCCGAGGACGCCGTGGCAGACGTGCGCGAGTTCGACCGCGTGGTCGTCTCGGGCGGCGACGGCACCGTCTCCAACGTGCTCGACCAGATGCGCGGATGCGGCGTCCCCACACTCGTCTTCCCCTCCGGCACGGCCTGCCTGTTCTTCAACAACATCGGCAATGCCCCTGAGGCGGCGGCGCTTGCCAAGGCTTGCCGCGCCGGTCGCACGGTCAAAGTGGACATGGGCGAGCTCTTTTGGCTCGACGAGAACGGCAGAGAGAAGCGCCACGGCTTTATCATCATCGCCGGCTCGGGCTTCGACGCCGAGATCATGATGAAGGCCGCTCCCACCAAAAACGACATCGGCGAGATCGCCTACTTCCTCTCCGCTCTCGCCACGCCCAACCCCACGGTGGCGCACTTTACCATTGAGCACGACGGCATTGTCGAGGAGCTCGACGGCATCTGCTGCATGGCGGGCAATACCTCGGTCATTCAAAACGACATCAACCTGTTCCCCGACTGCCGCATGAACGATGGCATGGTCGACATTGCGGTCATCGAACCCGTGCGCACCGTGCAGCTGCTGCCTACCGTGATCACCGCTGCGCTTGACCCCGCCGGCAAGGTACTCGGGCGCCCACAGTTCAAGATCATCCAGACCAAGGAAGCCAAGATCACCTGCACCCCGTCACTGGGCATGCAGTTCGATGGCGAGATTATCTCCAGCAATTCGGGCGTCTTTGGAGCCCGCGCGCTTCCGCAATGCCTCGACCTCATCGTCGACGAATTCTCCCCGCTCGGAAAATAGGAGGACCCTATGAACGACAATCCCCTGATCGGCTTTATTGTCATCGTCTTGGCCATGCTCGTCGGTTACGCCATCAACGTGATTCACCGCCGAAAGAAGTAAATCCACATTGGTATGATATTCATCCAGTTATCGACTCTCCCGCTGTTTATGCATTCGTCAAACAGCGGGGGATTTTCATTTCGGGCATTCCCAGCTACTTTATTCGGCTACAGTAATTACAGGGCGTCTTTATTAAAGTAAAGCTGCAAACTGAGTACGATTAACCGCTCATCGCATATTTCATCACGCTTATCGAGTAAGTTTCTTTCATAGATGAATATTGTTTCCAGTTCGTTACGCTAATGAGGTGTCTTTATTGGCTGAAGCCCTCTGGCGACAGAGGGCTTTCGCACGCTGGGAGGGAA
>CABUDQ010000056.1 GCA_902490365.1 uncultured Collinsella sp. | reverse complement strand
TGTTGCCGCGCATGCGGACGAGTTGCCGACGACGCCGGACGAGGCGATGATTCGCGAGGTGCACGTGTATGGCATGGCGGCACGCGTGGGCGACCAGGGCCAGGCGGCGCAGCATCACGGGTTGGGGCGTTTGCTCGTAGAGCGTGCGTGCGAGATTGCCCGGGATGCCGGCTATGCGCGCATCAACGTGATCAGCGCGATCGGTACGCGCGAGTACTATCGCCATCTTGGTTTTTATGACCATGGCCTTTATCTGCAAAAGGAGCTCTAGATGAACAAGCCGAGTGTTTCTGCCGGCGTCGTTGCCGGCGTTGCTCTGGGAGCCGCGGCGCTTGGTGCGGCCGCTGTCGCTGTTCGTGCTGCCTGTCTGCAGGTTGCGCGAACCCGCAATGGGTTGGCGCGTGTGAAGCGCGTGCACGACGAGGGCGGCGACGAAGTCCGCGTATTGGTGCAAGGCGGCGTCTACCAAAGCGCGAGTTACGTTGGCGAGCGTTGGGCTGAGCCCGCCTTTGCGTACTATCGTGCGTTTGACGACGTGTTTGAGGCCGAGGATGCGATGCGCGACGTTTATGGTCACGGTATCAGCCGTATGCTCATGCTGGGTGGCGGCGGGTTTGCCTATCCCAAGTTTGCACTGATGTCGCACGAGGGTTTGCGCATGGACGTCATCGAGTATGACGGAGAGATTACGCGTCTGGCCCGCCGCTGGTTCTACCTAGACGAGCTGGAGCGCACGGCGGGCGATCGCCTGCGGGTGATTACTGCCGAGGCGCGTTCGTACCTGGGCGTGACGAGCGTGGGGCATCGTCGCTACGACGTGATCGTGAGCGATTGCTTTGGCGGTGCCGAGCCCGTGCGCGAGCTGGCGACCGTTGAGGCGCTGCGCCTGGTGCGGGGCAGCCTGAATGCCGGCGGCATCTACGTTGCCAATATCGTGAGCGCAAACGAGGGAGGCGATGTGACGTTCCTGCGTGATTGCGCTGCTACGGCGCTCGAGGTATTCATCCACGCCTGGGTGGTCCCATGTGGCGATGCGAAGTTCGGCGGCGAGGAAAACTACCTGCTCATCGCCAGCGACGGCGACTACGCCTTTGCCGAAGCCGTGCCCTTCGACACCGACTTCCTCGGCACCGTCCTTCACGACAAATAGGTCTCCCCGTCCCAAAAAGACTGGTCTTAGGCGTGGTCACGCCAGCTGAGGGCGCGCTGCTTCATACCCTCGATGTCGAGCACGCCTTCGGCAAAGCCCTTGCGCACGAGCTCTTCGGGAACGGACTCATCGTAACGATCAAAATAAGGCACCTCGCCGGGATAGACGAGCTCGATGGGATCGAAGTCCTTCTCGGCCTCGGCGGCGAGCACTTCAAAGAACGTCTCCTCGTCGGCCTTCATCTTAAACTGCATAAAGTACGGGCGTGACGGGTCGAGTCCGCGAAGGCCTAACTCAGCAGCGCATTTGATTTTAAGCATGCGCTCAAGTGCTAGGAAGGCGTAGCTGCCCAACCAGGGGAAGAGCACCCAGGTGTCGCCACCCAGGTTGATGAGCGGCTTAGTTCCCGCGCCCGAAATCTCGGCGGTATGACGAGCCTGCGCCAAGCGAGCCCGTGCGTTACCCATAAGGTACGGATATGCTGCGTGCTCAGTGAGCACTTGGCGCATGCGCTCGAGCACATGCGTGTTAATGTCGCCGGGGCAGTCGCCAAAGTAGGCCGGCACCCGGCCCTTGACCTGCGTGGCAAAGACAGTGTGGCGCTTCCAGTCCACTTCCTCGACAATCCAGCAGTGTCCGGCGATGGCGATGCGCTCACCGGGCGGGGGCGGATTAACGATCGTGCCCAGCTCGGCCGATTCGCTCCGGACGGTAAACTCCTCGTTTTCCTGGAACACGGCGTAGAACTTAAAGTTGTTTATGATGCGCTCGCCCGCGAGACCCACGATGAGCCCGCCACCTTCGGTGACCTGGATATGGTCGATCTTAATGAGGTGACGTAGCAGCACACGGTAATCGTTTGCCGAGACACGGTGGAAATAGCTGAGCGTGAGCACGCGCTGGGCAAGTTCGGCCGGCGTGAGCTCGCCGGTGCTGGCGAGGGTCGACATAGTCTGGTGATAGAGCAGGCTGTAGGGGAGACGATCGAGCTCGGGTGGCTCGACCCACTTTTCCTCGCGATAGAGTTGTACGAGCGCGATACCCTGCAGGAGCTTCCAGGGAATGGTTTCGGGCATCATCGTGCGCGGCTCGGGCTCTTCCTCGCGCATGACAAACCACATCTCGGGCGGAAGATCGCGACGGCCTGTGCGCCCCATGCGCTGCAAAAAGGAGCTGACGGTAAACGGCGCGTCAATCTGGAAGGCGCGCTCCAGGCGGCCGATATCGATACCGAGCTCCAGCGTAGAGGTGGTGACGGTCGTCTGTGCCTGTTCCTCGTCGCGCATGAGCTCTTCTGCCGTCTCGCGCAGCGATGCCGAAAGATTGCCGTGGTGGATGAGAAAGCGGTCGGGCTCGTGCCGGCTCTCGCAGTAGCTACGCAGCATGGAGCATACGGCCTCTGCCTCCTCGCGCGAGTTGGCAAAGACCAGGCATTTGCGGCCGCGCGTATGCTCAAAGATATAGCCCATACCGGGGTCGGCGTTGTCGGGTGCCGTGTCGGTGGGGTTGAGAAGCGCCTGCTCGGTCGCTCGTGGGATGTCGACTTCGCCCTCGGGGGCCGAGGAAGTGCGACGGTCTTTGGGAGCGGCCTTGCCCCGCGCCTGCTCACGACGTTGATGGTGTTCTTCCTGTGTAAGCTGTCCGCTGTGGCACATGTCTTGTCCGGATGCGGGCAGCGCCGCGGGCGCCGCCGTCTCAATACGCTCGCAAGCAAGCACCTCGGCTTCTTGTGGACCTGTGCCTACGAATCCTCGTTGCTGAGCCTGGGGGCCCGAGTTGTAGAAGTGCTCCATGGAGATGCGCCACACGCGGCGCGGTTCCTCAAAGCGGGGGATAACGCAGTCGCGCCCCGTTCCCTGCGAGAGAAAGGCGCCCGTGCGCTCGGGGTCGCCGATGGTGGCCGAAAGGCCAATGCGGCGGGGCTGCACGCCTGCCATGCGCGAGAGTCGCTCGATAAGACAGAGCGTCTGCCCGCCGCGGTCGCCGCGCATGAGCGAATGGACTTCGTCGATAACCACATAGCGCAGGTCGCAAAACATGCGCGGGATCGCCATGTGCTTATGGATCAGGAGCGCCTCGAGCGACTCGGGCGTAATCTGTAGGATGCCGCTCGGTTTTTTGATGAGTTTGGCCTTGTGTGATTGCGAGACATCGCCATGCCAGTGCCAGACGGGGATATCGGCTTCTTCGCACAGGTCGTTGAGGCGGACGAATTGGTCGTTGATGAGCGCCTTGAGGGGGCCAATGTAGAGGGCGCCCACGCTTGCGGGCGGGTTCTCCCAAAACTCGGTCAGGATGGGAAAGAAGGCTGCCTCGGTTTTGCCGGAAGCCGTGGATGCCGTCAGGAGCACATTGTCCTGTGTGTTGAAGATGGCATCTGCCGCCGCAACCTGGATAGAGCGCAAGCTCTCCCAATCGTGGGAGTAGATGAAGTCTTGGATAAACGGGGCGTAGCGGTCAAAGGCGTTCACGGGGCCTCCTTTCAACAACGAATCTCTCAACGCGGCTGGCAACGGCTTGCTGCATTACTGCTTCAACGTTTGCCCAGATAAAACCTGCCAAAATAAACCTGTCCCTTTTTGGTAGGTTAGATGGCGAACTCGGCGAAGTTGCGGTCGCCGCCTGCGGTGCCGGTGTCTCCTGTTGCAGCTGCCGGCGCCTGCGCGTCGCCGCCGACGCTTTGCAGCAGCTCGGCCACATTTGCATCGGGGTTCTGACACAGGATATCGAGCAGCTCGATAAAGTCGCGAATAACCTCACGCGGTGTTAGGTGCGTGTCGGCTCCCACGCGACCGAACTCGATCTTGAGGAAGTCCACCAAGTCGTTTTCGGCAAGCGTGGGCGTCCAGCCAAAGTAGCCGGCATGGATCTGCATGAGTTTTTCGATGAGCACCAGCAACTCCTCGTAGGTGAGCGGCTGCAGGCGGATGATGGGCGCGAGCATGTCCTTAAGGTCCTCGCGCGCAAAGCGGCCCTGAGCGAGTCGGCTGCGCAGGGCCTCGTAGGAGAACACGCCGCGGCGGCGGTCTTCGATGGAGGTTGGCGTGCCGCCCATGATCATGCCCAGGTACTGCGCCTTGCCCTGAAGTGTGTCGTTGTACATGGTCAGGATCTTCTCGTAGTTGTATTGGCGCGTGATGGCGTTGGGAATCTTATACAGATTCACGAGTTCGTCGATGAGCACCAGCATACCCTTGTAGCCGCTGCAGACCAAAAAGCGCGCAATGAGCTTAACGTAGTCGTACCAGTCGTCATCGCTGATGATGGTCGAGGAGCCCAGCTCGGCGCGTGCCTCGCTCTTGGTGCGGTATTCGCCGCGAATCCATTTGGTCACGCGGCTCATGGCCTCTTCGTCGCCCCCGGATGCGGCCATGCGATAGCGGCGGAGCATGCGGGTGAAGTCGAAGCCGTGGACCATCTCCTCGAGCGGGGCCAGTTGGGCATTGACGACCGACTCGTCGACGTCGGCACACGAGGCGACCCAGCGATCCAGAATAAGGTTGAGCGCACCGCCCTCGGGGCGCGTCTTGGTCGATATATTGCGGATGAGCTCGCGGTAGGTGGCAAGGCCCTGTCCCTGACCGCCCTGCAGGCGGCGCTCGGGCGACAGGTCGGCATCAGCGACGACGAATCCCTCGCCCATGGCGTGCGTGCGGATAGTCTGGAGCAAAAAGCTCTTGCCGGCGCCGTAACGACCGACCAGAAAGCGGAAGCTCGCGCCACCGTCGGCGATGAGACTCAGATCGGTGAGCAGGGCGCGGATCTCGACCTCGCGCCCTACGGTGATGTAAGGAAGGCCGATGCGCGGGACCACGCCGCCCTTGAGCGAGTTGAGAATGACGGCAGCGACGCGCTTGGGCACGCGAGGTGCTGCGGATGCGGTATCACTCATGGTCTAGGTATCCTCTCACGTCTGCTTCGTAGTCCTCGATAATCTGCGGCCCTGCCGCACTAAATTCAATTACGGTGTCGCCCACCAGGTCAAAGAGCGCCTCGTTGATGGTATCGACGAGCATATCCTCGCTCTGCCCCGATTGCACTACCGCCGATTCCGCCTGTACTGCGTTGTGCTCGAGCAGCGCGCGGAGATAGGCGTCTGCGGCGGGCGTGAGTTCGTTCGTGGCGTCAGCGGGCACAGCCGCTGCGAACGCGGGCGTCGGCGCGAGAAGCGGTGCCACGACACCAAACTGTTCGGTGGATATGGTCGGCTCGTCGGCCTCGTCCTGCCCTGCGGCCGCCTCGACCGCCTCGACCGTCGCGTCGGTCGCAGGCTCGGCTTCCGGTTGCCCTGAGTCCGCTGCCTCGGCTTCTGTGGACGCGCCGTCCTCACGTTCCTCGTCGATCAAAAGCGCTTCGCGCGTTTGCGCGGCGGCGCTCCGAATGTGCCCCAGCTGACTCAGGTCGATATCGATCTTGACGGGCTGGTGTGCGGCGTCCCACGAAAGCCATGCCACAATCTCGTCATCGATAATCTTGGCCAGATATTTGGGGACCTTTTCTTCCTTAAGGGGATGGGCGGGGTCCAGCGCCAGGCGTAGGCGTTGGTCGCAGGCGCGCATCATTTCACCGAGCTTGCTGCTCTTTTGCCTGCTGCCGTGGATACGCATGCATTCCCAAAAGCCGTTTTGGCAACGGTAGATATGGATAGGATTCAGGCGGTATTCGCAGTCCTCGTGGCGCTCGGGCGCAAAGAATACGGCCGAGGCAAACATGGTGTAGGGCATGGCCGTCTCCTCCCCAAATAAACTCGCCACGATGCCGGTCTTTCGGTGCGTGTCATAGTAGCGCGCCATACGGACATACACGGCGCATGCCACGTGGCGCAGATCGCAGTGGTGGCTGCGGTCGAGCCGCGAGTTACTTAGGTTGTACGTGGAGAGGGCGTTGATGGCGGCCATGAGTCGTTCCTCGCGCACCTCATCGGGCGGAAGGGGGAGCGTGGGCTCGGAGATTTTGCGACGCTTAGGGGTCTGGCCGGACGGTGCCGGTGCTGGTACAAGGTCTCGTGCCGCGCGCCGCAGCTCGACAAGGGCGTTATCGAACATGACGGTTTTAGAGTCGCGAAGCAGCTTGGGGTCGAGCCCGTGGAACACGGCGTAATCCTGCAGCCACACGCGCGCAAACCGGTCGATGCCGGGCTCGAAGGCGCGATAGACATCCCAAAAGGCCTTGATCTTGTTAAAACCATCGAGCGGATTATCTACGCCAATGCCGCAAATCAGCTCATAGAGATACAGAAAGGCAAAGGACGTAGACGTTTCCTCGACGGTTCCGCGGCGCACTTGGGCACGCCAGGTAAAGTAGCCGCGCAACTGTCGATCGCTCATGGCATTGTAGGTGGGAAAGTACGACTTAAAGGTGCCGTTGTAGGGGCAGTCGTCCTCAAAGTCGGCCATCAGTAGGCCTTGGCGGTAGAAAAGCTCGGCTTCCGAAAGCCAACGACCCGCGCCGCCCTTGGGGTCATCCTGCCAGCGCGATATCTCGCGCATTTTGCGGTACTGGTCGGGGAGGAAATTCTGCATCTGTCGGCCGGTTTTGAGAATCGGCTCGTCTGCGTAGATTTCGTTTGAGAAGCGGGCGGACTGATGGGTCCGGGCCTCGGCCATAATGCGCTCGATGAGCATCTTGATGTCCTGGTCGGCCACCGCTTCTCCTCTCCTAACGCAGCTTCGGTGACCTCATATCATAGCACAGCATCAAACAGGTGTTCGAGATACTGCTGCGTAGATAGATTTAGAACAGGAGGGCGTAGATGACGGCGATGACGACGGAGGGGAGCATATTGGCCGTGCGGAAGGTCTGAGGACGGATGAGGTTGACGCCGACGCAGAAGATGAGCATGGAGCCTACGAGCGAAAGGCTGTCGAGGGCTGCCGTGGTCATGATGGGGGAGAGTGCGCCGGCAAACAGCGTGATCGTCCCCTGGAACACGGCGACGGGCAGGGCGGAGAAGATGCAGCCGCGGCCAAGCGAGGCCGTCATGGTGCAGACGATGATGCAGTCCAGTGCGCCCTTGAGGGCAAGCGTTGACCAGTCGCCGAGCAGGCCGTCCTGGATCGATCCCACAATGGCCATGGCGCCGATGCACACGGTGAGTGAAGTCGAGACAAAAGCGTTGGTGAACTCGTTATCGCCCTCACTGCCAGTCTTGCGCTTGAGCCATTCGCCAAGGTTTTCAATGGCGGCTTCCAAGTTGACGGCCTCGCCGATGAGCGAACCGAGCGCAAATGAGACGATGAGCATGGTGGTACCGGTGGTCGACAGCGCCTTTCCATCGATGACGAGCATCTTTTGCATGGTGCCGCCCAGGCCGATAAACAGGACGCACAGCCCCGATGCTTTCATGAGCGTGTCTTGGATGCACGGTGTAATGAAGCGGCCGCCCGCTAATCCCAAAAGACCGCCCGCAACTAAAAGCACAACGTTGATGACTGTTCCCAAGCCCGGCATGAGCCCTCCTGTATTGATGCCAACGTGGCAATCGTAGCAGAACGAAATGCGAGGCACATCGCGACTCATCTAATACGTTATATAAGTGGTGTTAGGAATGATGCGCAGCATTTAAGCCTCAGGTGGTTGTCGGGACATAGGGATAGTAGTCAAAGCGCAGTGTCATAAGCCGCTGTGGGGATTCAATAGCCGCGGCGATGATATTGGCATCGCGGGCGCGATCAAACCCTTCGAGTTCGATCTGATACGAGACGTCTTGCATAATGTCCAGACGTTGCCAGGCTAGGAGTGTGTCACCATCGAATTCCAAGGTTTTGCCTCCGTCTGGGGCAACGGCGTATAGACGCAGTTTAGCGGTGGTTGCAGGGTCGACAACCGTGACCTTTTTAATTTCGTTTCGAGTATTCTTGGCGCCCAACAGGGTGAGCAGTGTTGGGGCCACGACCTCGCCCGATGGCAAAAAGACGACTTCGATGGACTCGGGAAATGCGATGATGGCCGACTTGCGGACGGGCTGATTGGCGGCGGCAACTTCGATGTTCGCAGCGTCGATGACCTCCGTGTGGTCGAGCGCGGCAAGCACGCAGCAGTTACCTTCATCGATTTCTTGAGGATCAGCAAGCCCCAGACTGTCCGCGAGCTCGGGATCGTTTGGATCGGTAGCGGGCTCATTCGGTGCTTCGAAAGAAGCTGGGACGCTGTTTGTCGGCGACGGCGTGTCGCCCGCACCTGCTTCTTTGTCCGCGCTCTCTTCTTGTGTGGTTGCGTTGATGGGTTCGTCGTTTGAGGGGAGCGTCTTGGCGTCAAGCGCGGAGGGGAGAATTCCGATGGCTCCGGATCCGTTCCACTCCATTTCGAGAAGCGCCGGGTCGGCAAGAATGCGTTGCCTGCTTTGCGCGTGGGCATCGATTTCAATAGGGCCTGCCTCTATCCCTCGTGTAAGGCTGAGTGATCCGTCTGACTTCTCGAAATGAGCGTCTGTGTCTTTGGTGCTGACGGCGTAGAACAGCAGGGACGCTTCTCCCGCCGCGACGGCATCGGTGCCGGCTTTGGTCAGCTGCAACGATGCCGTGAATGAGAGGGTGGGCTGCGTGTCGTCTGCATTCGCGGCGGCGCAGCCCAGACATATACCGCCTCCTTTCTCGAAAAACGCATCGTCGAAGACGACCTTCGCTCCGTTCGCCGAGTCATCGACCGAAGCGATATCGATGCGCAACCCCAAATCGCACGGATCGCCATCTGCATCGAGCACAATCGATCGCCACGTGCAGACGGCGCACCCCGCCTGGGAGCCGTTTGCCTTGTTCGAACGATTGATATCCACGACTATCGAGCCGTCCGTATTACGACGAAGGCATCCCGAGGTTGAGATTGCGGCCTGTGCGATCGAAAAACGCTTGCACGCAATGGCGCTCGACGGATTTGGTGCAGAGCTTAGGGCTGCTGGTAAGGAGTCCGCCATGACGGGAGTCGCCCAAGCGGCGACAGGCGTTCCGGTTGCGAGCGCGCCGCAGAGTGCGACGACGGGCAAAAGGTTCTTCGATGCCATGGGGTCTCCTTAGCTAATTTAGTGCGGCCTGTCCGTGTTTCGTTTCTGGCTGCGTTTGATGTGCAGACCGAGGCCGGCGGTTCCCGCACCTGCTGCCGTGGCGCCTGCTGCCAAGAGCCATCGTCTGTCGTCTGTCTGTGCCAACGGTTCCTTGCAGTTGCCGCGGTCGAGCTCCGAGAGGTCGACCGTCACTTGCGTGGCGGCCTGCGCCTGTTCTTGCTGGGCAAAGGCCATGGCTGGCCCAAACGCTAGGATACTGACGGCGGCGGCCAGGGCGACGGCCTTATGCCGTGTGCGCACCGGGCTCGACCGTCCAGGTGATCGTTGCAACCTGATCGCCTTCGCCGGTTACGCGGAAGATGTCGCGCGTGACGCGGGCGACGTTTCCGCTTGTCTTGAGCTTAATTTTGTCCGTGCCGCCGGCAATGCCCTGGTAGCCTATGTCGAAGGCTGCATTCTTGGAAAGATCGAGGCCCGTCTCCTGCATTGCGGCGCTGGCGTTCTGGAGTGCGCCGTCGGGGCCGACCTTAAAGTCGATGGAATTCTGCGCGGTTCCGGCCTTGGCGTCGGCGGCAATGGTCCAGGTGTTCATGGCGTCGATCTTCATGTTGGTGACATGGATGCCGTAGGCCGAATGATTGTCGATGGTGGTCGCGTCTTCTGAGGGGCCCTGAAGCGTGCCGTCGGCCTTGGCGACGAAGGGAATAACCGTCGGAACTTTGAACTCTACGTTGTCGATCTCGGTCCTGACCATTACTTTCGTG
Source organism: uncultured Collinsella sp. (assembly GCA_902490365.1). Taxonomy (GTDB): domain Bacteria; phylum Actinomycetota; class Coriobacteriia; order Coriobacteriales; family Coriobacteriaceae; genus Collinsella. The sequence continues at coordinate 1,379 of CABUDQ010000056.1, read as the reverse complement.
GTTCCAACGCGCCCGGCTGCCAGAGCTGGCGTCGGGGCGGCGCCCATTGCGAGCGCGAGCGCGAGCCCTGCGCCCACGACGAGCGCTCTGGCTCCGTTCATGTTCCTGGTGATGTCCATGGTCGTTCCTTTCTATTCGCCGCGGGCCGTCCCCGCGATGATTGGACGAATGCTGGTGAATTGCGTGCGGTGCCGCGTCGGCCGAAAAAGCTAGTTCTCGGCTTGCTCAACCCGTACCTTGACACGTGTCGGATTGCCGTGGCTGTCGAGGGTCTTGGCATCGAGTGCCTGGATCTCGATGTATGCCTCGCCTTCTTTGATGTCGCCGGCGGGGCACGTCTCGATTGTCTTGCCGGTCTCGACCACACCGGATTCGTACATGGTCTCGTCGTTTTGGATGACGCGGAATCGCTGGGGAAATTTATTGTCTTGGACGTTTTGCACGTTGACGCGCAGCTTGCCGTCCTCCTGTAGCTGAGCGACCGGCGCGACCGAAATCGTCATCATGTTGTCGCGGACGATGGCATCGAGCTCATCTTGGATTTCTTGTCGCGATTTACCCTCTGCCGTCGTGACTGAGGCGCCCGCTTCGGGCACGGGCTGCGACTGCCAGGCGTATAGCCCTACGGCGATGAGGGCGCAGACGATAGCCAGGCAGACAACGACGAGTTTCTTGCGACGCCCCAGTCCTGCGAGGCGGGGCGGCTTCTTCGCACTCATGCGGCGTCCTTGGTGGTGTAGACACGTGCGAACGTGGACGGGTCCGCTCCAAAGAGCATGTGAAGCATCAGGCGGCGCGAGTAGATGAGCTCGTCAAAGTCGTGAGGGAGCTCGATGTCGTGGATACGCGCGATGTGGTGGGCGAGCGCCGAGAACGACTCGGGGTCGCAGATAACATCGGTGGTGACGTGGTAGACCGCCGTATCGGGGAACGCCTCTTCGTCGAAAGGCAGGAGATAGGGATCGTCGTCGACCTCGATGGCGACGCCGTACTGGGGCCAGTAATATGCCATGGGAACCTCCCTGCTTCTGGGGCCAAAACTTCTATCGGTTTTGGCTGTCGACGCCGACCGTATCAGCCGCTACTTGACCAATTTCTGACCAAATGCTTGACGGATTGACATCTCCGCAGGTAAAAGGTGGAAAAAATTACTTCAACTTTTTTCGAGCGACAATCGAGCGGTCGGCGACGGCGGGGCGATATGTGTCAAAAGCATCGTCTGCCGAGGAAGCCTTGCCGTTCGCCGAATTGCACAAACGTAAAAATCGCCAATTATGGAGACGGTCTCGAACACGTCGACGAAACGATGCGGTAACATCTCCCTGCAAACACTGTAGTTAGCTAAAGGGGGAGTTCGCGTGTCTGCAACCATTAAACCC
>CABUDQ010000055.1 GCA_902490365.1 uncultured Collinsella sp. | reverse complement strand
CTTGCATGATATCGGCAAGAACCTGGTGGCTTCCATGCTGGAAGGTTGCGGCTTCGCTTCCATGCCGCACTTGCTCCCCCGCCGAGCGGGCGCTCACCTTGCCGGCGCGCCATGAAGGAGCGCGGCCACAGATAACGCCACCACAGCAGCGCCATCAAAAACGACGCCGCCTGAGCAGCAGCCTGAAGCAATTGAATGTCGAGGTCATCGATTGAAAAACCCATGAACACCGATGCGACGCCAAGGGCGGAGAACAAAACGACGCTCAGGGCTATATCGGCAGCGACAACGCCAAAACAGGCAAGCACCCAAATCATCGCATTGAGCATGCCAACCTCCTCAAAACCGTTCCCTAGTTCTACCACAACTCGGCAGAGAACTGATCCCATGGAGACGGAGGAAAACGGATCACTTATTGATGAGAATCGGGCGCAGTGCCAAAGGCCCCGTTGGGCGAAATGTCGAACGGAAAGGTGCCGCAGCGATTAAACGCGGCGATAAACATGCGGATGGCGTTGGACGGCGTGGTGCCCACGAGTTGGGTTGCCGCCGCGAAGGCTGCCTTCTCCTCGGGCAAGACCTTCGCGACAACCGGGGTCATGTGTTCTGCCATGGCGCTTCCTTTTTGAAACGACGGTGGTGCGGATAGATGCGGGCCACGCGGCTGGGCGACGGGCTGTGAAGGCAACCCGATTGGCCCGCATCTGGAGTTTGTTTCTGCGGCGTTGGTATTACTTAGTATTTCTAAGTATTACCCCGCAGATAGAATACCATACCCGACCCCATGGGGACGGAGGAAAACGGATCATTTTGTTGCTGAGTAAGTATTTAGAGCGTGATGATGCCCGAGATATTGAGGGCCTGAGCGTCGACGACATCGTGTGTGGCAAGCAACAGCATGCGGCCGTCGAGCGCCGGCAGAAGACCTCATGCCCTGTGCCGAGGTCGGATAGCCCATCCCCCACATCAGCCCTTTGCACCAAACGACAATGCCCCGCCCACGCAATCACGTGGACGGGGCACTGCTCCAGGTATGCGGTCAGCGGCTCTTTTGTGCCAGCGACCTTCTGTCTTTAGCTAAGCTCGGGCCAGTAGCCCTTGTTGGCCTCGATCATGTCGTCGAGGACCTCCTTGGCGACCTTCATAGAAGGCACGGTCTTGTTGAGCGTAAAGGCCTTGAGCGCCTTCTCGTACGAACCCTCGATCGTGGCCTCGACCACGAGCTTCTCGGAGTTCAGCTGCTGCATCATGAGGCCCTGCTGGAACAGCGGGATGTTGTCGCGGCTGATGACCTCGGGGCCGTTCTTGCCAATGTAGGCAGGCAGCTCGACCATGGCGTCGTAGGGCATGTTGGGGATAGCGCCCTTGTTCTCGCAAATGACCAGGAAGCGCTGCTTGGTGTCGTTCTTCAGAGCGATAGCCAGATCGGCAATCCAGTCGCCGTGGCTGCCCGCATAGAACGTGCTCTCGTCGATCTCGCCCGTCTTCTCGTAATGGTCGATGCCGTCGAAGAGGTTCTTCTCGCGCGTCTCCTCGACCTCGTTAGCACGGGTGCGCTCGGGGTTGGAATGCTCGACGAACTCCTTCTGCTGCAGGTAGTAGTTCAGATACGTGTTGGGCAGGTACTCCGGGAAGCACTCCATGATCTCGTACTCGCCCTTCCAGACGTAGTACCAGCTGCCCTTGGTGTGGCGGTTCTGCTCGGGATGCTCGTCGGTGGCCTCCTCGGGCTTCTTGGACATCAGCGAGCTCATGCCCTTGAGGTACGAATCGGGCAGCAGAATCTCGTGCTCCTTGATGTACTCGCGCAGCTGCGGGAGCACCTCCTCGCCCTTGTGGCGGATCGAGGTGAACCAGCCAAAGTGGTTGAGGCCAAAGTAATCGTACTCGACATCCTTCTTGTCGATATCGAGCGCGGCGCAAACCACGTCGATGATCGCGATCGGCATGTCGCAGATGTTGATGATGCGAGCGTTGGGGCGCAGGACGCGGCAGCCCTCGGAGACGATGGCGGCAGGGTTGGAGTAGTTAAGAATCCAGTAGTCCTTCTTGGCGTACTTCTCAACGTCGTCAATCAGCTCGACCATGGGGAAGATGGTACGCATACCGTAGGCAAGGCCGCCGCAGCCGCAGGTCTCCTGGCCCACGCAGCCGTGACGCAGCGGAATCTTCTCGTCCTGCTCGCGCATGGCATAGCCGCCCACGCGCATCTGGGCAAACACGAAGCTCGCGTCGGTAAAGGCAGTCTCCTTGTCGGTGGTCACCGTGAGCTTGATGTCCAGGCCGAGGTCCTCGTGCAAAATCCAGTCCACGAGCACGCCGATCTTGCGCTGGCGCTCCTCGTTGATGTCGTACAGACGAATCTCGTCAACGTCGAGCTCGTCCTTGCGCAGAGCGATGGACTTGACGATGCCGGGGGTAAAGGTGGATCCGCCACCACACAGAGTAATGATCATTGTTTACTGCTCCTTCTCAATTGCGTTTTCGACCTTGTCACGCATCTCGGCGACTTTCATGCCAAAGATGATCTGAATGTTGTTGCCGTTGCGGTTGATGCCGCTGTTGGGCACGTGGTTGATGAGGTCCTCATCGATGAGGTCCGGGTTCTTAACGTTCACGCGGAGACGCGTAAAGCAGTTCTCGAGCTCCTCGATGTTGTCCTTGCCGCCAAGACCTGCGACCAGGTCGGCAATGCCCGCATCGACGCCCTCTGCGGGAGCCGCGGCAACAGCGCCCTGCTTCACCGCGACAGACGCGGCGGCCTCGCCCTCGGCAACGGACTCGGCGAGCTCGGACTCCTCCTCGCGACCAGGCGTGTGGAGGTTGAGCTTCTTAATAAGGAAGGTGAAGAGGAAGAAGTACAGAGCGGCGTTGACGACTCCGAGCACCAGCATGACCGGCCAGTTGGTCTTATCGACACCGAGGACCAGGTTGGAAACCACGATGTTGATGATGCCGCCTGCAGTCGAAGCGGGCACAGAGAGGACCTTGAGCAGGACCAGGAAGATGCCGGAAAGAACCGAGTGAACGACAAAGAGCACGGGAGCAGCAAAGACAAAGAGGAAGTCCATGGGCTCGGTCACGCAGGAAAGCACGGCGGTGATGATCAGCGGGATGATAACGGCCTTGGTCTTATCCTTGTTCTGCTTGTAGGCGGTGAAGATAAAGGCGAGACCGATACCGATGTAGGGCCACAGGTTGTTGAAGGTGTAGCTGTTGAAGTAGGTGCTATCGGAGAAGGGCTGGCCCGTCATTGCCATCTCGGCGACACGGATGGGATAGGCGCCGGCGATAACCTGACCACCCAGCGTCAGGGTGCCGCCCACATCGGAGAACTGGAACGGGGTGTAGATGAGGTGGTGCAGACCGGTGGGAACGAGCAGTTTGTTGAGCATGCCGTAGATAAACAGACCGATGTTGCCCGACTCCTTAATGATGCCGGCAACGGAGGAGATGGCACCCTGAACCGGAGGCCAAACGATGCAGAAGCCAGCACCCATGATCCAGGAAATGATGATCATGATCAGGAACGGAAAGCGAACGCCCGAGAACATCGAAAGGGCAATGGGGAACTGCTTGTTCGAGTACTTGTTGAACACGGCACCGGTGATGCAACCAAGGATGATGCCGCCAAATACGCCGGTATCGAGCACCTGAATGCCCATAACGGTGGCCTGGCCGGTTCCGGTAAGGCCGAGCATGCCGCTCGCCTCGGCAAGAGAGCCGGTGGCGTTGAGCACGATGTTGTTAGCCTGCAGGAACAGGAAGAACGACATCAGGGCAATCAGCGAAGCATGGCCCTTGTTCTTCTTTGCCATGGCGCCGGCGATGCCCACGCAGAACAGAATCGAGAGGTTGTTGATGATAAACATCAGCGACTGATAGACAACGGCGCCCACAAGCTGGAACGGACCGGAGCCCAGTACGGGGACCAAAGCGCAAATGGTCTTGTTGGTCAGAATGATGCCCACGATGAGCAGGATGCCGGCAACCGAGAGATACATCATCGGCTGGACGATCGACTTCGCGAACACCTCCAACGGCGCTTTGAAATTGAACTTCTTTTTTGCGGTCATAGCGGTACTCCCCTTCCTTTTCCGCAAATTGAGATAGGTGTGCCCTGGACAAGACCGTGAGTCTTGCCTTATATCAATCGATATGTGGGCACGTTATGCCTAGAGACCAGGTTCTCCAAGCAGGTTAACAATGTGATATGCGAGATAACTCTTCTCGGCATCGGTAACGACAACGTTATAGGTAGACGCCAAGTGGTCGGCTATGGCGTCCGCGCACGAGAATGCGCACGGATACGCCGTTTCATCGATTCGGAACAGTGCGTCTCCGTTGATTTGCCCGGCCGCAGGATCGAGCGCTCGCTGTGCGAAAAACTGCAGGTGACGAACGAAGCGTTCGTAAGGCAGCGAGGTGTCATCGAGGGTCGTGGCATAGCGCTCGGAAACAATCGCAAGCACGTCGCGAACGAGCTGGACCGAAACAATCAGACGGTCAGAGCGCTGCGGCATGGTGGCGTTGACGATATGCAAGGTAATGAAACCCTGCTCCTCCTCGCTCATCTGGATGCCCATATACTCCTTGATAATCTGCAGCGCACGGCCCGCAAGCGCATACTCCTTGCGATAGAACTGCTGGATCTCGAGCAGCAGCGGGTTCTCGCACGGAACGCCCTTGCGCTCGCGCTCGAGGGCGAGGCTGATATGGTCTGCGAGAGCGATGAGGATCTTATCGTTGATGTCGACATTGAGCTCTTGACGAAGCATCTGAACGATGTCCTCGGCAATCACGAGGTTGACGGTGGGGATGGACTCCAAAAGATGTGCCAAGCGGTCGATCGTACGCGAATCCTGAGAAGTGCCCTCCTGCAGTGCATAGGTCTTTTCGACCGATGCTTCATCGACAGCGTCGCCGGCATGACGGCCAAAGCAGAGGCCTCGACCGATGACAATGAGCTCGGAGCCATCGTCCGAAGTGACCATTGCGACGTTATTGTTGAAAACTCGCTTGATAACCACGGTACCCACCACAAGAATTTACTCGGAAAGCCAGACGACAGGCTCTTTAACAGCAACAGGGCCGGAAGCGTGCTCACGAAGAGTCGAGTTCTCCGAACGCTCGCACACGATAACGAAGACCGTGGGATCGAAGCCGGCGGCGCGGACCGCGTCGAAATCGACCTCAACGAGGGGCTGGCCCGCGTCGACATGGTCACCCTGAGCAACAAGCGCATGGAAGCCCTTGCCCTCAAGTTTAACAGTGTCGATTCCGATATGCAGCATCACCTGAGCAGAGCTGTCGTCGGACATGATGCCCAGTGCATGCTCGGTCGGGAACAGCGCCGCGACGGTACCGGAAACAGGAGCGCACACCGTTCCCTCTTGGGGAACCACGGCAACGCCATCGCCCACGGCACGGCTGCTAAAAGCGGGGTCATTGGTATTTTCTAGATGAACAAGCTCGCCGGAAACAGGAGCGAGGATTTCGAACTCGGAAGTTGCAGTCTTCTGCTCATCCGAACCGCCCATCAGGCGAGAAAAGAAACCCATGGTGGCATGTCCCTTCATAAATATAGCCCAACCAAAATCAAGCGAATGCATCCATAGAGACACATCCGTTCAAAGACTTTGGTTAGGCCCACGTCCGAGGGACTCGGTAACCTTCCGCATTTCTTTTTACGGGAGCTATTGTAGACAAGCCCAAAGCCAGAATAGTCATTATGACCGGTGAGCGGTATTTTTTCTTCGATAAACGGTATTTAGGCAGCACTTAGGGACGTTCCTTTCCCGCCGGCACCCAGGGACACTCCTTGCAGCAATTTCGCATGCGTTAGATGAAGAGCTCGCATTCCTTCCGCACGACGCAAACCTTGCTCAGCATCTGGGAAACAGCGGATAGCTCGTTGGGATCAAGCTCGCGAGCGCCTCGCGGGCATACGGCGATGCAGCGCATGCAGGAGATGCACGCCTCGTCAGCTGCTCGCTTGGGGTCGCCCTTGTCGATAGCACAAACGGGTCACGCCGCGGCGCATGCACCACAGGAGACGCATTCCTCTGTTGCCTCGGGTGCCATACGGCGACCTCCAGCTTGTTTATAAGGACGATTGCCGGGGATAGAGGGCTCGGACGCATCCTCAGCCAACAGCTTTTGCTGAATTTGTTGCGCAAACTCTGCGAGCTGCGCCGCATCCTGCGCATCCGGACGACCGGCAGCAAACTGTCGCGCAATGGAATGTTCTGCAATGGCTGCAACTGCCGCGATTACCCGGAATCCCGCATGCTTCGCAACGTCCTCCAGCTCTACGAGCGTGTCCTCAAACGCGCGGTTTCCGTAGACGCACACCAGAACGGCCCGCGCTCCGTTGCCGTGAACCATGTTCAGTCGGTCGACCGCCATGGCAGGGACTCTGCCGGCATACGCTGGCACGGAGATAACAGCCACGTCGTCCTCAGTCATCGAGACAGCGCTGAGATCTAGCCCGCTATCGGTCAGATCGACGGTAACGGTATTATTGTCCAGCGCCCCGGCCACAAGGCCAGACACCTTCCGCGTTCCACCCGTCGGACTAAACACAATTTCGAATACGCTCATCGAGGCACCCTCTCCCTACGCCTGGCAACGCGTCAAGCCGTTTTCACATTCAGACAGAGTATACGGCGCATGAGGGGGAGCTCCCCGTTTTGGTGCGCCAGGCACCCCAATGCACCCACCCTACGCTGTCTGCCTCTTCGTTTTGTATAAATTACGGTACAGATTGTATATATTTACGGGATACCGCCGTGTTCTCCTGAGGTACCCCATCCTGGCCCGTACAAAAAACGGAGTATTCTGCAACGTGACCGCGCCAGCACCGCCGCGGGTGGGCAAAACTGTAGGGCGCCGTATCATTCTAAGTCCCGACATGGCGAGAATGACGCGCCCCCTGCTCCGGAAAACGGCGAAATCTGACTCGGAACGCTCGCTAGGGATATCCGAAGGCCACCGTTGGCGACGTCGAATCATATGCAGACAACTCGAACTGCAGAATACTCCAAAAAATGCACGGCGCACCCCATAGGACCCATTGCTGCATGGCAGGAAACAAGCCCACGGCATCCTCTAGATGCATTCCCGAGGAAATCACATTTGAACTAGCGATCGGATACGGCAAACAAAAGGGCCCCGAACGTAGTTGCTCGGGGCCCTTGGTTCACCTCGCTCTAGCGGGCGATGCGTATGTTATTTGCGCTTGCCGCCGCCGTCGCCGGGGCGACGGGAGCTGCTACCGCGCTTGCCGCCACGGCTGTTGCCATAGCTGCCACGATTATCGCGACCGCCGGCACGACCGCCGCGGGAGCCGGCCTGGTTGCCGCCGCGACCACCACGGTAGCCGCCGCGACGTTCTTCGCGGGTATCGTCGTAGTTGCGCCAATCATCGCGACGATCACGGCTGGCACGCGGGTCGCGACGATCACGCGACTCATTCGAACGACCGGAGCCGCTGCGGCCACCGTTGCCACGAGTGCCCTCGCGACGCTCGCCGCCACGGCCGCCCTCGCGACCCCCGCGCTCGTCAAAGCGCTTGCCGCCGCAGGACTCGCCGCCGCGGGTACCACGCTCGTCACGCAAACCACGGCCTTCGCCGCCTCGGCGCTCGTCGCGCCCGCCGCGCTCGCCATCGCGACCGGAGCGACGACGGTCACCCGAGCCACGCTTGCCGCCACGCGAGCCACGACCCTCGTCCTCGCGCTCAACACGGCGACGACCGCCGCGGTCCTCGTCCTCGCGGCGACGACGATGCGCTTCGCCCTGGAACTGCTTGGCACGGCGCTCGGCACGGTTGCCGCGCGGGGCCTGCTCGACGGCACCAGCACCGCCGCGCTCCTCGGCAGCCACCTCGCGGGCCACGCTCTCCACGGCCTCGTCCACGCGAGCCTGAACGCCCTCGCGCACGCGGGTCTTGCCGCCGCGCTTGGGACGGCTCGGACGCTCGCCGTCGCCGCGACGCTCGCCGCGACCGCGGTTGGAACGACCGGCCACATCGCCGTAATCGTCGCCGTTGCGTTTGCCGTCGCGACGCGCCTGCTCAAGCTTCTTCTTGCTCTTGGACTTGCCGCGCTTGGTCTTCTTCTTCACCTTAAAGGCCGCAGGATCACGCTCGGGATCAACCGCGGGCGGATTGGGACCCACATGCAGGTCGCCGGCCTCGTAGATGTCGGCGGTCTTGTCCATGAGCTTCTCGATCTCGTAGAACTCATCCACGTCCTGCTCGGTCACAAACGTGATGGCCCAGCCCAGCTCGCCGGCGCGGCCCGTACGGCCAATACGGTGGATGTAGTCGGTCGGCTCGGCCGGCACGTCAAAGTTCACGACGTAGCGCACATCGCTGATGTCGATGCCGCGGGCAAGCACGTCGGTTGCCACCAACACGTCGACGGTGCCGTCGCGGAAGGCCGAAAGGGCACGCTCGCGCTGGGCCTGACTGCGGTTGCCGTGAATCGCGGCGGCCTTGATGCCCTTGCGCTCCAGACGACGGCAGCAGCTGTCGGCGCGATGCTTGGTGCGCATAAAGACGATCGTGCGCTCCGGGCCTTCCTTTTTGAGGAACTCGGGCAACAGGTTGTTCTTAGCCTCGATGGACACCGGGAACACAAACTGGTCGACGGTGTCGGCGGTCGACGTGGCCGGCGCGATCTCCACGCGAGCCGGGTCGCTCACCAGGTCGGTGATCTCGCCCACGGCCTCCTCGTCGAGGGTCGCCGAGAACAGCAGCGTCTGGCGCTCGGCCGGCGTCTCGCGCACAATGCGGCGAACGGCGGGCAAAAAGCCCATGTCGAGCATGCGATCGGCCTCGTCGAGCACCAGGACCTTAACCTCGTCCAAGTGGCAGGCGCCCTGCTCGATCAGATCGACCAGACGGCCCGGCGTTGCGACCAAGATGTCGCAGCCATACTTGAGCGCCGCGGTCTGAGGCTTGTAGCTCACGCCGCCCACGACGGTCACGGCGACATGGCCGGTGACGTCGGCGATCTTACTCGCGACCTCGTCGATCTGCTGTGCGAGCTCGCGCGTGGGGGTGATGACGAGCATCACGGGGCCGCGGCCGTTGCCCTCGGGCTTCTTGGCGCCGCGACGGCGGTTGCGGCCTCCGCGCTCGCGCACGGGCTTGGGCGGAGCAATGTGCTCCAGATTGTTCATGGTCGGCAGCAAAAAAGCGGCCGTCTTGCCGGTGCCGGTCTGAGCGGCGGCAAGCAGGTCGCGGCCCTCGAGCACCACGGGGATTGAGCCGGCCTGCACGGGCGTCGGCGCCGTGTAGCCCAGGTTCTCGATGGCACGAAGCATCTCGTCGGAAAGGCCCAGCTCGTCAAAGGCGGGCAGGTTCTCGGTCGCGGACTCGACGGCCTGGGCAGCATTGGCCTCGTCGGCAGCATCGAAGGCAGCCTGGGTCATGGCCTCGCGGGTCTCGTCCAGAATCTCGGCGTCCGTGACGTCGGATACAGAATTACGCATATGTTGTTGTTCCTTATCTGCACGCGTTATGGGCACGGCATGCAGCCGCGCGGGGCGTGCTTGGTAGTGCGCTAATACATACAAAACAGGTGCGCACAGAGAGGACGTTGCTCAGCACGCTGGCGATCGCTTTGGCAGCCCTATCACGCGCCGTCCAGACGCAGCGGCCCTAAGCGATGGAGCAGATTCGCCGCCGGTTAGTATACCCGCGCTTCGCATGCCCCCACGTAAACCACAGATGACGAGGCGGGTCTGGGCCGATTGTCTCAATCTGTAACAGTTACGAGACAAAACCGGGTCTACACGTTACAGATTGAGACGAACTCAAACATCGCAAAACATAATCTCGATCTGTAACAGTTAGAGGTCATTTTCCCCGCTAGATGTTACAGATCGAGATGTTTGACATGAGCTGCCAACGATTGAGCAGCCACCCGCATCTGTAGCGAAATGTCATACATTCTCACCTCCACTGGACACCCCCTGGGGGTATGGGTGTATAGTATCGGCAGGTTAACAATTCCAACACCGAACCACGGAAAGGAGAAGCCATGGCTCAAGATAAGTTCGACGTGGGCGGCATGACGTGCGCCGCCTGCCAGGCGCACGTGGACCGCGCCGTAAGCAAACTCGACGGCGTCCAAAGCGTCGCGGTCAACCTACTCGCTGGTTCCATGATGGTCGACTATGACCCCGCGCAGGTCACCTCCGACGATATCTGCACCGCCGTCGACCGCGCGGGCTACTCGGCCTCGTCCGTCGATGCGGGCACCGGCGTCGCTGGCTCAAACGGCAGCGTGCAAGCCAGGTCCGGCGCCGCCCATATGGAGTCGCCGACCAAAAAGCTGGAGGCCGCCGCCTCTGCCATGCGCACCCGCCTCATCGTCTCGATCGCATTCCTCATTCCGCTGTTCTACATAGGCATGGGACACATGTTCGGCTGGCCGCTACCCGGTGTCTTCACCGATCACACCCATAGCATGACGCTCGCCCTCACCGAGCTCGTCCTGCTCATCCCCATCATCTATGTCAACGACGCGTACTTTATCAACGGGTTTAAATCGCTCGTTCACGGCGCGCCCACCATGGACGCCCTCATCGCCGTCGGTGCCACCGCTTCCATTGCCTGGTCGCTCTACGCCATGTTTATCATGGCCGACCAGCTAGCCGCAGGTCAGGTGCACGAGGCCATGATGACGAGCATGGACAACCTGTACTTTGAGAGCGCGGGCACGATTCTGTCGCTCGTCACCGTGGGCAAATACCTCGAGACGCGCAGCAAGTCCAAAACCGGCGGCGCCATCGAGGCGCTGATCGACTTGGCGCCCAAGACCGCGACCGTCGTTGCCGACGACGGTACCGAAACCACCGTCGACGTCGACAGCATCCTTCCCGGCCAGGTCCTGCGCGTGCGCCCCGGAGAGTCCATCCCCGTCGATGGCGTGGTGCTCGAAGGCAGCTCGGCCGTGGACGAGAGCGCGCTCACCGGCGAGTCCATCCCCGTGGAAAAGGCCGCCGGCGACACCGTCAACGCCGCCACCGTCAACCGCACCGGTTCGTTTACCTTCCGCGCCACGCGGGTGGGTGCCGAGACATCGCTCGCCAAGATCATCCAGCTCGTCGAGGACGCCAACGCCACCAAGGCGCCCATCGCCCGCATGGCCGACAAGGTCGCCGGCGTGTTCGTGCCCGTGGTGTTCGCGATCTCGGCCGTGACCTTTGCGGTATGGATGGCGCTGACCGGCAGCGTGAACGAGGCGCTCACCTCCGCCGTGGCCGTGTTGGTGATCAGCTGCCCGTGCGCGCTCGGCCTGGCCACACCCGTCGCCATTATGGTGGGCACCGGCAAGGGCGCCGAGATGGGCATCCTGTTCAAGAGCGCCGAGGCACTGGAGAACCTGCGCAGTGTGGGCACCGTGGTGCTCGACAAGACGGGTACGGTCACCCGCGGTAAGCCCTCCGTGACGGACATTGTGGTAGCGACGCGCGCTGACGGCTCGCCCGCCATGAGCGAAAAGGCGTTGCTGAAGCTTGCTGCCGCACTGGAGCGCTCGAGCGAGCACCCACTGGCCGAGGCGATTATGGCCGAGTGCGAGTCGCACGGAATCGTGGCGCGCATGGTCGAGGACTTTGCTGCCGTGCCCGGGCGAGGCGTTACGGCGCGCGAGGGACAGAATGTCATCGCTGCCGGCAACGTGCGCTTCATGGACGAGTTGGGCGCCGCCGTGCCTACGGACCTTGCCGAGCAATTTGCCACCGAGGGCAAGACGCCGCTGTTCTTTGCCAAGAACGGCGAGCTCGTTGGTACCATCGCCGTGGCTGACGAGGTCAAAGAAACGAGCGCCGAGGCCATCGCCGCGCTCCGCAAGCTCGGCGTCGACGTGCGCATGCTCACCGGCGACAACCGCGTGACGGCCGAGGCCATCGCCCGCCGCGTGGGACTCACCAGCGAACAGGTTATCGCCGACGTCCTCCCCGCCGACAAGGAACGCCACGTGCGCGAACTGCAAGATGCGGGCGGCAAGGTCGCCATGGTGGGCGACGGCATCAATGACTCCCCCGCCCTGGCGCGCGCCGACGTGGGCCTTGCCATTGGCACCGGCGCCGACATCGCCAAGGAGGGCGCCGACGTGGTGCTCATGCGCAGCGACCTCATGGACGTCGCCCGCGCCATCGAGCTTTCGCGCGCCACGATCCGCAACATCAAGCAGGACCTGTTCTGGGCACTGTTCTACAACGGCATCGGCATTCCGCTCGCCGCGGGCGTGTTCTTCCCGCTCACCGGCTGGCAACTCTCGCCGATGTTTGGCGCTGCAGCCATGAGCTTATCGAGCGTGTGCGTCGTAAGCAATGCGCTGCGCCTGAAATCCTTTAAGCCTAAAGTGGCAAAATAGGCTCACCATTAAGTCCATTTAGAACGGGTTTTCCAGGTGCCCGAGATTGACCTGAAAGAGGAGCGACGCGTACTTTGGTACGCGAGCGACGGCTTGAAGGTCAAGGTCGGGTGCCTGGGAAAGCCGACATAACAGAGAGGAATACCCATGCGTTACACGATTAAGACTTCGGGCCTTATGTGCGGCCACTGCGACGCCACTGTCGAGACGGCACTGCTCAACGTGGCCGGCGTGACCGATGCCGACGCCGATCACGAGACCCAGACCGTCCAGGTGGAGTGCGCCGACACCGTGACCGCCGAGCAGCTCGCTGACGCCGTCGAGGGCGCCGGCGAGAAGTTCCACGCCCTGTCCGTGACCGCCGCGTAACGACCCGCACGTACCCCATTACAGTCTGAAATAGGCCATCGATAAATTTCGATGGCGAGCATTCGGCGC
>CABUDQ010000054.1 GCA_902490365.1 uncultured Collinsella sp. | reverse complement strand
TGCGCAGCGGGGGTTCTTTCATGTCCGAGGACGCGCTGGGAAGTTACCCCATGCGGCCAGCGGACAACTATGTAGCCTCGGACTAGAACATGCCCAAGAAACCGTGCACAAACAGCGCGGCCAGAGCGGCACCGACAAACGGCGCGATGCCAGGAACGAGCAGACCGTACTTCCAGTTGTTGTCGGTCTTGTTCTTAATCGGCAGCACCTGATAGGCCATGCGAGGACCAAGGTCACGTGCCTGGTTCATGGCGAAGCCGGTGATGCCGCCCATGCCCATGCCAACAGCCCAAACGATCAGGCCGACGCAGATGGCGAGCATCAGAACGTTCTCGCCGGCGCGGCTAGCAGCAGCAAGGATGGCGCTGATGAACACGAAGGTGCAGATAGCCTCGCAGAAGAAGTTGCGGGCATAGTTGGTGCCCTCAGTGGTGGGGTTGGTCGAGAAAATGTTGCGCTGGGCAATGGGGTCGACGACGCCCTCGGAAGCCTTGAACTCATCGGCATACATAAACCAGGCGATTACGGCGCCCACAAAGCCACCGAGCATATCGGCAAGCATGAAGGGGATGCAGTTGCCCCACGGCACCAAGCCGACGATGCACTGGGCAAGCACCATGGCGGGGTTCATGCACACGGCGCCGCCAAAGACAAACAGGCAGACCGAGATGCCAAAAGACCAGGTGGTGATGGCAAACATGTGGCCAGAGCCCTGATACTTGGTGCCCTTGAGCACGGTATCGCAGTGCACGCCCACGCCAAAGATGATCATGAGGGCCGTTGCGCCGAATTCACAGAGGAGTTTGGTAAGCATAAAACCTTATCTTTCTTGTCGGTTATAAACGATTCGTTTAGGCCGCACACTAGTGCTGCGCGACGACAACGCCCAGGCCATCGGGAATGACGGCAACCTTGGCATCGGCACCCTTCATCTCAAAGGCGAGCTTGAGCGCCTCCTCGATAGTGTTGACCGGCGTCATGTGCATATCCTTGAGCATCTGGTGATCGCACAGGTCGGTGACCATGATCACGGGGTGATGCGCCAGGATGCGGGCAAAGATCTGGCTCGTCCACTGATCGGGCAGGGTCTCGTCCTTAGGACGGTCGATGCAGGCGCGCTCAAACTCTGCCGGATCGTTATCGGCGATGTTGTGATAGAAGCCCTCGCCACCGTGACCGTCGGCACAACCGGCGACGTCGATGATCACGCCGCCCTCGGGAAGCGTGGCCTCGGCAGCGCACATGCCCTTCACGGCCTGATAGATGTTCTGATCGAGCGGGTAGCCGCCGTTAGTGGTAATGGCGATCTCGCACTCGACGGGCTCAACGCCGGCAAGGCTCTTCACGAACTCGCAGCCAGCCTCGTGCGCCTTGTGGATGTCGCCGGCAAAGGAGCCAATGACCTCATGCTTGCCGTTGAGCACCACGTTAAGCACAAAGGCAAGGTGAGCCATCTCGGCGGCGGCGAACATGTCCTCGCTCACGTGGTTGTGGCACAGGTTGCCGGCACGCGAGTGGGAATCGTTCACAAACTGACCGTTGTGGTTGTACATGATGGTCTTGTAGCTGGCGATGCCAGGCAGGACGGACTTGCGGCTACCAGAGAAACCGGCAAAGAAGTGCGGCTCAATAAAGCCCTCGGCAAGCAGCAGATCGCAATCGGCCGCAATCTTGTTGATGATGCACTCGCCACCAGAAGGCAGGGTGCCGATCTTTTTCATCATACTGTCGTCAGTCGCGACGTGCATAACGATTTCTTCGTTGGCAACGATCTCCTCGCCGTACTTGTTGACGAGCTCCTCGTGCGTCGACGGACGGTGCATGCCCGTAGCAACCAGAATGCGAACGCGTGCCTCAGGCGCAGCGGAGTGGATGTGATGCAGCAGAATAGGCATCGTCACACGCGAGGGGACGGGACGCGTATGATCGGAGCTAATGATGACAATATCCTTCTTGCCAGCACAAAGCTCCTCGAGCGAAGGCGAGCCATAAGGGTTGGCAAGCGACTCCTCCACCAGCTCTTCCTGCGATTTCGTGGTCTTAAACTCGTTTTGATGACCTTCCATCACACCCGCGAAGTTCTTATCCTCGAGTTCCAGATGCAACGTCTTGTGGTCAAACGGCAGTTCACATTCAAACAATGACGAGCGCCCTCTTCCTTTCAACTGACACACTAGATAAACCGTTGGAAGGATACGCCGCTCACCGAAAAACACCACCGTCCACCGACTCATTAACACAACGTTCATATTTGACCCACAACAAAACAACCGCGATCCCAAACGGGACCGCGGCCGCTACAGTCGTAAATCGAGAAGCGCCACATGCATCTCAATCCCAATCGATAAGACGCGAGGCGCGACGCGCGCCTTATTCCCTTCAGCTTTAATCCCAGAAGACCGAGGACGAAGGGACCCGACGGGTTTCCCTCTGAATGCATTCCGCAGCACGAAGCCCCATCAAAGTGCGCGAAGCGCGCCATCTTTTCCCCAGCCAGTAATCCTCCGAAGACCGGACATCGCAGGGGCCGCCATATGTTTACTTTCCGGCGCACTCCACAGGACGCAAGAAGCCCTCGCCGCACGAAGTGCGCAGCGAGGGCTTCTTGCATGTCCGAGGACGCGCCGGAAAGTAAACATACGGCGGCCCCGGACAGCGACTACAGGGCTATCGATTACCCCGTGTTCTGCAATCCTGCCGAGACGCCGGTCACAGTCGAAAGAATCAGGCTCATGTACTCGGCCTTCTTCTCCTCCGCCATCTCGTCCTGGTTCATACGCACCTCGCGAAGGGCGCGGACCTGGGCGATGGACAGGGCGTCGACGTAGGGATTACGCACGCGGACGGCGCAGCCGAGCACACGGCGGCGCTGCAGCGGCCATTCGTCACCGACGATGGCAAGAACCCACTTACGCGTGAGCTGCATCTCGGTGAAGACCTTCTCGGACAAATCCTGGCGGTCGCCCAGATGCAGATACATCTTGGCAATGCGCTGATCGGTCTTAGCAATCGACATCTCGATGTTGTCGATAAAGGTACGGAAGAACGGCCACTCCTGGTAGGCAGCCTTAAGCTGGTCCAGATTGCCAAACTGCTCGCAAGCGGTACCCAGGCCGTACCAAGCGGCCAGATTGATGCGCGCCTGGCTCCAGCTGAAGATCCACGGAATGGTACGCAGGTCGTCGAGCGACTTGGCACCCAAGCCGCGCTTGGCGGGACGCGAGCCGATCGGCAGCAGACCGACCTCGGTCAGCGGCGTCACGGTCGAGAACCACGGTGTAAAGTCCTCGGTGTTCAGCAGGTCCAGATAGCGCTCGTGGCTTGCGGCGTTGAGCTTCTCGGCCATATCCCAGAACTTCTGCGTGGTCTCGGTGTTGGTCTTCTCGACGCTCGGGGCCGACTGCAAAAGCGTTGCGGCGGCAACGGACTCAACATGGCGCTGAGCCAGCGTGCGGTTGCCGTAACGGGCAAAGATGACCTCGCCCTGCTCGGTGAGCTTAAAGAAGCAGTTGACCGAACCCTTGGGCTGCGCCAGCACGGCCTTGTTGGCCGGACCGCCGCCACGGCCCACGGCACCGCCGCGACCGTGCATGAGCACCAGGTCGATATCGTTCTTCTCGGCCCACTTGGCAATGCGCTCCTGCGCGGAGTGCAGCGCGAGCATGGCCGTGGTAGGACCGGCATCCTTGGAGGAGTCGGAATAGCCCAGCATGACCTCCATGCGGCGGTTGGTCTGGGCAAGGCGCTTTTGCACCACGGGCAGCGCAAGCATCTGGTCGAGCACGTCGACGCAGCCCTCGAGGTCCTCGAGCTGCTCGAACAGCGGGATCACGTCGAGCTCGGGGACATCCTCCTCGTGTGCAAAGGACAGGTGGGCAAGCTCAAAGACGTCGGCCACATGCTGGGCGCTCTTGGTGAACGAGATGATATAGCGGTGCGCCATCTTCTTGCCGTAACGCTTTTGGATGGAACCGATAGCGCGGAAGGTGTCGATGACCTCACGCGTCATGGGCTGCAGGTCGCCATGGATACCGTTCTCGTGGATATCCTTGAGGGCGCGGGCATGCACCACGGAGTGCTGACGGAACTCCATCTCGACCATATGGAAGCCGAAGGACTCGACCTGCCAGATGATGGTCTGGACCGGGCCGTAGGCAGCACGGACGGCACCGCAGGCGGCCAGCGAGCGCTGGACGACGCGCAGGTCCTCCAGGAACTCATCGGCGCTGTGGTACATGGTATCGGTGATACGGCGTACGGTGGCGTTCAGACGGTCGGCCATGACGAGCATAACGGCGCGATGCGGCTCGTGCTCGGAGATCAGTTCAGCACGTGCGGTGTACTGAGTGCTCATCTCGACCTGATGGTTCCACAGGTTGATGAGTTCGGCAGACGGCTTGCTGTAGGTGGCCTCAAGCGTCAGGTTGCGGCCGATGCGGCGGCACTTGTCCTCGAGCTTGAGCACCATATGGGTGAAGTACTTGGCAGCAACCTCGCGGCTCACCTTGGCGGTGACGTTGGGGTTGCCGTCGCGGTCGGAACCGATCCAGCTGCCGGGGTGGAAGAACGCCGGGCACAGCGGCGGCACGGTGCCGGCCTTGTCGCCCAGCACCCAGTCGTCAAAGCGACGATAGATGACGGGGATGACGTCGAACAGCGTGTTATCGAAGATGTCGATGATGGTATCGGCTTCTTCGACCGGCGTGGGCTTCTTGAGCGCGATGGGGCTCGTACGCACCAGAGCGTCGATCTCCTGCAGCATATGGCGCTCGTTCTCCACCAGGTCGGAGCCGCCCAGGCGCGGACGCTCCTCCAGCAGGTTGGAGATACGGCGAATCTTGCCCTCGACGGCCTTACGACGGGCCTCGGTGGGATGTGCGGTAAAGACAGGGTGGAACTCGAGCTTGTCGAGCAGCTCGTTGGCGCCCTCGACACCCATCTCGTTTACCAACTGGTGATAGGCGACGGTGAGTTCG
This sequence comes from uncultured Collinsella sp., assembly GCA_902490365.1. Lineage (GTDB taxonomy): Bacteria > Actinomycetota > Coriobacteriia > Coriobacteriales > Coriobacteriaceae > Collinsella. Next base: position 8,011 of record CABUDQ010000054.1, on the reverse strand, counting down.
TTGGCGGGATCGACCTCGGTATCGGTCGACGCACCTGCCTCGCGCTCGCGCAGCTGCGCCACGCGGTAGTTCTCCTCCGACAGGTTTGCCAGATGGAAGAAGCTCGTAAAGGCGCGGACGATAACCTGCTGCTTATCGAGCGGCAGACTGTCGATCAGATCAACGACCTCGCGAAACGCCACGGCGGTGGGCTCGTCGGCAGTGGGCACGCCCTGCTCGTCGACGGACTCGTCGGCAGCACGGGTGCCGGGGTTTCCGGCATTGGCCACAATCTCGGCTGTCAAAATCTTGTCGAACAGGTCCGCGATCTCGGGATCATACTCGCTAAGCACACGACGCTCCAGGCGCAGGAACAGCGCCAGATTGTCGCGCAGCTCCTCGGGGATCTCGATCTCGGCGAGACGCTCCCTGGACTCGGCATTCGAGCCGATTCGGTTAACGAGGCGGTTGACCACGGCAGCGACGCGCGCCGCGGCTTCGGGTACAGACTGGTTGCTTAGGTTCTCAGCCACGTTTCCTCCCATTCCTCCTTCTATGCACGTAACATGCGGTATTCATTATAGGCACTTGAGAAATACTTTCGACGCTGATTGCGCTTTACCACACAAAAGTACTTTCTGCATTGCAAGAGTTTTTGCCCTAAATGGTCGTATTTCTCGGTGGACGGCATACACAAACGGGGGTATTCCGCATAAAAGCGAAACACCCCCGTAACAATCGTTCGCCGCGAGTGGGACGTGTTAGCGGACCCGCAGCTCAAAATGATGCGCTACAGGCGCTCGCGAACCGACTCGACAACGTTGGCCAAATCGACCAGCACCTCGTTATGGCTCTCCATGTCGCGCACCTTGACCTTGCCGGCGGCAAGCTCGTCGCCACCCAGGACCAAAATGAGCTTGGCGCCCACCTTATCGGCCTGCTTGAACTGGGCCTTGAGCGAACGGCCCTGATAGTCGGCCTCGGTCACGATGCCTGCGGCGCGAAGCTCCTGCGTGATGGCAAAGACGTTCTGGCGCAGCTCCTTGCCGGCATTGGCGACGTAGACGCACGGGGCCTCCTCGGCACCCAGGTCGCTGCCAAAGGCCTGCAGGGCCAGCAGCGCACGCTCAAAACCGACGGCAAAGCCGACGCCTGCCGTGGGCTTGCCACCCTCGAGCTCGACCAAGCCGTCATAGCGACCGCCGCCACCGATGGAGCCGACGCCGGCGCCGGGAGCCTCGACCTCAAAGACGGTACGGGTGTAGTAGTCCAAGCCACGCACCAAGGTGGGATCCTCGACATACTCGATACCCGCCGCATCCAAATAGCGCTTGACCTGCTCGTAGTGCTCGCGGCACTCATCGCACAGGTTGTCGCCCATCAGCGGTGCGTCGGCCATGATTTCGCGGCAGTGGTCGTTCTTGCAGTCGAAGGCACGCAGCGGATTGAGCTCGGCGCGCTCGCGGCACTCGTCGCACATCTCGTCGGCGTGATCGAGGATAAACTGCTTGACCTGCTCGCGATAGGCCGGACGGCATTGGGCATCGCCCATCGAGTTAATGAGCAGACGGAGCTTGGAAAGATCGAAACCAAGGCGCTTGTAGAACTCCATGAGCATGATGATGCACTCGGCGTCTGCTGCCGGATCGGGAGCGCCGAGCCACTCGATGCCCACCTGGTGGAACTGGCGCAGGCGACCCTTCTGGGGACGCTCGCCACGGAACATGGCCTCGGCATAATAAGCCTTAAACGGCGTGGAGCCCTGGGGCACCAGGTTGTTCTCCACGACGGCGCGCACCACACCGGCCGTGCCCTCGGGACGAAGCGCCAGGCGCTGCTTGGGCTTGAGCTTGCTATCGGTGCCCTCAGCAAAGACTCGCTCCAGGTTGGCGCCGCTAAAGACGCGGAACATCTCCTTGCGCACGACGTCGGTCGACTGGCCGATGCCGTGGACAAAGACGTCCACCTGCTCGATCGCGGGCGTCTCGATGGGCTTAAAGCCAAACGGCTCGAATACGCCGGCCGCAATCTGCTGCATCTTTTGCCAAGCGCGCATCTCGGCGCCGATAAGGTCGCGGGTTCCCTCCGCCTTCTGTGCCTGCATGGGCAAACACCTTTCTTTTGTATCGCGTCATAGGTAGTGGTCATTATACGGCACAAACACAAACAGCGGCGGTGCATCTGACCGAACGAGGGTATGGGGACTCGTTCGGCCAGATGCGCCGCCGCTGTTTGTGATCTGCTTTCCTCCGTCCCCTTCGGATCACGTGATCTGTTGGGGACGGAGGAAAAGGGATCATTTCGTAGGCCCGTGGCCGCCTTGGAAACCGAATGATGGTACGAGCATCCATTCGGCTTCCAAGGCAGCCACGGGCAGAACGGGGCGAACAGAAAAGAACGACGGACGTCTACTCCCCCGCCACGCTCGCGCGCAGCTTGGCGGCGATGGGCTCGGATGCCAGCAGGAACACGAGCATGACCACAGAGCACGCCAGGCACACAATCCAGGCGCTCGCAAAGGAGCCCGTGGCATCGAACAGCACGCCCGAGACGATGGCGCCCACGGTGCCGCCGACCATCTCGAGCGAGGTAATGGTGCCCGTGACCTTGCCGAGGTCGGCCATGCCAAACTGCTTGGACGCGGCAATAGTAGGCGTGATGGTGCCCATGCACGTTCCGACACCAAAGCTCACCGCGGCCACGATGGGACCGAGGTCCGTCGTCGGGAAGCACAACGCCACGCAGGCGATAATGCACGCAACGGATCCCAGCACGTTGCCAAAGCGCAGGCCAAAGCGATCGTAGATGGCACCGAGCGAAATCTTGGCGATAACGACGGTAACCATGTAGGCCGAAAGCACGGTGCCTGCCCACATGGGGTCGTGGCCGCCCGTGACGATCTTGGCACCGTTGACGGTAACACTCGTCATGTTGGTAACCTGGTTGGGCAGGATGGCGCCATTGACCAAGCCCATAAAGAGGAAGGCGACGACGAGCAGCCAAAATGCCGGGCTCTTCTTGATACGAGACCAGCCGACGCTAACCTCGGGGGCTGCCTTCTCGTTCTTATCACCCGTGGCAGAAGCAGACGGGTCGCCTGGATTCTCGCCGAGCGGCTTAAGACCGATCTCGGAAGGCTTGGTGCGGAAGGAATAGGCCGTGATGGGCAGCGCCGCCACCATGCAGATAGCCGCGAGCACCAGGAAGGCGGAACGCCAGCCAACGCTCACGATGAGCGAGCTCACGATGGGAGACAGAATAGCGCCGCCAAAGCCCGAGCCCGAAAGTGCGATGGAGATGGCAAGGCCTCGCTTGGCCGTAAACCAGTTGGCGGTCACCAGGCTGATGAGCAGGCGGGTCGAGGCGACGGCAAAGCAGCCCGAGACGGCAAAGAGCACGTAGACCTGCCACAGCTCACCGACAAAGCTCATACCGGCAAGAACGGCAGAGGTGGCGATTACAGTGAGGGAGCCCAAAACGCGGCCGCTTACTTTATCGGCGACATGGCCAATGACAAGCGAGCCGATAACGCTCACCACGGTGGAGATGGCGTTGGAGATGTTGTACTGCGCAAGCGTGATGCCCAGGTCGCTGACGATGAGCGGCTGGAACAGGCTCATGCAGTTGACGAAAATCGTGTAGCACGTGGCCATGATCACGAAGCCAGAGGCCACCACGAGCCAGCCGGGGAAGAACTTACGCTGCTGGGACACGGATTACTCCTTGTGGTCGGCGATATAGCCCAGAGCGACCGCCGCGTAAGCCGCGGCGCCAAGCGGCAGCTCGGCATCGTTAAAGCGCGCCTTGGGATGATGCTGGGCAAAATGCTCGTCCGTATCGGTCACGGCCGCGCCCACGGTAAAGTACGCACTCGGAATCTCGCTCGAGATAAGCGCGAAGTCCTCGCTCGCCATGGCGTGGAATAGCGGCAGGAAGGCAGCCTTGGGCAGCACCGCGCCCACGTAACCAAGCGAGGCCTGGGTCATATCGCTGTCGAGCACGAGCGGCGGAACGTCCGAAAGCGTCTCGATGGCTGCCGGCGTACGATATGTTGCGGCAACGCCGTTGACGACCTCCGCGATACGCTCCTTGAGATGAGTCATGAGCTCGACATCGAAGCCGCGCAGCGTTCCCTCGAGCACACAGGTGTCGGGGATGACGTTGGCCGCCAAGCCGCCAGCGAACTTACCAACGGTAAGTGCGACTTCCTTGGCCGCTGGCACCTCGCGGGAGATAAGCTCCTGGAGCGCCAGGTGCACATGGACGCCGGCCGTGATGGGGTCGATGCAGATCTCGGGGCTCGAGCCATGGCCGCCCTTGCCCTGCAGCGTGATGCGGAAACCGTACACGCCCGAAAGCGCCGGGCTCCCATAGAGCACCAGGCCGAGCGGCGATTGGCTGTTGACGTGCATGGCAAAGGCAGCCTGGGGGCGCGGGTTCTGCAGCAAGCCATCGGCGATGGCAGCGCGGGCTCCCTCAAAGGTCTCCTCACCCGGCTGGAACAGCAGTTTGACGGTGGCATTGGCGTCGACAAGCTCGGCCTCGCGGGCCTTGAGCAAACGGGCCGCGCCGAGCAGCGCCGTCGCATGCATATCGTGGCCACAAGCGTGCATGCACCCGTTGGTGGAAGCGAAAGGCTCGCCCGATTCCTCGACAACGGGCAGGGCATCCATGTCGCCGCGAAGCATGATAACCGTACCGGTTTGCTCGTCCGCGCACGTACCATTGCCCTGAGCAGCCGCGGCCGCACCGGCACCGATCAGGCCAACAACACAGGAGCCGTCGACAAGCGTGGTATGGGGAATGTCCATCTCGTCCAGACGTGCCTGGATATAGGCAGACGTCTGCGGAAGATTGTTACCGAGCTCGGGCGTCTGATGGAGATCGTGGCGCCATGCGGCAAGCTCACCGGCAAATGCCTGGGCTTCTTTGACCAGACCATCGCCGATAGCGGTCTGCGCCGCTGCGGTAGCCTGAGGCGCTGGTTGCGGTTGAAGATCGGACAGAGCTGATGCCATAGATGCCCTCCAGTAACGTTTTTGCAGCACGCACTTTGACAGCGTAAAGTGCAAGGTACAACTGTAAGGGCATGACATAAAAAATGCCGCCCCGGGAGGGCGGCGCAACAAGTTGTTTACAAATGCGGGTGTGATTTTCGGCGCAAGAAATCGAAATGCGTCTCGCTCAAGATAATCGACAAAAAGATGAGCGCAAAGCCGGAAAGCAGGCGCGAGGTGAGCGCCTCCCCCATCAACAACACCGAGAACAGCACACCCGAGGGCGACTCCATCGAAAGAAGCAGCGAGCCCGTCGAGGCCGGGACGTGCGCCAGACCGACGTTTTGGACGAGCAGTGCCACGCACGTGCAGCCCACCGAGAGGAAGACCATCACGCCGATAAAACTCGGCGTCCACACGGACAGAGGCGCCTGAGTCTCGAATAGTAGCGACGTGATTAAGCTCAAAACGCCATTGCCCACAAACATCCAAAACGTGATGACGTTGATATCCATCTTGCGGCCATACTTGGCGGTCACCGCCATCTGGATAGCAAAGAAGACCGCGCCGCCCAGCGTGATGGCATCTCCAGCATTGAACTCGACGCTATCGAGTGCCACCAGGCCAATGCCCGCCAGGCACAGCAATGCAGCGCCCAAGTTGTAACGGGTAAGCCTTTCTCCGCTCAGGACATAGCTCGCAAACGGCACGAGGATGCAATAGGTACCCGTCAAAAACGCGCTCTTGCCCGCCGTGGTCTGTGCCAGGCCAATCGTCTGCAAACCGTACGCGCCCCACATAAGTGCGCCCATACCAAGCCCGACGATAAGGTTGCGAACATTAAAGTGTGCGATGATGCGTTTGCGGAAGATGGCGAACACAACCAGCGAAGCCGGGAGAAAGCGAACGTAGACCAGCTCGAACACCGGAATGGTGTCGAGTGCGTCCTTCATAGTGGTAAAGGAGTAGCCCCAGATAATCGCCACCGAAAGCAGTAGAACTTTCCAGAACAACGGCGAGCGTGCGCCGGCACCCCGGGGAATACCACCCGCGCCCAAATCCTCACGGGCTACAGGGCTATCGGGCATGTTTTCGATTTCGTTGGCAGCGTATTGGGCCATGGAACATCCTCACACTCAAACTGGGCGTGGTGTCCGCACGCGTATGGCTGCGTGCCGCCTCATGGTCAAATAAAAACGGGACGCGCCGGACCCCCGGCACGCCCCGCTACTGTAGCAACAACCAGCGTTGCACCGCAATCCAGCCCACTAAAGCGTCAGCAAAGTGAACCTCGATGTTTTGTCAATGTCACGCTGTTGCACTAAATAAGCTTCGTGCTTTCAAGCTTTTCGATAATCCAGTCGTTGGCTTTGATGACCGGGCGGCGGAAGACGACGCCCAGTGCCAGCGACGGAATCAGATAGCTCGCCAGAATGCCAAGTTCAACCCAGTACTCCATATGGTAGGCGCCAGCCATGGCGGCATGCATGGCGTTGATGCCGTGAGTGAACGGCAGGAACGGATAGATCGCCTGGAACACAGGGCCGGTCATCTCGATGGGGAACGTACCGCCCGAACCGCCGACCTGCATAACCAACAGCACAACGGCGAGCGCCTTACCGATATCACCAAACGACACGGTGAGCGTGTAGACGATATTGGAGAACACGAGACTCGCGACCCAGCCGGCAATTACAAACTGCAGCGGGTTGTCGCATTGGATGCCAAAGAACAGGATGTCACCCGCGCACACGAGTGTCGCCTGCAGCAGGGCCAGACCTCCAAAGAACAGGTAGCGGCCTAGGTAGATCTCGTGCAGGCGCACGGGGATCAGCTCGTTGATGAGCTCATCGTCAACCGAGACCTTCATCATGGCCGCCAGTACAATCGAGCCCACCCACAGCGACAGAATCGTGTAGAACGGTGCCATGGCCGAACCGTAGTTGCGGATCGGATAGACCGGCTTGCGGTCGAGCGCGACGGGGCCGGAAAGCGACACGGCGAGGCCCTCAGGGTCGTTGCCAATCATCGTCTTGATCGTGGCAAGGTCGTCCGACATCAGGGCGCCATCGAGCTCGTCCTTAAAGGCGCTGATCTTATCGGACGCTTCACCTAGCTGATCGGAAGCCTTGTTGACCAGCTTGGCGGCCTTGGAGAGGCCCTTAGCCAACGAGCCGGATGCATCGGTGAGGCCGCTCACGGCACTATCCAGATTGCTCGAAATATCGTTCAGCGAATCCAAAACGCCCGAGATGGTCTTCTTGAGCTCCTTTGCCTTGACCGAGAACGTGGAGTCGTAGTCGGACTTAGCGCCCGAGATGCCCGCCTTGGCATCGGCGATGGCCTGGTCGACCTCGGCACGCGTGCTGTTGACCTCTGCCATGCTGTCGAAAAGGGACTTTGCGGTTGCCCTCAGGTCGTTGGCATTGTTACGATACTCCGTCGCGATCCTGCCCAGCGATGTAGCCACAGACTTGAGGCTGTCCTGGAGCTTTTCGTCACTCACCTGATCGGCAAAGCTGCGGAGCCGGTCGGCCGTGTCGTCGATTTCCTTGGCGCGCGATTCGAGTGCCGACGCGGCTTCGTTGAGCTGGGTCACCGTAACGTTGACATGCTGGTTTGCGGCGTCGAAAGCCTTCGCGAGCTCGGCGGACACGTTGTCAAACGAGCCCGCACTTCCGTCAATCGCGGCGTTGATGGCGTCGTTGGCGGCCTTGAGTGCTTCCTTGGAATCACTAATGCCGCTCTCGGCGTGCTCCATCAACTGCTTGGTAGATTCATCGACCTTACCCGTCTGCTGGAGCATACCGCTCGCCGACGTCAACGAATCGGAGGTCGAGCTCAAAATGCCCGCCAGCGAAGTCGCGTTGGCTTGAACGTCCTGCAGGTCCTCGACCGAATCGCCCAGTGTCGAGGACAGGTTGGCGATAAAGCTGCTGACCTGATCGGTGCTCATGTAATCGAGCAGGCTGGACACGGTCTTAAGGCCGATGGTCGTGATGGTCTTGGTAAAGGTCTCATTCACCTGGCTCTGG
>CABUDQ010000053.1 GCA_902490365.1 uncultured Collinsella sp. | reverse complement strand
AGCGGTCGGCGGGGCCATTGTGGCCCTTGACAGCGGATTGGGTCATATGAGCGAAAACGCCTCTGATGAGCCAAGGTGCCGTGAAACAAGGGCGCATAGGGCTTATGCCCATGCGCCCGAAGTTGAACGGCAGATTGGCCATCAGAGGCGTTTGCAGCGTCGAGTCAGCCGCCGTTCGTTAGAACGGCGGAATAGGTGCCCGCAGTAGCGAGCAATGCCCCAAACCGCGTCCCCCAGTAACGCCTACGAGAAGTCAGCAACCTGAGCAGTCAGCGCCGCCAGGATCTCCTTGAGCTCAGCTGCACGGTCCCTCTTCTTCTGCACCACCGCGGGCGCGGCCTTGGCCACAAAGCCCTCGTTGGCGAGCGTCTTCTCGCAGCCGGCGAGCTCCTTCTGAGCAGCGGCGATCTCCTTCTCCAGGCGCGCCTTCTCGGCCGAAAGATCGACCTTGCCCTCGAGCACCACAAAGACCTCGACGCCGCTATCGACCACGGCAATGCTCGCGGCCGGCTTCTCGACGTCGGTACCCATGACCAGCGAGGCGGTGTTGGCCAGCGGCTCGATGGTCGAGCGCAGGCTCTCGAGCTTCTCGATGTCCTCGGCACCGGCGCGCACGACCACGTCGAGCTCAGCCTTGGGGCTCAAGCGATAACGCGAACGCGTGGCGCGGGCGGCAGACACGACGGTACGGCACAGCTCAAATGCGCGCTCGGCGTCCTCGTCAACATACTTGGCGTAGTCGGCGGGCTCGGGCCACTTGGCGATCATGAGCGCCTCGGCGCGGTTCACGTTGCCCTCGGCGTCCAGATCGAGCACGCTCGCCGGCATGTTGTCCCAGATCTCCTCGGTAACGAACGGCATGAGCGGGTGCATCAGGCGAATGGAGGTGTCGAGCACAAAGATCAGGTTGCGCTGCGCCTGCAGACGACCCTCGCCCTTCAGGCGGGCCTTGGTGACCTCGACGTACCAGTCGCAGACCTCATTCCAGAAGAACTGCTGCACGCCGCGGGCCATGTCGCCAAAGGTGTAGTTCTCAATACCCTCGGTGACCATCTTGACTGCCTTGGCCAGACGGCTGAACATCCAGGCGTCTGCCGGCGTCTCCACGACGGGTTCGCCGGGCGTGTAGCCCTCCATGTTCATAAGCAGGAAGCGGCTGGCGTTCCAGATCTTGGTCACAAACGACTTGGCCTGCTCGGTGCGCGGGCTGTCGATGAGCTTCTTGGTCTTCTTGTCGATGTTCGCGTCGAACTTGACGTCCTGGTTGTTGGTGCACAGCGTAAGCAGGTTGAAGCGCATGGCGTCGGCGCCGTACATGCCAATGAGGTCCATGGGGTCTACGCCGTTGCCCTTGGACTTGGACATGCGGCTGCCGTCCTTGGCCAGAATCGTCGGGTAGATGACGACGTCCTTAAACGGCACCTCATCAAGGAAGTACAGCGAGCTCATGACCATGCGGGCGACCCACAGCGCGATGATGTCGCGTGCGGTGACCAGCGCCGTCGTGGGGTGATGGCCCTCGAGCAGCTCCGGCTTTTGCGGCCAGCCCTGCGTGGCAAAGGTCCACAGCTGCGAGCTGAACCAGGTATCCAGCACGTTCTCGTCCTGATGCACGTGATGGCCGCCGCACTTGGGGCACACGTCGGTGTCCTCGGTCAGGGCGTCCTCCCAGCCGCAGTCCTCGCAGTAGAACACGGGGATGCGGTGGCCCCACCACAGCTGGCGGCTGATGCACCAATCCTTGAGGTTCTCCATCCAAGTGGTGTAGGTCTGCGTCCAACGCGCGGGGTGGAAGGTGACCTTGCCGGAGTTGACGGCGTCGAGCGCCGGTCCCTTGAGTTTGTCGACGGCCACAAACCACTGCTCGGACAGCCACGGCTCCAGGGCGGAGTCGCAACGGTAGCAGTGCATGACGGAGTGGTCGAGCTCTTCGACGTGGTCGAGCAGGCCGTGCTCGTCGAACCACTTGACAACGGCCTCGCGGCACTCGTCGCGGTTCATGCCGGTAAACTCGCCATAGCCCTCGACGACCACCGCGTGCTCGTCGAAAATGTTGATCTGCGGCAGGTCGTGGGCCTGACCCATGGCGTAGTCGTTGGGGTCGTGAGCCGGGGTGACCTTAACGAAGCCGGAGCCAAAGTTGGCATCAACGTGCCAATCCTCAAAGATGGGGATCTCGCGGTTGACGATCGGCAGCATGACGGTCTTGCCCACGAAGGCGGCCTTCTCGGGGTCCTTCGGGGAGACGGCAACGCCCGTGTCGCCGAGCATGGTCTCGGGGCGCGTGGTGGCGACGACGATGTAGTCCTGGCCGTTGACCGGCTCGGTCAGCGGGTAGCGCAGGTGCCACAGGTGGCCCTTCTCGTCCTTATACTCGGCCTCGTCGTCCGAGATGGCGGTGGTGCAGTTGGGGCACCAGTTGACGATACGCTTGCCACGGTAGATCAGGCCGTCGTGGTACCAGTCGCAGAAGACCTTACGCACGGCCTGGGCGTAATCCTCGTCCATGGTGAAGCGCTCGTTGTCGAAGTCGACAGAGCAGCCCATGCGCTTGATCTGCTCGACGATGATGCCGCCGTACTCGTGGGTCCAGTCCCAGCAGGCGTCAACAAACTTGTCGCGACCGATCTCCAGGCGGCTGATACCCTCGCTCTTGAGCTTCTTGTCGACCTTGGTCTGCGTGGCGATACCGGCGTGATCGGTGCCCAGCACCCAGCGCGTGGACTTGCCGCGCATGCGGGCCATACGGACGATGGCGTCCTGGATGGAGTCATCGGTGGCATGGCCCATGTGGAGCTTGCCAGTCACGTTGGGAGGCGGAATGGTGACGGTGCAGTCGCCCACGCCCTCACGGCGCTTGTAGTAGCCGCCGTCGAGCCACTTCTGCAGGATCGCCGGCTCGTTGGTCGACGGATCGTAGTTCTTGGGCATCTCTTCCATATATCTCTCCCTGTCCCGCCGGCGTGTCCGCCTGCTTGGTTTTCGCTCGGTCAGGTCCTGGCTCGCACGAAGAGCACATTAAGTGCTCTTCGGCTCGTGCGGAATCTACGAAAATCAAGCAGGCGGACGCGCCTTAGGTATCGATTACTTCAGTCTGATATGACTTCGCTGAGGCTTAAACAAACACACAGAATAACACAGGTAGTTGGGGTTATTGCGTATATATAAAATAGCCTCCGACCGCGGATAGTCGGAGGCTATTTAGAAGCGCTTATTTGGCTGGTTTACCCGTAGATGCGTTGGGGCTGTTCTTCGCCCTTTACGGCAGCTTCGGTTACGACGACCTTGGCTACCCCTTCCTCGCTGGGGAGGTCGAACATCGTCTGCTGAAGCACGTCTTCGCAGATGGCACGCAGGCCGCGGGCTCCGGTCTTGCGGGCGAGCGCCATGCGGGCAATCTCATGCAGGGCCGCGTCCTCAAACTCAAGATCGACGTCCTCGAGCTGGAACATCTTGCGGTACTGGCGCACCACGGCGTTCTTGGGCTCGGTCAGGATCGACACCAGGTCGTCCTCGTCGAGCGCCTGCGTCTGGGTAACGACGGGCGTACGTCCCACAAACTCGGGGATCATGCCAAAGGCGTTGAGGTCCTGCGGGAGCACCTGACGCAGCAGGTCGTTCTCGTCGACCGAAGTGGGACCGGCGATCTCGGAATTAAAGCCCACGCCCTTGTTGCCTACGCGATCGGCAATGATCTTATCCAGACCCACAAAGGCACCGCCGCAGATGAACAGGATGTTGGTCGTGTCGATCTGCAGCAGCTCCTGCTGGGGATGCTTGCGGCCGCCGGTGGGCGGAACGCTGGCCACCGTGCCCTCAAGAATCTTAAGCAGTGCCTGCTGAACGCCCTCGCCCGAGACATCGCGGGTGATGGAGAGGTTCTCTGCCTTGCGGGCGATCTTATCGATCTCGTCCACGTAGATGATGCCCACCTGCGCGCGCTCGATATCGCCATCGGCAGCGTTGATGAGCTTGAGCAGGATGTTCTCCACATCCTCGCCCACGTAACCGGCCTCGGTAAGCGCGGTGGCGTCGGCGATGGCAAACGGCACCTCGAGGATGCGCGCGAGCGTCTGGGCGAGCAGGGTCTTACCGGTACCGGTCGGGCCGAGCAGCAAAATGTTTGACTTGGCGAGCTCCACCTCATCCATATCGTCATCGAGCTGCGAGCCCATGCCATCGTCAAAGGCAGACACCGCGGCGCCGCCCTCGATCACGCGGCGATAGTGGTTGTACACGGCAACCGACATGGCGCGCTTGGCGTCTTCCTGACCCATGACATAGGCCGAAAGCTCGTCATAGATCTCGTGCGGCGTCGGAACGTGCGTGATGACCTGGCGGTCGTCCTCGAGCTCAAAGCCCTCGGCCTCGGGATCCACGGCGGGCTGCCCAGCAGCCTGGCCGTGGTCGTTGAGGAAGCCCGGCAGCTTGCCGTTGCGGGCAGCGTCCATAAAGTCCGAAGCCAGCGACTCCTCAAGGATCTCGGAACAGGCGGCGACGCACTCGTCACAGATAAAGATGTTGGTCGGGCCCTTTACGAGGCGACGGACCTGGCCCTGCTCTTTTCCGCAGAAGGAGCAGCGGATGGGATTGCCGTTCTCGTCAAAGTTGTCCTGCATGTTTCCTGCCATCCTAGGCATCCTTCGCGGCAAGATCGCGCGAGGTGACGATACGGTCGATCAGGCCGTAGTCGAGGGCCTCGGCAGCCGTGAGGTAGTTGTCGCGCTCGGTATCGGCCTGGACCTTCTCGATGGGCTGGCCCGAGGCGTCGGACAGGATCTGGTTGAGCTCGCGGCGGGTCTTCTTGATCTCCTCGGCCACGATCTCGATCTCGGTCTGCTGACCCTGGGCACCGCCGCTGGGCTGGTGAATCATGACCTTGGAGTGCGGCAGGCAGAAGCGCTTGCCCTTGGCGCCGGCCGAAAGCAGCACGGCAGCCATAGACGCGGCCATACCGACGCAGATGGTGGAGACCTGCGGCTTGATGAAGTTCATGGTGTCAAGAATCGCCAGGCCAGAGTAAACCTCGCCACCGGGCGAATTGATGTAGAGCGAGATATCCTTCTCGGCATCCTGGCTCTCAAGATGCAGCAGCTGGGCAACGACCAGGTTGGCGCTGACGGAGTTGATCTCCTCGCCCAAGAAGATGATGCGGTCGTTGAGCAGGCGCGAATAGATATCGTAGCTGCGCTCGCCGCGCGGCGTCTGCTCGATAACGTATGGCACGAGGGCGGAATCGAACTTAGCGATCATACGCATCTCCATTTCTCTTACGGACCAATAGTGGTTCTAGACAAACGTACGGTGCCCGCATGCTATGCATTGGCTGGCACCGTACGAAGCAACCGGATAACCGGCTTATAACTTTACCCCATCACGGGCACATACATGCGCTCGCGTGCAAGGTGGCGAGAATTACTCGGCGTCCTTGGCGGTCTCGTCGACCTCAGTCACCTTGGCGTTCTCGACCAGGTGATCGACGGCCTTGGAGCGACGGATGGACTCGCGGACGGCAGGCATGCGGCCATCGGCGATGAACTCGGCCTTGGAAGCCTCGACGTCCTTGACGCCAGCCTTCTCGAACTCGGCGTTGATGTCGTCCTCGGTGACCTCAATCTTGAGCTCACGGGCGAGAGCGTCGAGCGCCAGGGACTCACGGGCAACGTCGTTGGCCTGCTTGTGCAGGTCGCCGATGAACTGCTCCATGGTCAGGCCGGAAGCGGGCAGCCAGGTGTCCAGCGTCATGCCGCGGGCAGCGAGGTTGGACAGGAAGTTCTGGCCAAGCTCCTCAAAGACGGACTGCTCGTAGTCGGCGTCCATCTCGTCGAGCTGCAGGCGCTCGGCGAGAGCGGAGACGCAACGGTTCTCCTTCTCGGCCGGGAGGCGGGAAGCCTTGTCCTGCTCGATCTCGATCTTGATGGCGTCGCGCATAGCGTCGATGCTGTCGAAGCCAAAGTCAGACTTGACGAGCTCGTCGGTGAGCTCGGGGGTGTTGCGGACCTTGATGCCCTTGACGGTGACCTCGACGGTGTGGGTCTCGGCCTCCTCGCCCTCCTCGGCCTCGTCGGTCCAGGTGACGGACTTGACGTCGTCAACGTTGGCGCCGATCAAAGCCTCGTTGAACTCGGCGGGGTTGCTGTCGCTACCGGCGATGAGCATACGGCCCTCGGCGGCAAAGTTGTCGGCGTTCTCGACGGCCTTGAGGTCGACGGTAACGTAGTCCTCGGACTCGACAGCGCGGCCCTCGACGTCCTCGAAGGTGGCACGGTAGTTGAGGAGCATCTCGACCTGGTTGTTGATCTCGGACTCGGTGACCTCCGCAGGGGGCATCTCGATCTCGACAGCGTCGAAGGAGGAGAGCTCAGCGGCGGGACGCAGGGAGAACTCGACGGTGTAGGTGTAGTCCTCGTGATCCTTGGCGAGGTCGAGCTCCTTGTAGTCACCGCTCTTGGTGGGGACGATGTCCAGCTCGTTGAGGACGGCGGGCTCGTTGGCGGCGATCAGGTCGTTGGTGGCCTGAGCGAGGGTAGCCTCGGCGCCAAGAGCGGAATCGATGACCGGACGGGGAGCCTTGCCGGCACGGAAGCCCGGGAAGCGGTACTTCTTGGCGGTGTCCTTGTAGGCCTTCTTGATCGCGGCGTCGACGTCGGCGGCCGGGATGGTGACCGTAGCGGTGAGCTTGGCGTCCTTGACGTCAGAAGCGGTGATGTTCAACACGTTCCTCCTCATACTGCCCAGCTTATCTGAGGTGCTGGTACCTTTATGCAACAAAGAGTCGCGACGGCCGAAGCCGACGCAGATGCGTTGGTGCGGGCGAAAGGACTCGAACCTTCACGGGAATCCCACCAGAACCTAAATCTGGCGCGTCTACCAATTCCGCCACGCCCGCATGAGCGCACAGACTAGGAATGATAGCAGATACGAACGACAAGCGCACGCACACGTTTTACAGGCTCACGACCTCACCACGAGTGCGAAAGGCGGGGCGAGTTGCCCCGCCCCGCCCATTACGACTTGTTCGCCGACCCGCTACTCCCCCAGCAGGGCCTTCTCGGGCGTGATCGGCAGCGAGCGCACCTGGTGGCCGGTGGCGTGTGCCACGGCCGAGGCCACGGCGGCGAGCGGCGTGTTGATGACGACCTCGCCGATCGACTTGGCACCAAACGGACCCGTCGGCTCGTAGCTCGGCTCAAAGGCCACGCGAATGCTGCCGATATCCAGGCGCGTGGGCAGCTTGTAGCTCATAAAGTTGCCGGTGCGCAGGCGACCGCGGTCGTCATGCTCGACGATCTCGTAGAGCGCGTGGCCGATACCCTGGGCAATGCCGCCCTCGGCCTGGACGCGCGCGAGCGCCTCGTTGATCACGGTGCCGCAATCGACGGCAGCGGCGTAGTCCACCACAGTCACCTTGCCGGTGGCCTTGTCGACCTCGACCTCGGCAATGCCGGCCATAAACGGCGGAGGCGAAACGGGCAGGCAGGCAGAAGCGTGCGAGGTGAGCGCGTCGCCGCCCGCGATGTTCTTGACGCACAGGTTGGCAAAGTCGCGCAGCGTGAGGTAGCGGCCGCGCTCACGAGCGGCACGCTCGTCGGACAGGCGCACGTACTGGCCGTCGAAGACCACGTCGGCGGCGCCAACGTCCCACATCTGAGCGGCCTTGGCGCAAATCTTCTCGCGCAGCTCGGTCGCGGCGTTCTTGGCGGCAAGGCCCGTCACGTAGGTACCGGAGCTCGCGTACGAACCGGCGTCGAACGGCGACACGTCGGTGTCCACGCCGCGCACCACAATGAGCGAGCTTTCAACGCCCAACTCCTCGGCGGCAATCTGCGCCAGAATCGTGTCGACACCCATGCCGTTATCGGTGGCGCCGGTGCCGATGGTAATGAAGCCGTCCTCTTCCAGGCGCATATCGATGCCGGCGATGTCGACATTGGAAATGCCCGAGCCCTGCATGGTGAGCGCACAGCCCAGAGCACGCACGCGGTCGCCCAGGTCGACGGCCAGCGGCTTGTCGCGCCAACCGATCATGTCCATCGCGCGCAGCAGGCAGCGGTCGAGTGCGCAGGCGTTGAGCTTTTCGTTGTAGTACTGCGGCATGATCTCGCCCTCGCGCACGATGTTCTTAAGGCGCAGGTCGGCGGGGTCCATGTGCAGCATGTCGGCGAGCTCGTTAACGGCGCTCTCCACGGCAAACTGGCCCTGGGTGGCACCGTAGCCGCGATACGCGCCGCCGCGGTTGGTATTGGTGTAGACAGCGTCCCAGCTAAAGCGGCTCGCCTTCACATGGTTGTAGATGGGCAGGCTCTTATGGCCCGAAAGCCCGATCGTCGTGGTGGCGTGCTCGCCGTACGCGCCCGCGTTGGACAGCGTGTGCAAGTCGATGGCCGTGATGGTGCCGTCGTTCATGGCGCCCAGCTTAACGGTCATCTGCATCTGGTGGCGCGAGTTACCCGCGGTGATAGTCTCCTCGCGGGTGTAGCAGCAGTAGCTCGGACGGCCAGTCTGCTGGGTCACGAACGCAACGAAGATCTCGCAGCAGCCCGTCTGCTTGGAGCCAAAGCCGCCGCCGATGCGCGGTTTAATGACCTGCACCTGCGACTGCGGAATGTCGAGCGACTGCGCGACCATGCGGCGCACGTGGAAGGGCACCTGCGTGGAGGTGGTCACCGAGATGCGGCCGAACGCGTCGGTCGTCGCGAAGGCACGGAAGGTCTCCATGGGCGCAGTCTGCGTGGCCTGGCTAGTGTAGGTGCGGGTGAAGACGATGTCGCTCTGGGCAAACGCCTCGTCAAGGTCGCCATAATCGCTGGTACCGCTGCACACCAGGTTGCGAGCAACGTCGCCGCCCTGCGGGAACATAAAGGTCACGTCGCCCTCGGGGTGAACCACGATGTCGTTATCGAGTGCCTGGGTAAAGTCGAGCAAGGGCTCGAGCACCTCATAGTCGACCTTGATGAGCTTGAGCGCCTTGTCGGCGGCCTCCTCGGTCTCGGCAGCGACGATCGCCACCTCCTCGTTTTGGTAACGCACGAGGTTCTCGAGAATCAGGCGGTCGTAGGGACTCGGCTGCGGATAGCTCTGGCCGGCGATGGTAAAGCGGCGCTTGGGCACATCCTCGTAGGTGTAAACGCCCACCACGCCGGGCACCTTCAGGGCGCGCGACGTATCGATGGAGCGGATCTTGGCGCGCGCATACGGGCTGCGCTTGAGCTTAACGATGAGCGCACCGGCGGGCACCATATCGCCCGTGTAGACGGGACGGCCCTCAAGCAGGGCCTTCGAGTCCTTCTTGGGCTGCTTGTGGGTAATCTGCTTGTAGGAGACGCCGTCAGAGCTGGTGTCGTTGACCGGCAGCTCGGGCATCTCGAAGCCCACCTGCACGCCGGACTCGTTAAGGAAGCGGACGATGGCGCGCAGCTGGCTCTCGTAGCCGCTGCAGCGGCAGAGGTTGCCGGCGAGCTGGCGCGAGAGTTCCTCGCGCGTAGCGACGAGGCTCGGGTCCTCCTTGGCGGCGCGGGCGAGCGCCAGCACGTTCATGATGAGGCCGGGGGCGCAAAAACCGCACTGCTCAGCGCCTTCGGCAGCCATCGCGCGGGCGAGTGCCTCGGATTCGGCCTTAAGGCCCTCAAGCGTGGTGATGGTGTGGCCCTCTACACGGGCGGCGGGAACCGAGCAGCTCAGCACCGGGTCGCCGTCGAGCCACACCGTGCACAGACCGCAGTTGGTGGTCTCGCAGGCGCAGCGCACCGACGCGCAGCCCTGCTCACGCAAAAGCGAAAAGAGCATGGTGTCGGGGGCAATCTGAACCTTGACCTTGCGGCCGTTGAGCGTAAAGGAAAGATCGATGAGTTTGGCAGCCATTAGCGCACCTCGCTAGAATCGACGCCGGGCACGCGGCGGCAGGAATACTCGTCCGTGGCAAACTTAGGAATCTGCACGCCCTCGAGCTCGCGGGCAAGCGCGGCCGAAAGCTCGATGCCAGCGGCGCGGCGCACGGCCTGGACGGCAAGCGGTGCCGAGATGCGACGGCGGTACTCGGCCGAGCCCCACAGGTTGGTGCCGTAGCTCAGCGCGCGCACGGACGCGGCCAGGGCGCGCAGCTCGTCCTCGGAGGGCTGCTCGCCGACAAGGCCGCACGCCTCGCCCTGCAGCAGGGTCGCGCGCAGCGGACGGGCGCCCACGGTAACATGCCAGCTGTTGTCCCACCAGGCGGCGGTAACGTTTAAGGAGGGGAAGTCGGTCGCGGCCTTGCGCACGGCCTCATAGCTCGCGCGGTAGTCGTGCTTAACGACCACGACGTGCTCGATCACGTCGCGCACGTAGCCCATGTCCACGAACTCGGCGAGCGGCACGCGGCCGGCACCCGTCAGCTCAACATACGAATCGAGCGCCAAAAAGGCCGAGAGCACGTCCGAGAAACCGAAGCGACCGTAGATGCTGCCGCCCACCGTGGCGGTGTTGCGCAGCTGAACGCCCACGATGTCGTGGACGGCGAACTCAAAGACATGGTTGACAAGCGCGTTGAGCTCGGCATGGCGCTCGAGCTGGCGCAGGGTGCACATGGCACCGATGCGAAACTCGGTCTCGGTCTCCTCGATCTGATCGAGTCCGCAGGCCGAAAGGTCAATCGCCGTCGCCACACGACGCGAACCCAGGCGCATCCAGATGCCGCCGCCCACAATCTTGTTGTTGCGGTTCTTCTGTAAGAGCTCATAGGCTTCGGCCGCGTTTCCAACACGGACGTAGGTACCGAACTTGAGCACGTTCTCCCCCATCTCTTTACTTGTCCAGTACCCCTAAGTGTACCAAACGAGGGCGCACGACCCTCACCACCATAGAAAAAGGCTCCCGGCAGGAATTGCCGGGAGCCTTAGGCGCATCAGCTGGTGCTGTGCGGAGCTATGTCAAGCTGGATTTAGCAGACGCCCTGGGCCATCATGGCGTCGGCGACCTTCAGGAAGCCGGCGATGTTGGCGCCCATGACAAAGTTGCCCTCCTGGCCATACTCCTTGGCGGTGTCGTCCACGTTGTGGAACATGCCGCGCATGAGCTGCTCGAGCTTGCCGTCGACCTCCTCGAAGGTCCAGGACAGGTGCTCGGCGTTCTGGCTCATCTCGAGACCGGACACGAGCACGCCGCCGGCGTTGGCAGCCTTACCGGGCATAAAGGCGACGCCGTTCTCCTGGAAGTAGGTCGTGGCCTCGATGGTCGTGGGCATGTTTGCGCCCTCGCCGACCACCTTGCAGCCGTTGGCGACGAGCGCCTGGGCGTCCTCGAACAGCAGCGTGTTCTCGCGAGCGCAGGGCAGCGCGATGTCGCAGGGCAGCTGCCACACGCTACGGCCGTCGCCCTCGTGCCACGTGGCATTGGGCTTCTCGTCGACGTACATAGCGAGCGTAACGCCCTTGTCGTGGCCGGAGCGCTTCTTGTTGTAGACATGCTCGAGCACGGCGTAGTCGATGCCGTCGGGATCCTCGACCCAACCGTGGGTGTCGGAGCAGGCCAGCACCTTGCCGCCGAGCTGGGAGACCTTCTGGACCGCGTAGATGGCGACGTTACCGGAGCCGTGAACGACGACGTTCTTGCCCTCGAAGGAGTCGCCGCGGCTCTTGAGGTACTCGTCCACAAAGTAAACCAGACCGTAGCCGGTGGCCTCGGTACGGGCGAGCGAGCCGCCAAAGGAGAGGCCCTTGCCGGTAAGGACGCCGGTCCACTCGTTGGTCAGGCGCTTGTACTGACCGAACATGTAGGCAACCTCGCGGCCGCCAACGCCCAGGTCGCCGGCGGGAACGTCGGTGTTGGGGCCAATGTGGCGATAGAGCTCGGTCATGAAGGACTGGCAGAAGTGCATGATCTCATTGTTGGACTTGCCCTTGGGGTCAAAGTCGGAGCCGCCCTTGCCGCCGCCCATGGGAAGGGTGGTCAGGCTGTTCTTGAGGATCTGCTCCAGGCCCAGGAACTTGAGCATGCCCAGGGTGACCGTGGGGTTAAAGCGCAGGCCGCCCTTGTAGGGCCCAATGGCAGAGTTGAACTCGACGCGGTAGCCGCGGTTGACCTGGACCTTGCCCTGGTCGTCGACCCAGGGGACACGGAACATGACGATGCGCTCGGGCTCGACGAGGCGCTCAAGCAGGGCGGCCTCCTCGTACTCGGGATGGGCGTCGAGCGCCGGCTGGATGGTGCCGAGGATCTCGGTCGCGGCCTGGATGAACTCAGGCTGCTCGGGATAGCGGGCCTTGAGCTCGTCGAGAACTTTCTGCGTGTAGCTCATGCTTCCTCCAATGATAGGAAACGAAAAGTGTCGGTCGCGGCACCCTGTGCGCCGCGAACTTTATCGTGTATGGATAATATCGCACTGTTGCGGGAAAGTTTCGCATAAGCAGACGAGCAGATGTTTCGTTTTGATTACGATGCAGGTAGAGGCGTTTTTGAGTGCCTGACGCACAAATCGCGTGTTTCGAAGCTGTTTCGTCCACGTGGTCCATACCACCACAAAGAGGACGGGCACCTTTGTGGCGGTTGGCAGGATGCGTTGGCGGGAACGTATGTGAATCGAACACATCCAAGACGTTTTGCACGCCTCACAACGGTTTTGAGGACCGCGGGGCCCACCGGAGCCCATCCGTTCCCAAACGTGGCGGTATTTTACCAAACGCGCAGTGTCGCGCCACGAAAACGGCCCATCTACTACGTTTAACCAGCAAGGGTTAACCATACCCACTTTTTCGTAACATCGGCAAGTCGTCTACCTGCGGTTTTACTTTACAATTTTTGGTATGGTCGAGGGTAGTCACTTAAACGTAGTAGATAGGCAGGTTTTGTGGCGGACAGTGATACGACAACCCCTAACGAAG
This sequence comes from uncultured Collinsella sp., assembly GCA_902490365.1. Classification (GTDB taxonomy): domain Bacteria; phylum Actinomycetota; class Coriobacteriia; order Coriobacteriales; family Coriobacteriaceae; genus Collinsella. Next base: position 189 of record CABUDQ010000053.1, on the reverse strand, counting down.
CGATCTGAGGCCGCCGGCCTCCTTGTCGAGCGTCGTAAAACGCACCGCATCCAGATGCTCCAAGATGCTGATGGCTCGTTTGCGCGACACGCCTAGGGCCTCGCGCAGCACGCTCGTCGTGGCAGCGCCGCCGTCGGCCTCGATAGCCGCGGCGACGACCTCACGCGCATGGGCCTCGGCGGCGGCAGA
>CABUDQ010000052.1 GCA_902490365.1 uncultured Collinsella sp. | reverse complement strand
CGTCGAGTTTGATATCGACGACCACGTTGGCGCCGTTCTCGGGATTGTAGGCAACCTGGCCGCGACGCTGCTGGCCCCAGGCGCCACCAAAGGGAAAGCCGCCCTCAAAGGGATTGCCATAGCCCGTGCTGCCGGCGTAGCCGCCACCATAGGGCGAAGCCGTAGGAGCACCGGCAAAGGGATTGCCAGAACGCATGGCGTCGTAGCGCGCACGTTTTTTGTCATCCGAAAGCACGGCGTAGGCCTCGGAAACCTCTTTAAACTTTTCCTCGGCATCCGGCTCTTTATTGACGTCCGGATGGAGCTTACGGGCCTTTTGCTGGAAGGCCTTTTGAATATCACGCGAGGTGGCGTCCTTGGAGACACCCAGAATCTCGTAGTAATCTTTTTCGTTCATCGTCGCCATGCGCGGCAACCTCCTGCTCACAGCAGCGTATATATTCCGGTAATTCTACCCGAGCGGCCTAAGCTAGATCCCAAAACAGCTCGAACAGAACATTTCCATCGAGCCAGCCCAGATGGGTCGGCGCCAGACGGGCACAGGAGCAGCCAGCGATGACATCGACAGAGGCGATAGGCCCCGCATGGGTATCACCGTGCTCGGGCACCCAAGTGGCAAGCCCAAGCTCAAGAGCGCGATCACAAGCCGCTGCCAGTTCATCGGCAGGGATGACACGAGACGCGCGAACCAACAGGTCGGAATCAACACCGCGCGTCATGCGACAAGCGAGCATCAGGTCCTCGGCCGCCGCCTCGCGCCGCGACAGATACTCGGCATCAAACATCGTCGCGGCATCGTCGCGTTGTACCAAACGCACGCGGTGAAAGTCACCACGGGGAGCCACGCCGGGAAACAGTCCAGCCAAGCGGTCGAAATCCTCGTCGTCGAGCATGCCCGCGGCAGAACGACCCAGGCCCAGGTAGCCCCGACCAGTCCAGTAGGCGATATTATGGGCACATTCATGCCCATCGAGCGCGTAGCTCGCCACCTCATACGGATGGTAGCCGGCCGAACTCAGCCGCTGGCGCGCAACGTCCATGCATGCGGCCTGGAAATCCTCATCGGGCTCAAGCGACTCGTCACGGCATGCCATGCGATAGAGTGGTGTGCCCTCCTCGAGCGTGAGCGGGTACACCGATACATGATGCGGCGCCGCCGCCAGCACGCCATCGAGCGTGCTCCGCCAGCTTGCGGCCGTCTGCCCGGGAAGGCCGCACATCAGGTCGCACGACGCATCGAGGCCAGCGTCCTTCACCGTCGCGATAGCCGCAAGTGCCCGATTGGCATCGTGAATGCGGCCAATAGCAGCCAGCTCGGTATTGTCGAGGGTTTGCACGCCCAGAGAGATGCGCGTGACACCCGCCTCGGCAAGCGCGATGGCGAGCTCAGCGGTCAGGGACTCAGGATTGGCTTCGCAAGTAAATTCAACGGGTTTGCACCACATGGAGATACGCCGGGCAAGTTCCACCAAGCGCTCCCCTGCCAGCGATGGCGTGCCGCCGCCAGTATAGACCGTGCGGACCTGCGCAAGCGCCCCGGCGTCGCCAAAGGAATCGAGGCGCGCATACAACTGCTCAAAATAGGAATCAAGCGCGGCATCCAAATCACACGCAGCAAAGCTGCGCGAGTCAAAGTCGCAGTACCGGCACTTTTGAGCGCAAAACGGCACGTGCACGTACAGCGCGGTAACGGCCACCGTTAGGCCTCCAGCGGATGAGCAGGCACCGACTCGCCGGCGGCAAGCGCGGCCTCGCAGGCCACCACGTCGCGCTCGATATCATCGACCAGCGCCATAAACTCCTCGTACGTAGAGCAACGCACCACCTGAGCGCGCCAGGCGGCGGCATGGGGCATGCCCTTTAAGTACCAGCTTGCGTACGTGCGAGCACGCGACATGAGCGGCAGAAGCTCGTGCGTCAACGTCAGGTGCTCGCGCAGAGCCTCCAGGCGCTCGACCGAGGAGCGAGAAGGAACCGGCGTGCCATCGAGTGCAAGGGCTCGGGCATCGCCGAACACCCACGGATTGCCGTAGATGCCGCGCGCGATAAACACCGCGCTGGCACCCGAGCCGTGCAGATGCTCAGCAGCGTCCTCGGCCGAGAACACATCGCCCGAACCAATCACGGGAATCTCGACAGCGTCGGCAACCTCATCGACGACCGACCAATCGGCCTGGCCCGTGTAGAGCTGCGTGGCGCAACGACCATGCACGGCGACTGCGGCAGCCCCTGCACTCTCAAGCATCTGGGCAAATGTCGCGGCATTGCGGTCCTCGGCATAAAAGCCCTTGCGAATCTTGACGGTCACGGGCACGTGCGCCGCGCCAACCGTGGCCTCGACGATCTTCTCCGCCAGGTCGGGCGTGCGCATGAGCGCCGAACCCTCGCCCTTGGTGACAACCTTGCGGGCGGGGCATGCCATATTGATATCGATGAGCGACAGGCGATCGCCAACGCGCTCCTCGACGGCGACGACGGCGCTCGCAAACTGCTCGGGCTTGGAGCCAAAGAGCTGCACGCAAATCTGCTGCTCCTCGTCGGCCGGTAGCACCAGGCGCCAGGTCTTGTTGCTGGCATAGGCAAGACCCGCCACGCTCACCATCTCGCTGTAGGCAAGGTTGGCACCGCGGCGGCGACACATGATGCGATAGGCGGGGTCGGTCACGCCCGCCATGGGAGCCATAAGGAACGGCTGCTCGGCATAGGCACCCAGCAGCCGCTTGCTGTATTCAGAAAGCGCCATGGACCTACTCGTCCACCTTGAGGATCGCCATAAACGCCTCCTGCGGGACCTCGACCGACCCGATGGCCTTCATACGCTTCTTGCCCTCTTTCTGCTTCTCGAGCAGCTTGCGCTTACGCGAGATATCGCCGCCGTAGCACTTAGCAAGAACGTCCTTGCGACGCGCCTTGACGGTGGAACGGGCGATGATCTTGTTGCCGATAGCACCCTGGATGGGCACCTCGAACAGCTGACGCGGGATGATCTCCTTGAGCTTGTCGCACAGGCCACGGGCCAGGCCATATGCCTTGTCCTTATGGACGATAAACGAAAGCGCGTCCACCTCGTCGCCCGAAAGCAAAATATCGAGCTTCACGAGCTCGGAGGGACGGTACTCGTTGAACTCGTAGTCGAGCGAGGCATAGCCCTTGGTGCGGCTCTTGAGCTGATCGAAGAAGTCCAAGATGAGCTCGGCGAGCGGCATATCGAAGCGCATCTCGACCGATTTGCTCGTCAGGTGGATCATGTCGGTTGTGACGCCGCGGTGCTCGATGGCGAGCTGCATGACGGCACCCGTGTACTCAGGCGGGCAGATGATCTTTGCCTTGAGGTAGGGTTCCTCGATACGATCGATGCGTGTGGCCTCGGGAAGGTCCTGCGGACTGCGGACATCGATCATTTCGCCGTCGGTCTTGTAGACGTGATAGTCAACCGAGGGACTCGTGGCAATGAGGTCCAGGTTGAACTCGCGCTCCAGGCGTTCCTTGACGACTTCCATGTGCAGCAGGCCCAGGAAGCCCACGCGGAAGCCAAAGCCGAGCGCCACCGAGGTCTCGGGCTCCCACACCAACGACGGGTCGTTGACGTGCAGTTTATCGAGCGCGTCACGCAGGTTCTCGTAGTCCTTGTTGTCGATCGGGAACAGGCCCGTATAGACCATGGGCTTGGCCTCGCGATAACCGGGAAGCGGCTCGGGGCAGGGGTTCGACGCCCACGTAAGGGTATCGCCCACGCGAACGGCCTCGGGATCCTTCAAGCCCGTGACCACATATCCGACCTCGCCGACCGTCAGCGCGTCGACCGGGGTCTCGGCAGGACGCTTGACGCCCACGCCGTCGACCAAAAAGTCGCCCTTTGCTTGCATCATAAGCAGGGTATCGCCCTTTTTGATGGAACCATCGAAGACGCGCACCGTAGCCACCACACCGCGATACTCGTCAAAGTACGAATCCAAAATGAGCGCTTTGAGCGGAGCGTTTGCATCGCCCTTAGGCGGCGAAATCAAAAAGACAATGGACTCCAGCAGATCGTGAATGCCCTCGCCGGTCTTGCCCGAGACGCACACAGCATCATCGGCAGGGATCGCCAGGTCATCCTCGATCTCGGTCTTAACCTCATCGGGATGGGCCGAGGGCAGGTCGATCTTGTTGATGGCCGGCACAATGTCCAGATTGGCGTTCATGGCGAGCGTCGCGTTGGAAACGGTCTGCGCCTCGACGCCCTGCGTGGCGTCGACGACGAGCACCGCACCCTCGCAGGCGGCCAGCGAACGCGAGACCTCGTAGGTGAAGTCCACGTGGCCCGGCGTATCGATCAGGTTGAACTGATACGTCTCGCCGTCGTCGGCGTCATAGGACACGCGGACGGCATTGGACTTGATCGTAATGCCGCGCTCGCGCTCGATATCCATGGTGTCGAGCAGCTGCGACTCCATGTCACGCTCGTCGACAGTATGGGTGAGCTCGAGGATGCGGTCACTGATCGTGGACTTGCCATGGTCGATGTGCGCAACAATCGAGAAGTTGCGGATGTGGGAAATGTCAATTGAAGTATTCATGCGGACTATCTTACCCGAGCGGTACAAAAAATGGAGCCTGTTCCATAAAACAGGCTCCATTTATGCGCGTAATCTGTGTGGTGTGAAATTTACAACTTAGGCGTTGATGCTGTTCACGAGCTTGGCAAGACCGGACTTGCGGTTGGAAGCCTGGTTCTTGTGGATAACATGCTTGGCGGCAGCCATGTCGAGACGCTTGGTGACGGTCTTGAGGGCAGCCTGGGCCTTCTCGGCGTCGCCCTCGGCGACGGCGGACTGGACGTGCTTGGTCAGCGTCTTGAGCTCGGACTTGACAGCCTTGTTACGCATGCGAGCTGCCTCATTGGTGCGGATACGCTTCTTCTGAGACTTGATGTTTGCCACTTCTGGAGTTCCTTTCGAGTTCCTTGCAAAAAATGTATGACACCTCTGAGACACGGTGAGGTCATGCAAGCGCCTACTATAGCACGCTCCCTCTCAAAGGGATAGAACGAATTTGTCAAATAGGCAGGTATCATCACGATTTTCTCAAGATGTTCGTAATCCAGAGCAAAAGCGCGGTCTGAGAATCGGCCGAACCCTTGAGCGCGAGCTCCACATCGACCGCGCCCTCGAGCGCCGCGACGAGCTCTGCCATCGAAAAGCGACGTGCCCAGGTCAGGTGATTCTTGACCTGCCAGGACTGGAGCTTAAGTGTTGCGGCCAGCTCACGACCCCGTCCGCGCGCATCGAGTGCCTTGGCAACGATAAGCTCGCGGATGCGGCCGCACAGCAATGTGTAAGTCCACACGTAGCTCTTGGCGGGCAGTAGATTGAAGAGCTCGAGCGAGCGTCGCATGTCACGGGCCGAGACCGCATTGAGAAAGTCCCAGGGTTGAACCTCGGCCGTACGTACAATCCAGCGCTCAACGTCGGCAAGCTCAATCTGGGGCGCCTCGACCATCTGGGCAAGCTTAGCCAAGTCGTTATCGAGCATGCGAGTGTTTTCACCCGAACGCGAGACGAGTTCCTCGGCGGCCGCCGTCGAGATCGACTTGCCGTGCTGCGTCGCCATCTGCTGCACACGGCGCGGTAGCTCCCAGCGCTTGGTGCCGGAGCAATCGATCACCGCCTTCTTGTCAATCTTGGCGATCGCCTTATACAGGCGCGTGTTCTTGGCAAGCGAGTCGGCGATGATGAGGCAGACCGTTGTGGGGCTGGGACTTGCCAGATACTCAACGAGCGGCTCCGAGACCGCCTTGGCAAGCTTTGAACAGCCGTCAAGGATTACCAGGCGAAACTCGCTGCCCATGGGAAAGGTGTTGAGCGATCCGATAATCGACTCGATATCGGGGTCTTTGGTCATATCGCGCTCGTCGAGGTTGAACTCGACCATACCCGACTTTTCCAGACGCGCTTTCATACGCGAGACGGCGTGATCGCGCTTGACTCCGTCGGTACCGACGATCAGATATGCCGGCAGCAGACCGGTTTCGGACATTGCGCTCCCCTCCCGCAGGCCTTCGTATTCGTTCCGTGCCATTCTAGCCCAGGGGCCCACCACACGCCAACGACGTCGTCACGGTCGCTGGCATCGCATCGCAAAGCCATTCGCAGTCGGCGTGACGGTAATGTCGCCGTGTTCGATAGTGCACGCGAACACACCGCCCGCTTCCTTAACGGCATCGATGCAGGCATCGGACGGATGGCCGTATCGATTCCCCACGCCCGCGCTCGCGAGGGAAAGCTCGGGCTTCAGGACGTCCAGCAACTCACCATCGACTGAAACCTTAGAGCCGTGATGCCCAAGTTTAAGTACGTCGATATCCCCCACCTCCTGCACGAATTCCCGTTCTTGGTCGAGCTCGGCATCACCGGTGAGGAGCATACGCAGGCCCTTGCCTTCCTGAACATAAGAGAGCAGCAGGACAAGCGAATCCTCATTTCCCTCGCCATCCACGGATTCGAATGGCCACATCACGCGGGCGCAAAATGAGCCGATATCGACCGTATCCCCACGGCGCACCTGCCGATACTCCACGCCAGGTCGGTTCAATACCTCGGCAGGAGCATCCTCCAGCGCATCCGCCGCCACGGCAATCGTTCCGACCGAAAACTGTTCGAGCACGGCAGGCAGACCACCCCAGTGGTCCTCATCCCAATGCGTCACAAAGACGGCATCGATATGGTGCACGTTATTGCGGACCAACGCCGCCACCACGCGCTCGTCGAGTCCGCAGTCGACGAGTGCTACTGCACCGCCCTGGCGGATAAGAATCGCATCGGCCTGACCCACATCGAGCACCGTCACCGAAGACGGAGCGAATCGATCCCAGTAGACGTACGGAATCGCAGCCAAGAGCACCAGGCATGCAAGCCCCACCGCCATAGGGCGTGCACGGGGACGCGGCCACCGGACAAGCAGAACCGCCAGCAAAAACGGCACTAGGTAAATCCACATGCTATCGGGCGGCACGCTCACGGATGCACCCGGCACGGCGGCAAACAGCTGCTCGAAAAACAGCGCGCAACGGGCGGCAATCATGGGCACAACGAGCGCCCAAGTCCGCAACGGTGCCACAAGCGAAAAGGGAACCAGCACGATCGACACAGCAAGCAGTACGCTCACCACCGGACCGATGACCGCATTTGCCAGCGGAGCAAAAAGCGAGAACGTACCGAAGGCAGGAATGGTAATGGGGAGCGTCGCCAACTGCGAGCACAGCGTGACGGAAAGCATGCTGGCAACGCCCGTCGGCACACCCAGCTCACCCAAAGCGTAGGTCGCATAGGGGCAAAAGCACAGAATGGCTAAGACGCTGGCACATGAAAGCTGAAAGCCCATCTCGAACAGCACCGTCGGCCGCAGTAGCACAAAGATGGACATGGTAACAAAGAGTGCCGATGCGCCGTGCCGGCGACGCCCCGCGCCGTTTACGACAAGCGTCGCGAACACCATGCAGCACGCGCGCACGGCCGAGGGAGATGCGCCCGTAAAGGCAGCGTAGCCCACAAGCGTTATCGCCAATATCGCCCGCTGAAGGCCACGTGAGCACCGAGTCTTTTGCAATACGCCCTCGATTACAAACCCCACGATAGCCAAATGGCTGCCCGAGACGGCGATAAGATGTGCCGTTCCCGTCACCGAAAACCAGTCGCCCGCCGGCTGGGCGCGCAGCTCGGCCGAACGCCCGCAGACGACACCGGCTATGAGCGCACGCGCCGGGTCGGTCGCAGGCGCGATGGACGCAAGCAGCCCATTTCGCAGCCGAAGCAGCGGCCCCGGAGAGCCCTCATCGACGGACAAAATCCGAACGGCTTTAACCTTGCGCACCTCGCCTCGGAGCGCGCGCGATCGTCCATACGCATCGTTCTCAAAACGTGAAACGCGACCGATAACACGCACGTGCGCCCCGACCTTGAGCTCGCGGTCACACGATAGGCGAACCGTTGCCAAGTTCTTACCGTCTGCGCGTGCCTCGCAGGTATAGGAATACACGTCGTCGTTTATGGATGGATCACCCTGCACGACAAACTCGAGGCTGCTTGCCGCTCGACCATCGAGCGCCTTCGAGGCGTTGAGCGCGCCCACAGCCCACCACGCCGAGACGACCGCTCCCGCCACGAGACCGACGGACGCGGCATACAGCCACCGCTTCCAAGGGGCAAGCCGCGCACAAGATTGAGCCAGCACAACGAATACCGCCGCCGCAACGGGAATGGCCCATAGCAGCCCGACCGCCGGCGCCTGCTCCCTCAGCAGCGCATCAGCGGCCACGTTGAGCACCAAGGCGCAGCTCATGCACATGCCGGCACACAGGGCCATCGTCCACGGCATCAGGGGCCGCGGAGGCATCACATGTTCGCGCTCGGTCGCACTCATACGCAGATGCAATCTTTGATTTTGGCAAGCTTCTTCTCGCCGATTCCCGACACACGCATCAGATCGTCAACCGAGGCAAAAGCACCGTTCTTTGTCCGTTCATCGATAATCGACTGGGCCATGGAGGGACCGATGCCCGAAAGCGTCTGTAGCTCTGCCGCGCTTGCCGTATTGATATTTACTAAGCCTGTTGCGCCACTCACGCCCGATGATGCGGAAGCCCCACCATCAACACCGGCTTCCGCAATGGACGCCTGCTGCTCCCCTACCGTTGGAACGTGAATCTTCTGTCCATCGACGACCTTAGATGCCCGATTGAGCCCCGTAACGTCTGCCTCGGGCGCCAGCCCGCCGGCGGCATCAATCGCCTGAGCCACCCGCGCGCCGTCCTTGAGACGATATACACCGGGCGACACAACGGCGCCATCGACATCGACATAGACCTCTGCCGCGGCAGAAGCCTTAGTCGAAGAACCTTCGGATGTCTTTCCGCTCGAGGCATCACCGGATCCCGGCTCCACCAACGAGCCCGAACCGTCAGTGCGCTCAAACGACACGCCACCGGCACCGCCGCCAAGGTTCGCCATCGCCAGTCCACTCGCCATCGCAATGACGACCAGTATCGCCATCACCACTGCCTTATGACCGAGCAACTTGTCAGCCAAGCGGTCCATCCGTTTGACCCGTTCGTGTTGTTCGCGCTGCGCCATAGCAAAACCTCCCAACAACATCGTGTCAGGAAAAGAGCCCTGCAACAGCCACGCTCCAAAACCGGTTTTAGCGGTCAAACCAAAAACCGACCAAAACCTTGCACAAATCTGTCCATTTATTCAGGCACACGTCAGCAAATGAACACTTAGCCGCAAAATGCCCAGATAGCAAAAGACCGGCGATGCAGAAGCATCGTCGGTCTATGCACAAAATTACTCGTGATCTTGGTAAATCTCACGCGGAGCAAGCTCCGAATGTTTGCGTTTTAAGGTCTTAGGGGCCTTATACGTGTTGCTCTCGAAGTCGATGTACTCGGTCTGCTTGAGCAGGCGCTCGATCATCTCCTCATGATCGAACAACTCCCAGGCCTCATGCACGGCATCGAGTTTGGCATGCGTCTCGGGACGGCGCGGCATAAATAGCGTGCAGCAGTCGGGAGCGGCCTCAGTCGAGATATCGAACGTACCAATCTCCTCGGCGCGCGCGATGATCTCCTGCTTGTCCGAACCGATGAGAGGGCGGAACACGGGGATCTTCACGGCCTCGTTGACGGCCATGATGTTCTCAAGCGTTTGGGAGGCAACCTGCCCAAGCGATTCGCCCGTAACGATGGCCTTGGCGCCCTCGATGTGTGCAATGTGCTCGGCAACCGAATACATAATGCGGCGATACATGATCACGCGCAGATTGCTGGGGCAGGTGACCGAAATCTCACGCTGGCAGTCGCCAAACGGCACCACGTACAGGCGGCCGATCTGGACACCCGGCTCAAGCGCACGGATGATGTCCTGCACCAAATACTCGCTCGTATCGGGCGTCTGCGGACGACCAGAGAAATGTACCGGCACGCACACCGCGCCGCGACGCGCGAGCATCCAGGTCGCCACCGGAGAATCGATACCCGACGACAGCAGCGTCACGACCTTGCCGGCAGAACCCACCGGCAGACCGCCCACGCCGCGCTCGGAGCGCGCATACACGTAGACGCTACCCTGGACCACCAGTACGTGCACCATCGCATCGGGGTCGTGCATTTGAACCTTTTTATCGGGGAAGGCCTCACACAACACCTCGCCCACCTGACGATTGATGTCAATCGAGGTGAGCTCATAGTCGGTATTGGAGCGCTTGGCGTGCACCTTAAACGAATCGAAGGAACCAAACTCGCGCAGCGCCTTCACGGCGGCGGCACAGTACTCCTGAGGGTCGCGATTGGTGTGATACGCCAAAGACACGCGAGCAACGCCGGGAACGGTGCGAATGACACGCGCCGCCTCGTCGGCCTGATGCTCGTTAAAGGTCACGAGGATATAACCGGAAATTCGAGACACGGCATTCACGGAAAAGGCGGCCAAGGCCGCCTTGATGTTATCCATGAGGATATGCTCAAAATGTGCGCGGTTCTTACCCTTCAGTCCAACCTCGTGATAGTGGACCAGGCAGACGCGAGCCGCCATTTAGGCTTCAGCAACCTTGTGGCCGAGCGCCTTCTCGTAACGGGCCTCGTCGTAAGAGATGTCGCCGTCGACAATCTCATCCATAGCCATCGAGATGGTATCGGCACCGGAAAGCCCGATGGTGATGTCATCGACATCCTGGACGGCAAGCACGCGGTTGTGCTGGCCACGCAGCATGCTATTGATGTCGCAGGCGCGCTTGGAGGCAAGCGAAGCGAGCAGGAAGCGGTTGTGATCGGTCTTCTCCAGAAGATCGTCAATGCAAGGCTTTACAACGGACACGGACCTCAGATCCTTTCATGCATATCGAGAACGCGAACGAGCTCGTCGGTCGCGCGGTCGAGATCGTCATTCACCACGACGTCGTCGTAGCGGTCGGCAAGGGCAAGCTCATCGGCGGCGTTTGCCATACGCAGCTCAATCGTCTCGGGCGTCTCGGTACCGCGACCGACTAGACGCTCGCGGAGTACCTCAAGCGAAGGCGGCTTGATAAAGATCAGCACGGCCTCGGGGAAACGCTCCTTCACCTGCAGGGCGCCCTGGACATCGATCTCCAAAATCAGAGATGCGCCAGAGGCGAGCTTGGATGTGACCTCGCTCACCAACGTGCCGTAGCAGTTACCGTGGACCTCGGCCCACTCAACAAACTCACCGTTTGCCACGCGGCGGTCGAACTCCTCGCGCGTCAGAAAAAAGTAGTTGACGCCGTCGACCTCACCTTTGCGTGGTGCTCGCGTGGTAGCCGAAACCGTCAGGCCCAGGTTCGAGCGGAGCTCGCGCACACGAGTGACGAGCGTGCCCTTGCCTGCGCCTGACGGTCCAGAAATCACAAAGAGCTTGGAATCCTGAGCGCTCACTTATTTGGTCAGCTGCTCGAGGAGCTGCTCGCGCTGACGGACGCCGAGGCCCTGGACGCGACGGGTAGCGGAGATGCCGAGCTCCTCCATGATCTTGGCGGCCTTGGCCTTGCCATAACCAGGGAGAGACTCGATGAGGGTGGAAACCTTCATGCGGGAAGCGATGGGGTCATCGGAGTTGAGCACAGACTCGAGGGACTTCTCGCCCTTCTTGATCTGCTCGCGAAGCTCAGCGCGGGCGTGACGTGCGGCAGCAGCCTTCTCAAGAGCCTGCTTGCGCTGCTCATCGGTAAGCTGAGGGAGTGCCATTCGTACCTCCAAATAGTTGGGTTATATCTGATTCAATAATTGGCATTTTAGCACGTAGAACGTACAAAATGCCCAATAGCGGCTCCATAGGTTAGACGATACCCGCAAAAAGTGCAATATACTGCGCCCAAAGTTAAGCCCCTGACCTGCGATTCCACACAAAGGATGGGAAAGTTTACGCAGGCACAAGGGCTATTTTGTGCTAATGAGACCTAAAAGTGGTGACTTAGGGGAATCTTTTACGCGACGTTTTCGACCAGCTCGGCGACGATAGCGTCAAAGGCGGCAACCGGATCGTCGGCACCGGTGATGGGACGTCCCACAACAATGTGGCTTGCACCACGCTCGATAGCCTGGGAAGGCGTCGCCACGCGAGACTGGTCACCAAGAGCGGCACCCACCGGACGCACGCCCGGGGTCACGATCAGCGCGTCGGGACCGAGCAGCTCACGCATGTCATGAGCCTCCATCGGCGAGCACACGATGCCGTCGATGCCGTTGGTCTGGGCAAGCTTTGCCAGACGGGCGGCTTCCTCGGCAACGGGCGACTCGACGCCGATCTCGGCCAGCGCATCCTGGTTCATACTCGTGAGCACGGTAATGGCGACGAGCTTGGCGCGGTCCTCACGCGCCTCCTCGGCACCCTCGCGGCAGGCAGCGAGCATAGCACCCGAGCCCAGGCCGTGGACCGAAAGCAGGTCGGCACCGGCAAGCGAGGCCGAGCGGGCAGCGCCGCGCACCTGATGCGGAATGTCATGGAACTTAAGGTCGAGGAAGACCTTAAAGCCAAGGTCCTTAAAGGTCTTGACGATCTGGGGACCCTCAGCGTAATAGAGCGTCATGCCGACCTTGAGCCAGGCGGCATGGCCCGAAAGCTCGTGGGCGAGCTCGAGCGCGCGCTCACGGTCGCAGTCGAGGGCGACGATAACACGGTCGCGGGCATCATTCTCTAGCATTCGAAAGCACCCACCAGCTCGTTGATGTCCTTTACGCCCTGGGACTCGGCCCAGGCCTCGAGCTCATGCGCGATCTTAAGCGAAGCGCACGGATCGACGAAGTTGGCCATGCCGACCGACACGCAGGTGGCGCCGGCCAGGATAAACTCAGCCGCATCCTCGCCAGTCATGACACCGCCGACACCGTTGATGGGGATATCGACGGCCTGGGCAACCTCCCAGACCATGCGCACGGCGATGTGGTGGCACAGCGGGCCCGAAAGGCCGCCCTTGGGCTTGGCCACGCGGGACTTGCGGGTATGGACGTCGATGGCCATGCCCTGGATGGAGTTGATGACCGAAAGGCCGTCGGCGCCGGCAGCCTCGAGGGCCTTGGCGATCTCGGCGACGTTGACCGGCGCCATCTTCACGAACAGCGGCTTATCGGTCACCTTGCGGCAAGCAGC
>CABUDQ010000051.1 GCA_902490365.1 uncultured Collinsella sp. | reverse complement strand
GGCCAGCCCGTGGGAGGCCAGGGCGCCGCTGACCGGTGGACGGCACCGAGCCGTCAGCGAGATTGGAGAAGGGGGAGGCCTCGCGGCCTCCCCCTTTTTGCGTTATAGACACGTTGTGCTTTGGGACCTAGCTCCCCCTTATGCGCTCTTACTGTTTGGCTGTATTTTGAGCCCTTCTAGTGTATTTGAGCGATAATTACTCGCATTGGCGTTAGGGAGGGCTTGATGTTTACCGTATTTGTCTTGGGCAATATTGCTTCGGGTAAGTCGACTGCCTGCCGCTATTTCGAATCTCGTGGCGCTATGCCTATCGATCTGGATGAGCTTGCAAAATCGCTGTATGTGCCGGGCTCTGATATCGTCAATGCTCTCGCGGATGAATTCGGTTGGGACATTTTGGATGAGGAAGGCGCCATTCGCCGCAGCATCCTCGCTTCTCGAGCTTTCGCTTCTCCTGATTCGGTCGCACGGCTCAATGGTATCGTGCATCCCGTTCTCATTGAACAGCTTTCGCTTAGGATTCTCGATCCGGTTTGTTGTACGGTTTCGTCTCCCCGTTATCCCTTTGCGGTAGTCGAGGTTTCTGCTCCGACTGGTTTTGAGGATGCATTTGGCTTGGCTGATGAAATTCTGGTCATCAGCGCTCCTTTGTCAGTTCGTCGCGAGCGTGCTATTCAACGTGGCATGGTGCCATCTGATTTCGATGCCCGTTCTGCTTGCCAGCCCGATGAGTCTGCGCTGTGCAATCTTGCTACAACGGTTATTGATAATGCGGCAGGCGATAACTCGCTCTTTGAACAACTGGATGCATGGCTTGCGCGCCATGGGTTCGTGGATGTTGTGGATAAGGAGGAGGCCGATGCCTAAGACACGTTTCCTTACTTGGTATCGCCTTATACCGCTGGCTGCCGTTTTTGTCTTTGGCCTTATCTCATTCGTTTACTCGTATGCTCCTGCTGCTTTCTTTAAACCGCTGTATCCGATTGACTACGAGGCGTATGTAAAGCAATCCAGCATTTCGCATAATTTGGATCCGTATTTGGTGTGCGCTGTCATTAAGTCTGAATCGAATTGGGATCCCGAGGCCGAGTCGAATCAAGGTGCTCAGGGATTGATGCAGCTGATGCCCGAGACTGCCCAGGATATGATCGCCAAGGGCCTTGTCGACGGTGGCGAGTTTTCGGTCGACAACCTTAACGATCCGGCAACGAATATCGAGTTTGGCTGTGCGTATCTTTCGTATCTTCTAGCGTATTTTAACGGGTCGACTGACAGTGCCATCGCCGCCTATAACGCCGGCATGGGCAATGTCGACGGATGGGCGCAGCAGAGTACGTCGCTTCATAATGCAATTACCTTTCCCGAGACGCAGGCGTATCTGATTCGTGTCAATAATGCCTGGGTTCGCTACAAGACCCTCTATCCCGATCGGTTCGTATAGGACTATGCCTGCCGCCTGCGTATACTGCAGATATATGAGTTAGGAGTATCCATGGCGGAATTTGAAGTAGAACGCGTTGGTGGTGAACTTAAGCGCTTTGGCGTTGAGGGCGCTGATGTGCCGTTTAAGGTCGTGTCTCCATACGAGCCCGCTGGTTCCCAGCCTAAGGCCATTGAGTCACTTGTGCGGGGCGTGAGGGACGGAGACCGCTATCAGGTTTTGCTGGGTGTGACTGGTTCGGGTAAGACTTTTACGATGGCCAAAACCATTGAGGCCTTGGGTAAGCCGACCCTTGTCATGGCTCCGAATAAAACGCTCGCCGCTCAGCTTGCGAGCGAGCTCAAAGAGTTCTTTCCCAATAACGCTGTGGTCTACTTCGTCTCGTACTACGACTACTATCAGCCCGAGGCGTATGTGCCGCAAAGCGATACATATATCGAGAAAGACTCCTCGATTAACGAAGAGGTCGAGATGCTGCGCCATCAGGCGACCGCGTCACTGCTCTCTCGACGTGATGTGATCGTTGTCGCATCGGTCTCGTGTATCTATGGCATTGGCTCTCCTGAGGACTATGCGGGTCTGGCTCCAAACGTCGACAAGAAGGTGCCGCTCGAGCGCGATGACTTTATCCATGCGCTTATCGACATTCAATATGATCGCAACGACTATGACCTGGCGCGTGGCACGTTCCGCGTGCGCGGCGATGTTGTCGACGTGTATCCGCCTTATGCCGAACATCCGTTGCGGTTTGAGTTCTTTGGCGACGAGGTCGAGCTGATTGCCGAGATCGATGAGGTCACCGGTGAGATGCTTCGTGAGTACGAGGCCATCCCCGTATGGCCGGCATCGCATTACGTGACCGAGAAGCCGAAGGTCAAGGCGGCTCTGAAATCGATCAGCGAAGAGTGCGAGAAGCGCGTGGCGGAGCTCAAGGCGACCGACAAGTTGCTCGAGGCGCAACGTCTGCAGCAGCGCACCGATTATGATCTTGAGATGCTCGAGACGATGGGCTTTTGCAACGGCATCGAGAACTACTCGCGTCATCTGGACGGTCGCAAGCCGGGTGAGCCGCCGTTTACCCTGATCGATTACTTTCCTAAGGACATGCTCTGCATCATCGATGAGAGCCATGTGACGGTGCCGCAGATTCGCGGCATGCACGAAGGTGACCGCTCGCGTAAGGTGACGCTGGTGGAGCATGGTTTTCGCCTGCCCTCGGCGCTCGATAACCGCCCGCTTCGTTTCGATGAGTTTGAGGCAAGGATCCCCCAGTTTATCTATGTTTCGGCCACGCCGGGTGACTATGAGCTGCGAGTGAGCCAGAACGACGTTGAGCAGATTATTCGTCCGACCGGTCTGCTCGACCCCAAGATCGATGTGCGTCCGGTTCGTGGGCAGATTGACGATCTTGAGGACGAGATTCGCGAGCGCGTTGCCCGCAAGGAGCGCGTGCTGGTGACCACGTTGACCAAGCGCATGGCCGAGGACCTGACCGACCACCTGCTCGACGCGGGCATTAAGGTCAACTACATGCACTCTGATACGGCGACAATGGACCGTGTCGAGATCTTGCGAACGCTGCGCGAGGGCAAGATCGATGTTCTCGTTGGCATCAACCTGCTTCGCGAGGGCTTGGATCTTCCCGAGGTCTCGCTGGTGGCAATTCTCGACGCTGACAAGGAAGGCTTCTTGCGCAACCGCCGTTCGTTGATTCAGACGATTGGCCGCGCGGCCCGTAACGCCGACGGCGAGGTCATTATGTATGCCGACGTTGTGACCGATTCGATGAAAGAAGCCATCGAGGAGACGCAGCGCCGTCGCGAGATTCAGATGGCATATAACGAAGAGCATGGCATTGTGCCCAAGACGGTCCGCAAGGCCATTAACGACATTTCGAGCTTTATTGCCGAGGCCGAAAAGACTGTGGGTTCCAAGGGGCGCTCGAAGGGCGACTCTCTTGGCCATGGCGCATTCTATACGCCCGATGAGTCGGGCGAGGGCGGCATACCGGAAACGGTGGCGCCCGAGCAGACACTTGCGGAGCAGTTGGAAGAACTGCCGCATGACGAGCTTGTGCGGATTGTCGAAACCATGGAAGAGGATATGCGCAACGCTTCTGCCGCCATGGACTTTGAGGAGGCGGCGCGCCTGCGCGATGCCGTCGTTCAGATTCGGGCGATGCTTGAGGGTGCGTCTGAGGACGAGACGATCGAGCGCTTACGTTCGCAGGCCCGCAAGGGTTCCACGTTCGCATCGGGCAGAAAGCGCCAGGGTGCACGGTTTAAGAAATAGCGAACAGGCCCCGAGTTCCCTGTGGAGCTCGGAGCCTATGTCTTTTGCGCGCTGGAATTCGTGCGTTAGAGGTCTGCGATCAGGGCTTCGGCACAACGGATGCCGTCGGTGGCCGCGCTCATGATGCCGCCGGCATATCCAGCTCCCTCACCACAAGGGTAGAGGCCCGGGGTCGACACGGCATGGCATGTTCGGTCTCGGGCGACGGTGACCGGTGAGCTCGAGCGGGTCTCCACGCCGGTAAGAACGGCGTCGGGGCGGTCGTAGCCGCGTAGCTTTTTCCCGAGTAGGGGAAGTCCCAGGCGGAGCGACTCGACGATATGCTGCGGCAGGGCTTCGTCAATTGCCGTCCAGGTCACACCGAGCGGATAGGTGGGCTTTACCTTTCCGGGCGCCTTGCTGGCACGTCCTGCGAGGAAATCTCCGACGAGCTGTGCCGGTGCGTCCCAGTTGGAACCGCCCAGGCGATAGGCGGCCGCCTCGCAGGCACGCTGGAGCTCGATGCCGGCGAGCGGGTCATCGTTGGGAAGGTCCTCGGGTGTGACGTTAACGAGCAGGGCGGCATTTGCGTTGCGTCCGTCGCGGGCATTGAGACTGGCGCCGTTGACGCACAGGTGGCCCTGCTCGGAAGAGGCGGCGACAACCTGCCCGCCGGGGCACATGCAAAACGAGAACACGCTGCGGCCGTTGGGAAGATGGGCAACAAGTTTGTAGGGGGCCGCCCCGAGCGCTGGATGTCCCGCCGAGGCTCCATATTGGGCTCGGTCGATGTCGCGCTGCGGATGCTCGATGCGAACGCCCATGGCAAAGGTCTTTTGTGCGAGGGCCACGTTGTGGTCCTTAAGGAGCTTAAAAATATCGCGAGCAGAATGCCCGCAGGCGAGAATGAGGTGCTTTGTCTCGATTGGCTCGCAAGCGGCGTCTCGGGACGATTGGACATCAATACCGGTGATGGCGCCAGACACGTCGATGCGAATGTCGACGAGCCTCGTTCGATAACGGACGACACCTCCGAGCTGCTCGATGCGCTGGGATATAGCGGTGACAACCTTGGGAAGGATGTCGGAGCCAATGTGCGGCTTGGCATCCCACAGAATATCGCGGGGTGCACCCGCCTCGACGAAGGTTTCGAGGATAAGGCGATGGGCGGGATTTTTGGTTCCCGTATTGAGCTTGCCGTCCGAGAAGGTTCCCGCGCCGCCCAGGCCAAACTGGATATTGCTCTCGGGGTCGAGGATGCGCTCCTTTAGAAAGAGGTCGATCGCCTGCGAGCGGCGAAATGCCGGGTCGCCGCGCTCGATGAGCAAGGGCTTAAGACCTGCTTCGGCGAGCGTAAGCGCAGCGAAAAGGCCGGCACATCCGGCGCCGACAACGACGGGGCGTTCTTTGGGTGCGCCGGAAACGGGGGAGGGGAATGAAGGCCCATCGTCCTCTATCGCGCGTACGCGCGAGCGATCACGCTCGGCAACGTTGCCGACCGCTTCTCGCTCGAGGTGGGGACTAGTCAGCTCAACACGAAAGCTCAGGATAAAATGGACGTCTCGTTTTTTGCGAGCGTCGATTGACTTGCGGTGGAGCTCGATGGACTTGATCTCGGAGTCCTTGCAACGTAGGACGCGCTTGGCGACTCGCTTGCCAACAATGAGGCAGGCATTTTCATCGCCGGCTTCATCGAGCGACGCGTTGACTTGGGTGATTTCGATCATCGAGGTCTCCTTAGAGGCAAGAAAGAGGCCGTCCGGTATCCCAGACGGCCCGAATGCGTTTTTGATTATAGACTGCGCGGCTACAGGCTGCTTGCAGCGCGAATGCCCGAGAGCCAGGCCCACGCAAGGTTAAAGCCTCCACAATCGGCGTCGATGTCGAGCGCTTCGCCGCAGACGTAAAGCGGGGCGTCGACAACGCTGCGCGCGCGTAAACTGGGTGTTGAGATGCTCTCGACAGATACGCCACCACGCGTGACCTGTGCTGAGCGCTCCTCGGCTGTTCCTTCGACGAGCAACTTAAAGTGCTTGAGGATCGAGACCAGGTGGATGACATCATTGGAGCCTGGATGGCATTGCTCGAACGCTGTGCAGACGACGCGGGAGAGTTGCGGGGCGAGCATGCCGTCGAGCCAACGGGGATTGCGGGGCGAAAAGCTATCGAGCAGCTCAACGCGCCGGTTGAGCGTATCGAGCAATTCGTCTTTGGAGAGGTCGGGGAAAACGTCGAGCAGGATCGTATCGCCGCGCTGGATACGACGGGAGAGGTTGAAGACAGCGACGCCCGAGATGCCGAAGGTTCGAAACAGCACTTCACCGTCTTCGTGCCAGAGCTCACTATGGTTACGGGCGAGCGTCAAGCGGGCGCGGACGCGCAGGCCATCCAACGTCTTGAGTGCCGCCCGATCGCCAACGACCGTTGCCGAAACGGGGCAGAGGATGGGGCGCAGCGAAGTGAGGGGGAGGCGAAACGTATCGGCGATACCGGTGGGGCTGCCGCCCGTGGCGATAATTACGGCATGTGCCTGCAGGGTCTCGTTCTTGCGAGGGACATCGGTGAGCGCTTTCCGAAGCGAGCGGAGCTCCGATTTTCGGTCGTCGTGCTTTTTTGCCTTGAGCGCCCGCGCTGGACGGTCTATTTGGAGTGCCCAGCCTTCGGGAGCTTTGTGCGCCGAGGCAACGTTGGCTCCGCAGATTAAGGTGATACCTAGGCGGTCGCAAACGTTGAGAAGCGCGTCGCGCACCGATTCGGCGCGAAGGGAGCGCGGGTACAGCCGGCCTTCCTCGGAGGTTGTCATGATACCCAGCGAGGAGAAGAAACCCATAAGCTCTTGTTCGGGCTGGGGGCCCATGACGGATTCGACGAATGCGGGGTGGTTATACCGCTGAGGATCAATTGATTCGTTGGAGAGGTTGCAGCGGCCGTTACCGGTCGCAAGGAGCTTGAGGCCGCAGGCGACATCGCGCTCAACGATGCAGACGCTTTTGCCAGCGCGTGCGGCCGTAATGGCGGCGGCGAGGCCTGAAGCCCCGCCGCCGATTACCAAGACGTCATAGAAGGCGCTCGCGTTCACTTAGGCCTCGTCGGTCTCGTGCGGGGTAATAGCCTCGACGGCAGAGACTGCCTTGGGCAACATGCCATCGGGCAGCGCGGTCTCGACCTCGCCCTTATCGCAGGCCTCGGCGAGTACCGGATTAATGGGAAGCTGGCCCAAGATGTCGAGGTTATAGCGCTCTGCGACCTCGGGGAGCTTGCTCTTGCCAAAGACCTCGATCTTCTTGCCGCAGTCGGGGCACTCAATATAGCTCATGTTCTCGACAATGCCCAGAATGGGGACGTTCATCTTCTCGGCCATGTTGACCGCCTTGGCGACGATCATCGAGACCAGATCCTGCGGGCTCGTGACGATGACGATTCCGTCGACGGGCAGCGACTGGAAGACGGTGAGCGCGACATCGCCTGTTCCCGGAGGCATGTCGACCAGCAGGTAGTCGATGGGGCCCCAAGAGGTCTCGCTCCAGAACTGCCTAATGGCGCCTGCGATGACCGGACCGCGCCAAAGGACGGGGTCGGTCTCGTTTTGGAGCAGCAGGTTGGAGCTCATGACCTTGACGCCGTGCTCGGAGATTTCGGGCAGCATAAGGTTGCCAAGGGCATGGACGTGGCGTCCGCTCATACCGAACATCTTGGGGATAGAGGGACCGGTGATGTCGGCATCGAGGACGCCGACCTTGTGGCCGCGACGGGCAAGCTCGGTGGCGATGGCACCGGTGACAAACGACTTGCCGACACCGCCCTTGCCGGAAAGCACGGCGATGACGCGCTTGACCTCGGACAGCGTGTTCTCCTCAAATTGCGATGGCGACGTTTGTCCGCCGGCGGCCTGTGCGTGTTCGCAACCCATGTATGACTCCTTTGTATATGTTGGGGCCGGGGCCCCGCGATGTGACACGAGCGTCATTGTACCCTCGTTTGCGAGCGGGAGTCATTTGCGATGCATTTGGGCCGAGTGCGCTTGCAATACGATGGGCCAAGCGAATGGGCGGGCTTACTGAACTTTGCTGGCGAACTCGAGGTACTGCATGCGCTGCAGCTTGTCGATCATCGAGGCGTATGGGCTGTCTTCCGATTCCAAGTCGTAGCGCAGCCCGTCGGCACCGAGATAGCCGGCGACATTGATGGTGGGCACATCTGACCTTGTTGCAAGCAGGGCCTTTTGGTAATTGGTGAGCGGAGCGCCGATCTTATTAAGGGTAATGGCTGCAATCTCGTTTGCCCCGATGGTGTCGTAGACGTTGAGCTCGGTATTGCCGGCGATCTCATAGTTAGCCCAGACGAGATATGTCGACTGATAGATACGGAAAGCGTGGCTTGCCGTATCTTCCTGAGGGTACAGCTCGTCGTTGAGAGTCGTTGCGGCGCTCGGCTGATGGTCGCCAAAAAAGACAAGAACAACCGGTCTGCCGATATTGCGGAGCTCGTTGATAAAGTACTCGAGGTCCCGGTCGGATGCGTTGATGCAGGTGAGATAGGTGTTGAGCGCGCTGTTGGCGCCTTCGCTGGCTCCCTCGACCCAATAGTTTGTCAGCTCTTCGGCGGGAACGGTGCCATAGTCGTAGCCGCCGTGATTTTGCATCGTGACGTCAAAGATGAACTGTGGCGCTTCGTCGGTTCTAAGCAGGTCGAGTATCTTGTCGTAGGTAGCGTAGTCGCATACGCCGGCATGGTAATAGGGCACACCTTCGAAATCGCCGATTGAAAGAAAGTCTCCAAAGCCCAGCTGCTGATAGATTTTATCTCGATGGTAGTTGACGGGGTTTTGCGGGTGCATAGCGGTAGTGGTATACCCAAGCTCTTTAAGGTCCTTTGCCAGGCTGTTTACGCCATTCATCTGATACAGCTGATAGGGGATCTTGCCTAATCCGACAAAGGCCGTTGTCGCTCCGGTCAAAAATTCGAATTCGGAGTTCGCCGTTCCGCCACCGGCGACCGAAGCGAGCATGGTGCCGCGAACAAGTGTGTCGGGAAGCGAGTTGTAGAATGCGGGGCCGGTGTACCCGGCCGCCTGGAGCTGCTCAAAGCACGAAAGGTCGCTAAAACTCTCGTTCATGACGGCAACAATCGTCGGCTTGATTTCATTGAACTGGGCAACGGCCGCCGCGCGCTGCTCGCTCGAGCCATATGTGCTGTCGTAGGCGGCGGCGAGCTCCTGCTCGATGCTCTGCGCCTCATCGGGCGTATAGTCTTCGGGCTTCTCAATGGGCAACTCGTTGACCATTTCGGTGAACGAAGTGATAAAACCCTGAGACGCATATGTGGTGATGGGCTGCCAACGGTCAAATCCAAAATCCAGCGCCTGCTCCAAGTCGATGTTGGAAAAGCCTGAGAGCCCCACAACGGTCACTAGCAGAAAAGCACAGAGGTTAGCGGCGATAGCGGGGAAGACATGGGTGGGCGTACGGAGCTTTCGCGGTCGGATGAGCGAAAGAAGCCCCAGGGAAATCTCCAGCAGGGCGAGAGAGGTTACGATTCCGGCGGTAAAGGTAAACTCGTATCCCTCGCTCACTTCCATTGCGGTGCCAAGGGCCAAGATATCGCTTGGCAGGATGGCTTCGCCTTTAAACGTTATGACGAAGTGCTCGGCAATGCCAAGGATGCAGCAGACGACGGGCACGAGAGCCATGACGCCTCCATGACGCTGTCCCAGCAAATAAAGGGAGAGCAGAACCGTCGCGAGCAGCCCGACGGAAAACCCGAATGAGTTGGCGGGAATGCGATAGAACGTTTCGTTGCAGGCAATTTCGAGTGAAACGAACGAGAGCGCTGAAACAGCGGCGATGACAAGGATGTCACGGCAAATACAGGCAACCGTTCCCGTCGCAAGGTCGGTTTGGTCGATAAGTCCCGAAACCAAGGGCTCGACAAGAAGCATGACGGCGGCAGCACCGAGCGCCGAATAAGAAAGGATCCATAGGGAGCTGCCCTCATTTACGAGCAATTGATTCGTAACCCATGCAGCTACCACGCCGAGCGGGATGAGGAGCGTCGCGCACCAAAAGACGCGGGCAATGGGTGGCTTTTCGTTGCGTTTGATTGAAAAATACACGCGCACGACGACGGCGGCCACGATAAGGACGGCGATGAATATGGGCAGATTGGCCATGTCGCTCGAAGTGATTTCAAGGGGGATATCTTCGGTCATGGACGTTCCTCTGGTACAGCAAATTAAGTTCAGTATTAGATTACTGTAACCTTTCCACGGCATTTCGAGAAACAAAGCGCCCGATACGCAAAGCTAAAGGTCTGCGAATCTTGTATTACGAACATCTGTGCGCGTCGAGTGCGCTAAACTCATCGGCAGTATGATTCGATGCAATAGGAGGCAAGGAGCTTCCATGTCTGATTCTTCTATCGTTATTCGCGGCGCTCGTGAGCATAACCTCCGGGATATCGATGTTTCCATTCCGCGTGACCAACTCGTGGTCATTACCGGTCTTTCTGGCTCGGGCAAGAGTTCGCTGGCATTCGACACTATCTATGCCGAGGGCCAGCGTCGATACGTCGAGAGTCTTTCGAGCTATGCGCGCCAGTTCTTGGGCCAGATGGACAAGCCCGACCTGGATTCGATTGACGGTCTGTCGCCGGCTGTGTCGATCGATCAGAAGACGACGTCCAAAAACCCACGCTCGACGGTGGGCACCGTAACCGAGATTTACGACTATCTGCGTCTGCTGTTTGCTCGCGTGGGAACGCCGCACTGTCCTGAGTGCGGTCGTGTCATTGAGCGTCAGACGACCGATCAGGTCGCCGATAAGGTGCTGGCGGCGGGGGAGGGCCGTCGCGCGTTTGTGCTGGCACCGGTGGTGCGCGGGCGAAAAGGCGAGTACACCAAACTGTTTGAGGACCTTCGCGCCGAGGGCTTTAGCCGCGTGCGTGTCGACGGTGAAGTGCGCTCGCTCGACGATCCGATCGATCTGGACAAGAAGTTCAAGCACGATATCGAGGTCGTGGTCGATCGCATCGTGATCCGTGAGAACTCTCTGGGCCGTATCGCCGAGTCCGTTGAGCAGGCGACCGCGCTGGCTCACGGCAATGTAAACGTGTACATGCTGCCCGATCGTGATGCTCCCGAGGGGACCGAGGGCGAGCTGCTGGAGTATTCGTTGGCCTTGGCGTGCCCGGAGCATGGTCACTCCATTGACGATCTTCAGCCGCGTGATTTTTCGTTCAACGCTCCCTATGGCGCATGTCCTGAGTGCGACGGCCTGGGCTTTAAGAAAACCGTTGATGCCGAGGCGCTGATCGAGGACCCCTCGAAGTCCATTGCCGACGGAGTCTTTGGTAGCCTGTTTGGCAATTCGAACTACTATCCGCAGATTTTTGCTGCGGTCTGCAAACACTTTAAGGTGAGCACCGATACGCCGTGGGAGGACTTGCCCCCTCGCGTGCGTCGTGCATTCTTGGATGGCCTGGGCGATACGAAGATCTCGGTCGACTACCAAAAGCTCGACGGACGTCGCAGCCAGTGGGATACCAAGTTTTCGGGCGTTCGCAATATCCTGTACGAACGCTATACCGAGACGACGAACGAGAACACCAAGGCGCGCTTGGAGAAGTACATTCGCGAGGAACCGTGCTCGAGCTGCCACGGCGCTCGTTTGCGCCCTGAGATGCTCGCCGTCACCGTGGGCGGCAAGTCCATTTACGAGGTTTGTTGCCTGTCGTGCCGTGAGTCGCTCGAGTTTTTTGAGGGCCTGGAGCTCACCGAGCGCCAACAGTTTATCGGCGGGCGCATCGTCAAGGAAATCCTGGAGCGCTTGCGTTTTCTGGTCGATGTTGGACTCGACTATCTGACGCTCGATCGTGCCTCGGCGACGCTTTCTGGTGGCGAGGCGCAGCGTATTCGCCTGGCAACGCAGATCGGCGCGGGTCTCATGGGCGTGCTCTATATTCTGGATGAGCCCTCGATCGGTCTTCATCAGCGTGACAACGAGCGCCTGATCAAGACGCTCGAGCGCCTGCGCGATATCGGCAATACCGTTATCGTCGTCGAACACGACGAGGATACAATCCGTGCCGCCGATTACGTGATCGACATGGGGCCCGGCGCCGGCGTCAACGGCGGACACGTAGTCGCGGCGGGAACGCCTGTCGATATCATGGCGTGTCCTGAGTCGATGACGGGCGCTTATCTGACCGGCAAACGAATGATCCGGGTGCCTGATGAACGGCGCAAGCCCGGTCGCGGCTGCCTTAAAATTACGGGCGCTCGAGCCAACAACCTCAAAAACGTTACTGCCAAGATCGAGTTTGGTACGCTTACGGTTGTTACCGGCGTGTCGGGATCGGGCAAGAGCTCCCTGGTTACCGATACCATTGCGCCTGCCCTTACGAATGCCATTCACCGTTCGACGCGCCCTGTGGGTCCGTATAAGAAAATCGAGGGCATCGAGTGTATCGATAAGGTTATTGATATCGACCAGTCGCCGATTGGCCGCACGCCGCGTTCCAACCCTGCTACCTATATCGGCCTGTGGGATGATCTTCGCGCGCTGTTTGCGAGTACGCCGGAGTCGAAGGCGCGCGGCTACTCGCCGGGTCGTTTCTCCTTTAATGTGAGTGGCGGGCGCTGTGAGGCGTGCAAGGGCGACGGACAGATCAAGATCGAGATGCACTTCCTTCCCGATATCTACGTTCCTTGCGAAGTTTGCGGCGGTAAACGCTACAACCGCGAGACACTCGAGGTCACCTACCGTGGCAAGACCATCTCGGACGTGCTAGACATGAGCGTCACCGAGGCGCTGGCCTTCTTTGGGAATATCCCGCAGATTAAGCGCAAACTCCAGACGCTGTACGATGTAGGCTTGGGCTACGTGAGCCTAGGCCAGCCCGCCACGACGCTCTCGGGTGGCGAGGCGCAGCGTGTGAAGCTCGCTAAGGAGCTTCATCGACGCCAGACGGGCAAGACGTTCTATATTTTGGACGAGCCGACGACCGGCCTTCATTTTGAGGACGTCCGCCAGCTGCTCGATGTGCTGCAGCGCTTGGTCGATGCGGGTAACACGGTGCTGGTGATTGAACACAACCTTGATGTCATCAAGGTTGCCGACCGCCTGATCGATATGGGCCCCGAGGGCGGTAACGGCGGCGGAACCGTCGTGGTTTCGGGCACACCGGAGCAGGTTGCGGACTGTCCGCAGAGTTATACGGGCAAGTTTTTGGCGCCGTTGCTCAGGCGTGACCGGGAGCGCCAGGCTCAACTTGATGCTCAATAAATAGGCGATTCAGTTTATGGGCGCCATCGACTCCTTGTGATTCGATGGCGCTTGCTGTGTCGAAGTGACGTATGCAGCCAAATTGGACATATACTTAAACCTTGCGTCCGAATGCGAGGGAAAGGATATGCCATGGCAAAGGCTGTAAAGACGCCAAAAACCAATGCGATGCGCGAGCTGGAAAGCGCCGGCATTTCCTATGTTCTACATACGTACGAAGACGATGGCGATGAGTCGGTGGGCCTGGGGGTCGCGATTTCGGAGCAGCTTGGCGAGGAGCCCGGTCAAGGATTTAAGACCTTGGTCTGCGTGACGCCGTCCAACGACTATGTCGTGTGCTGCATCCCTGTTGCCGACGAGCTCGATCTAAAGTCCGCCGCGCGTGCCGCGGGGGAGAAGTCTTTGGCCATGATGCATGTGAAGGATTTGCTTGCGGCGACTGGCTACGTTCGCGGCGGCTGCAGCCCGGTCGGTATGAAAAAACGCTACCGGACGCTCATTGATGAGACATGTGTCCTTTGGGATACCATTTTTATTTCGGGAGGCAAGCGTGGTTATCAGCTCGAGCTTGCACCTGATGATTTAATTGCATT
>CABUDQ010000050.1 GCA_902490365.1 uncultured Collinsella sp. | reverse complement strand
AGCGGTCGGCGGGGCCATTGTGGCCCTTGACAGCGGATTGGGTCATATGAGCGAAAACCCGCCAGAGCGAGCAAGGTGCCTTGAAACGAGGCGGCATTGACCTTCTGGTCATGCCGCCGAAGTTGAAAGGCAGATTGCCGCTCTGGCGGGTTTGCAGCGTCGAGCCGTTACGCGGTTTGGTAAAACCGCGTAACTAACGGAGGCGGAACCTACTTGACGCCGTACTGCTCGTAGTAGGCGTCGATGGCGGTCTTGAGCTCGTCGTCGATGACGACTTTGCCGTCGATCTCGTGGTTGTAGAGGGTCTCGACGACCTCAGCCATGGAGACGATGCTCGCGACGGGGAAACCGTACTTGGCCTCGATCTCCTTCTGCGCGGTGGTCACGCCACCCTTGCCGACCTCCATGCGGTTGAGGGACACAATCAGGCCCTTGATCTCGACATCGGCAGCAGCCTTGACCTTGGGATAGGTCTCGTCGATGGACTTACCGCTGGTGGTGACGTCCTCGACCATGACCACGCGGTCGCCGTCCTGGGGCTCGTAGCCCAGCAGGTTGCCCTTGTCAGCGCCGTGGTCCTTGGCCTCCTTGCGGTCGCAGCAGTACTTGACCTCCTTGCCGTACAGCTCGTGGTAGGCAATGGCGGTCACGACGGCCAGCGGAATACCCTTGTAGGCCGGTCCAAACAGCACATCAAAGTCGTCGCCAAAGTTATCGTGGATGGCCTGGGCATAATACTCGCCCAGCTTCTTGAGCTGATAGCCCGTCACGTAAGCGCCGGCGTTCATAAAGAACGGGGACTGACGGCCGCTCTTGAGCGTAAAGCTGCCGAACTTAAGAACGTCGGACTCAACCATAAACTTGATGAACTCTTGCTTGTAAGCCTCCATGCGGGCTCCTCTCGTAATCGCGTACGTGCCTTCCAGTTTAGCGCAGGCAGGGCGCATTGCGGGGCGCGCTTTGGGGCCGCGGCATTCTGTAAAGGCTTTGTCAGGGACGATGGTTTTCTGAGCAATGGGGTTGACACGGCAAACCCCCTCATCAAGAATACGGGCGGATTCAAACGGGCACGAGATGCCCGAAGCGCGCTGCGCCCGGTCTTAAGGAGGTGTGCCATGGAAGGCAGTCATAGTCGAAAAACCTGCATGTCGCCCTCGGCACGCCGCGAGGATTCCGCACACGCATAAGCACCACGAACCGATCGTCAAAACCACCACAAAGGTGCCTGTCCCCTTTGTAGTGGTTCGCGAGTATGACGTGAGCGATATCTAGGTTTTTAAAGCAAATACGACACGTACGCTAACTCCCTTCAACAAGGAGGACCCTATGCTGATGCTCAAAACCGCCACGGTACTCGAAGCCATCTCCAAGCGCCGCCGCACGGCGCGCCCCGCCGCTCACACCGGCCTTTCCAAGAACACCATATTCGCCGCCACCCATAGCGCCGAGGACGCCCTCGTGCTGCTCGACACCACGGCCGACGGGCTCACTGCCGAGCATGCCGCCGAGCGCCTAGACGCCACCGGGCCTAACACCATCGAGGCGCCGACCAAAACGCTCGCGCGCCGCATCGCCGACGCGTTCATCGATCCCTTCGCCGGCATCCTCGCCGCGCTCGCGCTGGTCTCGCTCTACATCGACGTGCTCGCCGTGCCCGAGCCGCAGCGCGACCCCTCCACGGTCATCGTCATCGGCACCATGCTGCTGGTATCGGGTGGCATGAAGTTTATCCAGGAAGCCCGCAGCGGCAATGCGGCCGAGGCCCTCAAGGACCTGGTCTCCAACACCTGCTGCGCCCTGCGCGACGGCGAGCATCTCGAGATCCCCTTCGACGAGCTCGTCCCCGGCGATATGATTCGCCTCTCTGCCGGCGATATGGTGCCGGCCGACGCCCGCATCATCACCGCGCGCGACCTGTTTGTGATCGAGTCCGCGCTCACCGGAGAGAGCGAGGCCGTCGAGAAGACCGCTGCCATCACCGTCGTCGAGGGTGCCGACAGCTCCGCGCTGCCGCTGTCTGCCTGCAAGAACATCGTCTTTACCGGCACCTCCGTGCAAAACGGCACTGCCATGGCACTTGTCGTTGCCACCGGCTCGGACACCTACCTAGGCGGCATCGCCAAGATGCTCAACGGGCGCGGCGAGAAGAGCGCGTTTGACCGCGGCGTCTCGAGCGTCTCCATGCTGCTCGTACGCCTTATGCTCGTTATGGCGCCGGCCGTCTTTGCCATCAACGCCGCGAAAAAGGGCGACGTCATCGACGCGCTGCTGTTCGCCACGAGCGTGGCCGTGGGCATCACGCCGCAGATGCTTCCCGTCATCGTGACCACGAGCCTGTCGCAGGGCGCCAAGGACCTCGCCCGTCGCCAGGTAATCGTCAAGGAGCTGCCGGCGATCCAAAACCTGGGTGCCATGGACGTCCTGTGCTGCGACAAAACCGGCACCCTCACCGAGGACCGCATCGTGCTCGAGCGCTACCTCAACACCGACGGCAACGAGGACGCACGCGTACTGCGCCATGCATTTTTGAACAGCTTCTTCCAGACCGGCCTCAAGAACCTTATCGACCTGGCCGTAATCGACCGTGCCGACGTGACGCCCTCGACCGTCGTGCCCGATTCCATGCTGGGCCAGAGCCTGCGCGACCGCTATACCAAGGTCGACGAGGTGCCCTTCGATTTCTCACGCCGCCGCCTGAGCGTAGTTGTCGCCGACGCCCAAGGCAAAACCCAGATGGTTACCAAGGGAGCTGCCGAGGAAATGCTCGAGACCTGCTCCTTTGTCGAGGTCAACGGCATCGTCCAGCCGCTCGCCGACGAGGAGCTCGCCCAGATTCGCAAGCAGGTCGCCGGACTCAACGCCGAGGGTCTGCGCGTGATTGCCGTGGCGCAGAAGACCGATCCGCGCTGCGTGGGCGAGTTTGGCATCGCCGACGAGTGCGACATGGTGCTGATGGGCTTTTTGGCCTTCCTCGATCCGCCCAAGGCAAGTGCCGCGGGCGCCGTCGCCACCCTCGAGGCCAAGGGCGTAGCGGTCAAGGTCCTGACCGGCGACAACGATCGCGTCGCTGCAACCGTCTGCGAACAGATTGGTATCGACGCGAGCAACGTCTTGCTGGGCTCCGAGATCGATGCGCTCGATGACGCCGAGCTTGCCGAGCGCGCTGAGAAAACTCATCTCTTTGCCAAGCTCTCGCCGCTGCAGAAGGCGCGCCTGGTGCGCGTCATGCGTGAGCTGCTCGGTCACACCGTGGGCTTTATGGGCGACGGCATCAACGACGCCGCCGCCATGCGCGCGAGCGACTGCGGCATCTCGGTCGACTCCGCCGTCGACATCGCCAAGGAATCCGCCGATATCATCTTGCTCCAGAAGGACCTGGGCGTGCTCGAGCGCGGCATCATCGAAGGCCGCCGCACCTACGGCAACCTGCTCAAGTACCTCAAGACCACGGTGAGCTCCAACTTTGGCAACGTGCTGTCCGTGACCGTCGCGAGTCTGTTCTTGCCGTTTTTGCCCATGAGCGCCCTGCAGCTGGTGCTGCTGTCGCTGGTCTACGAGATCGTGTGCATCGCGCTGCCATGGGACACCGTCGATGACGCCTGGACTGCCCGTCCGCGCGCCTGGGACGCCGCGTCCATCAAGGGCTTTATGCTTGAGCTGGGCCCCGTGAGCTCGCTGTTTGACATTGTGACCTTTGCCACGCTCTTCTTTGTGGTATGCCCCGCCGCCCTGGGCGCGAGCTGGTCCGAGCTTGCCGCCGCAGGCAACGTCGCAGGCATGACGGCCTTTGCGGCGCTCTTTCAGAGCGGCTGGTTCGTTGAGTCCATGTGGTCGCAGACGCTCGTGATCCACATGCTGCGCTCCCCGCGCCTGCCACGCCCGCGCGACCACGCCGCGCCCGCGCTGTGCCTCCTCACCGTGCTGGGCCTGGTGCTCGTCACCTGGCTACCGGCAAGCCCCATCGCCGATGCGCTGGGTCTCATGCCGCTGCCGGCGAGCTTTTTCGCGCTGCTCATCGGCATCGTCACCGCCTACATCGCGCTCACCCAGCTGGCAAAGCGCCGCTACATCGCCCGCCACGGCGAGCTGCTGTAGCAAGCAGGCGGAAAACACCCTGTCAGCTGCCGTTGCCACTGCCACAGCTGCCAACGCCTCTGCCGCTGCCGCAGCCTATCCCCTCAGCAGTTGCGGTGAAATAGTTCCTGCTTAAAGTCCCGCGACTTTGATTTAGGGGCTATTCCACCGCAACTTAGTAAGAGACTGGGTTGTTTGGCAACCGAGCGAAGCCCGGGTAGCGGACGAGACGGACGCTAACGCCCGGGGGCCAGGATCACCAGCGCGTCGTGCTCAAAGGGATGCTGCGCCACGCGCACGGTGCCGTCACCGTTGTCACGGACGGGCAGCTTTGCGATGCGCTTGTCCTCCATGTCGAGGACCGTCGCCGTCCAGCCACGCGCGCCGTCGAGCTTAAACTTGAGCGCCGTGGTACGCGGCAGGTACGCGACGATGCGATCGCCAACGCGCGCCACACGGATGGACTCGCGCGCGTCGTCGAGGAGCTCCTGCGCCGGAACCACGGCAAGTGCATCGTCGGCAGCCGTAGCGCCTAGGGCGGCAAGCACGTGCTCGATCGCGCCAAAGTCCCACACACCCGCAAACTGCAGGCACTCTTGCCAGCGGAAGGGCATGTCAAAGCCCTCGCCCAGGACCGAACCCTGGCTGCGCGATGTTTGCCAGTTCCACACGCCGTGTGCGCCATAGGTCACGCCGGCACTGGCGCCGGCAAGAATCGACGACCATACGCTCGCGCGGCAATCCTGCGCGGTAAAACGCCAGTAGACGTTGCGCGACGCACCCATCTGCTCGTAGCAAGGCTCGGAGTTGACCATCGGCTTTTTGGGATAGTTGGCGATAAAGTCCTGCGGCAGACGCCATGCCTCGGGCTGGCCCTCGTAGTTGTGGCCGGGCTGGAACATATAAAAGTCCAGACGGTCCAGATACTGCGCCGGAATGGTGCGGTTACCGCGGTTGATATGCATGGTGCGCAGTGCCTCGGGCGCGCGCTTGACGACCTCGTCGAGGGCGTCCTCGTAATAGGCGATCGCCTCGTCGCCGGCAAAGTCGGTATCGCCCGCCACCACGTAGACGGGGTCGAACTCGCCCAGGTTCTCGACGACGCGGGCAACGTGGGCGCGAACCTCCTCACGCGGCATAATCTCGGCACCGCAACGCTCGGCGATCTTGGCACCCCAGGTACCGGGCACGTAGTTGCACCACATGAGCACGAGCGCCGGACGAATGCCGTGCTCGACGGCCGCGCGGCACATGGCGGCGGCACGATCCCAATACGCCTGGTTGGGGCAGGACCAATCAAAGTGCACGCCGTCCTCGCTCGCGTAGGGCCAAATGCCCAGGTCGGGCAGGCAGCGGTCCCACTGCGGAAGAGTGTTGATCTGCAGTACGTTCATGCCCTGCTCGGCACGGCGGGTCAGGTAGTAGTCCCAATCCACCTCGGTGATGCTCGTGAATGCGCTCCAGCACGTATCGGCAAACCAGAAGAACGGTTTGCCCTCGCACAAAAAGCCGTCCTGGCGACCGTTGACGGTCAGCTTTCCCAAACTCATCTGCATGTCCTTTCGTTTGATAAAGGATTTGCGAACCGCCGGGGGCTTTCGCGGTAACCCCGTGCGAAAGCCCCTGCCGCTTGGCAAACCCTCGCGGGCGAATCCCGTCCGCCCCATAAGTCTACCTTGCAAGAAGGGCCCCGCCGGGCTTACGCCTGACGGGGCCCTGTCGTGTAGGTGAGGTCATATGTGACCGAACGGTTTGGCCTTAGGCCTCCATCTCGGCGAGTTCCTCCTTGGAGAAGCCGCAGGCAAAGACGACGGCAGCGGCGATGACAAAGGAGATTGCCATACCAACGATAGCCCAGACGGTGTTCATCTGGCCACCCTGCAGGTAGTTGGTGAAGACCAGGAAGTTGGACGCACCGCCTGCGAGGTAGTAGGTAACCCCCATGAGGCCAGAGAACACAGCGCCGATAGCACCGCCGATGAACATGCCAAACATGGTGCGACGGAAGCGCATGAGGATGCCGAAGAGCGCGGGCTCGGTGACGCCGCCGGCGATGGCGGAGATGACGTAACCGATGGCGAGAGACTTCTCGTCGGGGTTCTTCATCTTGAGGAAGGCACCGAAGGCGCAGCCCCAGACAGCGGCCATAGCGCAGTTGGTGGAAACGAAGACGAAGGGATCGTAACCGGCAGCGATGATCTGAACCTGGGCGAGCAGGATGACGGGCATGTGCATGCCGCAGACCACGAAGAGCTGCCAGAAGGCGCCGAGGATGGCCATGACGATCAGGATGCCGATGCCGCCAAGGTCAGCAAGGCCGAAGAGGGCGTTGGCGATCAGCGTACCGATCTCGTTGCCGATCGGAGCGAGGACGATGAAGGCAATGGGGATCGTGACGATCATGGTGCAGAACGGCGTGAAGACCGTGGACAGCACGTCGGGCATAACCTTCTTAAAGAACTTCTCGATGAAGTACAGGACGGGCACCGAAAGGATGATCGGCAGGACGGACTGCTGGTAGTTGGCAGCGGCGATCTGGATGCCGTAGACGGAGATGATTCCGCCGCCCTCCTGGGTGGCGACGCTCACCACGGAAGGAGCCATGAGGGCGCCACCGAGCAGCATGCCGAGCACGGGGCTGGCGCCGAGCTTCTTAGCGGCGGCATAGCCCAGGTAGATGGGGATAAAGGTAAACGTTGCCTCGTACAGGGTGGTGTAGAGGAACGTGTAGGTCGGGTCGTCGGCCGAGAGCACACCGAGCATGGTGGGGCCGAGGACGGCCGCGATGGTGCGGAACAGACCGCCGGCCATGAGCAGCGGGATGAGCTGGGTCATGGAGCCCGACAGATAGTCGAGGATGATGTTGGGCAGGTTCTTGAGCTCGAACTTCTCCTTGGGAGCGTCGAGGTTCTCGTTGACGGCCTCACCCTGCTTGACGCCGGACATGGCGACGAACTCGGCGAGCACCTTGGGCACGTTCTGGCCAATGATGACCTGGAGCTGGCTGCCGGCAAACTGGCAACCCAGAACACCCTTGACCTTCTTGATCTTCTCCACGTCGGCCTTGCTGTTATCCTTGAGCGTCAGACGCAGGCGCGTCATGCAGTTGGTGGCAACGGAAACATTCTCCGCACCGCCCACGAGCTCGAGGACATCGGTGGCAATCTGCTTGTTATCTACTGCCATGGGACCCCTCCCCATATCTTCGTGTGCCAGCCCCCTTGGGCTTAGGCACGCCTTTGGCCCGGCGACTATAACCCCTTACGGTTGCCGGACCCTTGGATACGCTGTCGTAAACAAGGTGTTTACTGAACGTTTACGGGCTTTAGTTTACACGGAGCGCCGAATTTATGGCAATTTTGCCGTCTACAGTCCGGTGAACGGTAGGAAATCGGGGGTGAACGTATTTGAATGGCGGGAGATGGTCTCTTTGACCCTCTATTGATATATAGCCATTTACGTGGGATTTTATTTTGATGAACACCTCACTGATCTGTTAACTCATCAACAGAAGCCCTGCTAGAAGCTAGTAAACATATGTTTAGTAGTTCATGGCGTGTTCAATTTTGCCGTTTACCGAGTTCATCTGGTTATTCTTCAATTCTAGATTACACTAAACATGTTTAGTTTGTATTGCCGCAGATGCCAGGCATTCGCGGCGCAAGGGAGGCAGCTCATGGAACTCAAATTGTGTACCTACGCAACCGTCACCACCTTGGGCGACTTTGGCCCCTGGATCAGCAAGGTCGTACTCGACCTGCCCTGCACCGTGCGCGCCAACGACATCGACGCGAACACCTTCCATATATATGTAGAGCGTCACGAGCGCTCGGGCGATGTTCTGATGCGCAAGGAACGCGGCGCCGACCATGCCGCGCCCTCCGTGGGTTACATCGACATTCTCGCCGCATATCCGTGCGACGAGAACGGACGTAAGCTCGCCGTGGGCACCCATGTGGCGCTCGAGGTCGCCGAGCAGCGCCTGACCAAAAAGATCGAAGGCGGCGTCATGGGCTCGCGCATGCTCGATGACCAGTTGCACATCACGCAGCTCGCGGCTCTTCCCGGCAACGACGGCGACGATCCCACCTGCGGCCTGGTCTTCGACACCTGCCGTGGCGATATCTGCCCTGCGCTCAAAGGCTGGAGCAACGACACGCAAAAGACCGCCGTCGACGGTATCGCGCTCGAATACGGCTTCTTTGAGCCCAGCTTTAAGGCCGAGGACTCGGCATGCTTCAACCCCTTTGCGCCCGAGGCCACGGCCGTGCCCCAAAAGGCACCGCTCGTGGTGTATCTGCACGGCGCCGGCGAGGGCAAGGGCGCCACGCAGGGCGAAGGCGCCACGCGCGCCTATATCGGCAACCGCGTGACGGCCATCAGCCAGGCGCAGATCCAGCGCTACTTTGGCGGCTTTGCCTGGGTGCTCGTACCGCAGTCGCCCACGTTTTGGATGGACAACGGCGTCGAGCAGCTTGGTCACTCCAACCAGAGCATCTACTCCCCCGTGCTCAAGGCACTTATCGATGAGTTTGTCGCCGAGCATGCCGACCGCATCGACACCGACCGCATCGTGGTCGCCGGTCTTTCCAACGGCGGCTTTATGACCCTGCGCCTGTGCGCCGACTACCCCGATTTCTTCGCCGCGGGCCTTCCCTGCTGCGCCCCGTGGTACAACGCCACGGACGAGGACGTGGCCGCGCTCGCCAAGACGCCGCTGTGGTTTACGCACTCCAAGGGCGACGAGCTCGTGTCACCGCAACAGACCGTGCTGCCGCTCACGGCGCGCCTGCGCGATGCCGGCGCCAACGTGCACCTCACCTACTTTAGCCATGTCGAGGACCTGACCGGCGTGTATCGCGAGGCCGACGGCTCGGCCAAGAAGACGTTCAACCACGGCGTGTGGATCCACCAATTCAACGACCTGTGTTATCAAGACTTCGACGGGGGCAACGTACTCATCGACGGCGAGCCGGTGGGCTGCTGGGAGTGGTCGGCCAGGGTCGACCGCTAAGCCCTCCCATCGCGGGGACCGGGGTTTAGTCTTGCAAACGTCCTCGGGCATGCATGGGCTGGCGCTTTGCGCTTCGCGCTGCGCCTGCCCATGCCCCCTGCGGAATGTTTGCAAGACTAAACCCCGGTCCCCGCTGCGTTGACGTTGCCGTGACCCTGGCCGGCCGCTTCTAGCGGGCCGCCGGGTCGGTGGCGATGGGGGCATGGGTCCCGTCTTGCCTTGTGCGTAACTGGCTGAAATTATTTTGGTTGGAGCTTTGCTTATGTCTCAGAATTTGACTCGGGTGATTGTTACTACCGATATGGAAGTCGACGATATGAACTCGCTTGTTCATTTGGCTCTGTATCTCAACTTGCTTGATGTTCAGGCTGTGGTGTATACGGCTTCGCAGTATCACTTTCTTGGGGATGGGGTTCATACGCTCGGCGAGGTGAATTCGCATTGGCGGACCAAAGGGCGGCGCTCTTATGAGTGGGCTGTTGTGCCTCATGAGCCCGATCCGCTGGCCGGCGAGCTTCGTGAGTATCGGCCGTTTCCCGAGCATTGGATTGAGAGCCTCTGGAGCAATGAATATGCCCGGGCTTGGCCGCAGTTGCAGACAAATGCGGACGCCGCCGGTGAACCGCCGTTTCCCACGCCTGCCCAGATGATCGAGCGTACGTTTGTGGGAAATGTTGCCTTTGAGGGTGATGTGACTGAGGAAACTGAGGGGTCTCGCGTAATTGCGCAGGCGATTCTGGATGATGATCCGCGTACGTTATGGTTGCTCAGCTGGGGTGGTATGAATACGATCGTTCGCGCCCTCATGAGTATTGCCGAGCGCTATCGCGCCACGCCCGAGTGGCCCGCCGTGCAGCAGCAGGTCTATCAGAAGGTGCGCGTGATGGGCATTGCCGATGGCGTGGGACAGGACAACTCGTGGCTCGACCATGGGCGCGAGCTCTTTCCCGAGCTCATCTTTTGGCGTACGCCCTATATGTATGGCAACTATTTCGACGCCAAAACAGCTCAGCCCGATACGCTGCCGCTGTTTAAGGCTCCCTGGCCCGAGCAGAATCTCACGCAGGGCAACGGCCCCCTCATGGCACGCTATATGCTCTATGGCGATGGTAAGGTCTACGAAAACGAACCCGAGCGCTTTCAGTTTGGCAAGCATGCCCGCCTGGATTGGGGCCTGGAAGGCATGCCCGCGGTGCAGTTTGAGCGCGGCGACTTTATGGCCGAAGGCGACAGCATGACCTATATTCCACTGCTGCCGTTTGGCCTGCGCGGCATCGACGACCGCGACTTCGATACGCTGCTGGGCCGCATGTTTCTTGATGGACACCCCGATGCGAGCGCGCCCGCCGGTTTTGCCTCCATCGGCACGCCCGCAGACGACAATCTCAATCCCTATCTGCGTGCCTATCAGGAAAACTTTGCCGCCCGCGCGCAATGGTGCGCCCATGATCCGGCCATCTGCTCGCATCCGGCACATGTTGTCGAGGTCACGGCCGACCGCAGCGCCGCAGCCGGCGAGCGCGTCGCCCTTGCGGCAACCATCGTCGACCCCGACGACAAGGGCTTCGATGCACATTGGGATGTGGCCGTAGACCCATCGAGCTATGCAGGCGTCCAGGATCTGTCGCTGTGGCAAGAATGCACGGTAGGCACCGCTTTCATCGTGCCCGCCGACGCACGACCCGGCGACCGCTTCGTGCTCACCCTCACCGTCCAGACGCGCGCCGAGCGCCCCTGCGCCCGCTACGCTCAGGTCGCCGTGACCGTGGCATAGCAAGGACGGCGCCCACATTCGGCAGCCGCCGCATTCGACAAAGAGTGTCCCCAGGCGCCAAACGAGCGAGGATTTTTGGACACCCAAATGACGAGAGTGGATAATCTCCCACTTTGAACCTGCACACAGGCCAAAAACGGGAGATTATCCACTCTCATTCTGCGGGTACTCATTGGGGACGTACTTAAATGAGTAGTTTCACTCATTTAAGTGCGTCCCCAATGAGTAGGAAAAATGGGCCATGTGTCCCAGTTGTGGAGACTCGTTGAGCCGTCTGGGTATCGTGAAAGGCTGCGCACTCCCCCATCATCAAAAGTGACACACGCTACCAGTTGATGGGAGGCAGCCATGGGCTTCTTTGACAAGATGTTCGAGAAGAAAGAGTGCGCGATTTGCGGTACCGAGCTGGGACTTCTAGGTAAGACAAAAATCAATGAAGGCTACCTGTGCAAAGAGTGCGCCGGCAAGCTCTCCCCCTACTTTCACGGCTATCGCTCCAGCACCGCGGACGATATCCGCGAGCAGATCGCCTACCGCGAGGCCAATGCCGAGCGCTTGGCGTCGTTCAACCCCACGCGCACGCTTTCTGCCGGGCGCACCAACATCATGCTCGATGAGGACGCGGGCCTGCTGATCATCACCTCGCAGAGCCGCTGGCGCGACGCCAATCCCGACATCATCGAGTTCTCGCAGGTACTCGGCTGCGATATGGATATCGACGAGCATCGCACCGAAATCTATCGCGAGACCAAGGACGGCGAGCGCGAGAGCTACAATCCGCCGCGCTACGACCTGGATTACGACTTTAATCTGACCATTCACGTCAACACGCCGTACTTTACCGAGATCAACCTGCGCGTGAACGACTCCACCATCGATCAGCGCGGCTCCATCGAATACCGCGAGGCCAAGCGCCAGGCAACCGAGGTCCGCGACGCGCTGGTGCAGCTGCGCCAGGAGACGCGCGACAGCGTCGTGGCCGCCAAGGCCCCCAAGACCGCGGTGACCTGCCCCTTCTGCGGAGCCACCACCATTCCCGATGCCAGTGGGCGCTGCGAATACTGCGGCGGCGCCATCGGCGCATAGCCTCCGGCACGGAAAGGACCGATCATGGCCTTCGAGAGCGTTAACTATCAGTGCCCTGCCTGCGGTGGTCCCCTGCATTTTGCCAGCGCCGAGCAAAAGCTTGTCTGCGACTACTGTGACTCACGCTTTGAAGTCGAAGAAGTCGAGGCCCTCTATCGCGAGCGCCAGGACAAGGCAGATGCCAAAGCCGATGCCGCAGCCGCAGCTCCCAAACCTGCTGCCGACGATGCCGTGCAGGAGCTCGCCCAAAACGCCGGCTACATCTGCTCGTCGTGCGGCGCCGAGCTCGTGTCCGACGGCACCGTCGCCGTCACCACCTGCCCGTACTGCGGCAACTCCGCCGTGGCGCCCGGCCAGCTCTCTGGCGACTTCTCGCCCGACCTGGTGATTCCGTTTAAGCTCGGGCGCGACGACGTCACGGCCGCACTCAAGGGACACTACAAGGGCAAGATCTTGCTGCCCAAGAGCTTTGTCACCGGCAACCACATCGACGAGGTCCAAGGTGTCTACGTGCCGTTTTGGCTCTACGGCGCCCGCGTGGACGGCGAAGTGTACTTTGACGCGACCAACGAGACCGTGACCGAGGAATCCGACCGCACCGTCACGACCACCGACCACTACGATGCCTATCGCAAGGGCAATATCTCGTTTAAGCGCGTGCCCGTCGACGGATCGTCCAAGATGCCCGACGGCCACATGGACGCCATCGAGCCGTTTGACTACGACGCGCTGCGTCCGTTCTCGGTCGCATATATGCCCGGCTACATCGCCAACCGTTACGACGAGGACTGCGAGACCTGCAAGGCGCGCGCCGAGCGCCGTATGGAAGAAAGCACGATCTCGGCCCTGCGCGAGACTGTCGTCGACGAATACGACGATGCCACGGTCGAAAGCAAGCAGCTCGACTACACCTGGGAAGACAGCGACTACGCCCTGTTCCCCGTCTGGATGCTCTCCACCTCGTGGAACGGCAAGAGCTACCTGTTTGCCATGAACGGCCAGACCGGCCGCTTGGTCGGCGAGCTCCCCTGCTCCAAGCCCAAGCTCGCTATTGCCTCGGTGCTGTTCTTTGTGATCGGATTTATCCTCTCCCAGATTCTCTTTATGGGTGAGAACGCCTTCGATCCGGATTACCTCGCCTTTGATATCGAGGGCATCCTCATCAACATCGTCGCGCCGCTGATCATCGTGATTATCGGAGACGTGCTACTGGTAGGCCAGCTCAAGACGGCCAACGAGGCCACCCACGCCGACGAGTACTGCGGCGAGCTCGACCTGACCGAGAAGCACGACACCTTCAACCACACCGAGACCACCGTTGTCATGAAAGACGACAAGGACGACTAAGCAATCCGACCAATACCACCCGGCCTTTGACGAGAAAGGAAGATCACCATGGGACTCTTGAAAGCTGGATTGGGTGCTGCCGGCGGCGTCATGGCCGACCAGTGGAAGGAATTTATCTATTGCGAATCGATGCCTGCTGACGTCTTGGCCTGCAAGGGCAGCAAACGCACCGGTGGCCGCAGCTCCAACACGCGCGGCGAGGACAACGTCATCTCCAACGGCTCGGTCATCGCCGTCAACGACGGCCAGGGCATGCTCGTGGTGCAAAACGGCAAGATCATCGAAGTCGCACTGGAGCCCGGTGAGTTCGTCTTCGATACCGGCAGCGAGCCGAGCGTCTTTAGCGGCAACCTGGGCGATTCCATCAAGGAGACCTTCGCCAATATCGGCAGCCGCTTTACCTTTGGCGGCGACGCGGGCAAGGACCAGCGCGTCTACTTCATCAACACCAAGGAGATCATCGGCAACAAGTACGGCACCGCCTCGCCCGTGCCCTTCCGCGTGGTCGATAACAACATTGGCCTGGACGTTGACATCTCCGTGCGCTGCAACGGCGAGTACTCGTACCGCATCACCAACCCGCTGCTGTTCTACACCAACGTATGCGGCAACGTGACCGATAGCTACACGCGCGACAAGATCGACAGCCAGCTTAAGTCCGAGCTGCTCACCGCCCTGCAGCCCGCCTTTGCCAAGATCTCGGAAATGGGCATCCGCTACAGCGCCATCCCCGGCCACACCACCGAGCTCGCCCGCGCGCTCAACGAGGTCCTCTCTGCC